>UQOG01000111.1 GCA_900542615.1 uncultured Eubacteriales bacterium | reverse complement strand
GAAGGCCCCACGGGCCGACGCAGCGCGACCTTTGCGAACTGCATTGCGGCCCCCGGCCCCCCGGAGGGGTTTCGGCAGCCTGTCTTTTGCGCGTTACGATGTTCCGTTTCCGGGCCGCAGCTTGCAATGCCCCTGCTGCGCCGGCCTCAAGAGGCCGTGGCGGGCGCTGGTTCCGCTGCTTTTGCCATGGCGGGTCGGGCGGTGCAAGGCGAATCGCCCGCAGGGGCATGAACGGCCCCTCTGGGATGCGGGCATGAGCGCCAAAAGCCCCTTGAAACGCGGCCCATGGCCGCCGTTCCGATGGCCTGGAAAAGGGGCTTCTTTTTCGCTTGCGCATCCGGACGAGCCCAGGGGCCATAGCGCGCCGCGTATCGGACCGCGTGGGCGGCCCGGTCATCTCCCGAAGAAGAAGGGGAGCACTTCCTGGTCGATGCGGGGATTCCAATAGGAGAAATCATGGATCCCTTCCCCCTCGGTGTAGATGAAGTCCAAGCCCAGGGCCTGGGCTTTTTTGCGCCAAGCTTGGCTGTATTCGTAGATGAAATCCTGCTTGCCTACGGTATGGTACATGGGGGGGACGTATTCGCCCCGGGCCTTGCGGGCGGCCGCTTTTTCCAGCAGGGCCAGGGAATCGTTGTCGCCGCCCTGAAGATCCGGCCAACCGGCCAGCGCCCCGTGGATGCGGAAGATGCTGCCCCCTTCAAAGGCGTTGATGAAGCCCGAAACATCCATGCAGCCGGATAGGGAAGCGATCTTGCGGTACCGGTCCGGGTTGCATAGGCCGATGCGCACCGCGCCGAACCCGCCCATGGAATAGCCCATGATGTACCGGTCCTTGGCTGCCGGGGAGGCGTGGAAGGTGGCCTCGATCATAGCGGGCAGCTCCCAGGCCACATAGGCGGCGAAGTTCCGGCCGTCCGGCGTATCGTTATAGAAGCTGAGGTGGCAGCTGGGCAATACGGCGATAAAGCCATATTTGCAGCACCAGGCCTCCACATCCGCCCGCTGGATCCATTCAAACCCATCGCCGCCGGCCCCGTGGAGCATATAGACCACAGGCCATTGGCGGGCGGGATCATAGGCGTCCTTATGTTGGATCATATCCTGGAGGGTGGGGGTGGGATATACAATCCAAAGGTCCATTTTATGGGTGAGGGCGCGGGATGTGAAATTCATATGCATGACAGACAAGCAAAACACCTCGTTCCATATAGGGTTTAACAATATTATGCGGGGTTCCTTTGGCTGCGTCAAATGAAAACATCCTATTTTATGTATATTCTATTTTTAGAACATATTGATTTTATCGAACGGCAACCTATGATTTGTCTGGCACAAAACACTGAGTTATCTGTATAAAATGGCGATGATATTATTTTATTCAAATTTTCTATAAAAATCCCCTTGCATATTTCGCCCATTCTATATATATTATTTATAGAATATCGATGCTCGCCTCAAAACAAATGGAATCCCAATGATTCAATTCGAACCCTGCGCATTCGTACTCTGTTAATATCCATTCCAGCGAGGGAGGTTATCGTATGAATCCGATGGAATATGTAAGTCCAGAACCCTATAAGCTATACATCGACGGGCAATATGTCCCTGCGGAAAAGGGCAACATGGTGGATGTGATCAACCCCGCCAACAATCAGCCCTTTGCCAAGGTCTACCGGGGCACCAAGGAGGATTGCGAAAAGGCCATCCGCGCCGCCCGCAAAGCCTTCGACGAAGGGCCCTGGAGCAAGATGTCCGCCAAAGACCGGAGCAAGCTGCTGCTCAAGGCGGCCCGGATCCTGGAGCGGCGGGCAGAGGAATTTTCCGTCATCGAAACCCTGGAATGCGGGAAAAACTACGGCTCCTGCCGGTATTGGGAAGCGCCCATGGCGGTGGACGCCTTTGAATTTTTCGCCGGCAAGGCCCGCCATCTGGACGGAAAAGTGGTGCCCACGGAATACGGCACCCTGAATTATGTCACCTGGAACCCCTGCGGCGTGGTGGGGGAGATCCTGCCCTGGAACGGGCCCTTCCTCATGGGCTGCCAGAAGGTAAACGCCATTCTGGCCGCGGGCAACACGGTGGTCATCAAGCCCCCGAGCTGGGGCGTGCTGTCCATGCTGCTTATGGCCGGCGTGTATGAGGAGGCCGGCTTCCCGGCGGGCGTGGTGAACGTGGTAACGGGTTCCGGCGCAGAGGTGGGCAATTATCTGGTGGAGAGCGACCAGGTGGACATGGTATCCATGACGGGCGGCACCGCCACCGGCCGGGAGATCATCGCCCATTCCGCCAAGCTGGTCAAGGACATCGCCCTGCAGCTGGGCGGCAAGAGCCCCAACATCTTTTTCGAGGATGTGGATATCCAGCAGGCGGCCCGCTTTGCGGTGTACGGCTTCACCAACCACGCGGGGCAGATCTGCGTTTCCGGCACCCGGATATTGGTGCAGCGCAACATCTATGACCGGTTCCTGGAGGCCATGGTGGCCGCCGCAGGCCGGCTGGTGCCCGGCGACGGCTTCGACCCCAAGGCAAACTTGAACACCCTGATCTCCAAGGAACACGCGGCCACCGTTTGGGACTATATCGAGTCCGGCAAGCGGGAGGGCGCCCGGCTGCTGTGCGGCGGCGCGCCCTATACGGAAGGCCCGCTGGCCCAGGGCAATTTCGTGCCGGTGACCATCTTTGCGGACGTGACCCCCGAGATGACCATCTTCCAGGAGGAGATCTTCGGGCCGGTGGGCTGCGTTACCCCCTTTGACACCGAGGAAGAGGCCGTTGCCCTGGCAAACGGCACCACCTACGGCCTGGCGGGCGGCGTGTTCACCAGGGATATCAAGCGGGCGCTCCGGGTGGCGGACAAGATCAAGAGCGGCCAGATCTACGTCAACAATTATTTCAGCAAGGGAATGATCGAGTCCCCCGGCACCGGTTGGAAGGAAAGCGGCTTGGGCGTCGCGGGAATCCACAAATACATGATTTCCAAGACGGTTTTCCTGGAAACCATTGACGATATCCTGCCTCCCGTGTGATACTTTTAATAGTATTATCTCACACAAGAGGGGGAGACTGACATGGCAAACGAAGTTGACACGGGAGCAAACTTAGGAATCTCTGTTGGCGGCAAAATTCGCGCCTTGCGAAAGATCCGGGGCATTTCCTTGCAGCAAATGGCCCAGAGCACGGGGATGAGCTATTCCTACCTTTCCGGGCTGGAGAACGACAAGCATTCCGTCTCCATTGCGAACCTTCAGCGCCTGGCCAAATACTTTCAGGTGGATATGGTGTATTTCCTGATGCCCAGCGGCAAGATCCCGCGGCTGTTCCGCAAGGAGGAGCTGTTTCAGGAAAGCAACGCTTACCATAATATCTCCTACCGGGTAATTACGCCGGAGGATTCCAGCAACCTACAGGTCAGCTACGTGCATCTTCCGGCCAACGAACCCACCGAGCGCCGCATCCATAAGCATGGCGAAGGCCAGGAAATGGTGATCGTGCTGGAAGGCTGCGCCCATGTCATGGTGGAGGAAGAGCATTATAAAGTGCGCCAAGGGGATTGTATTTTCTTCGAGGCCCAGGTGGAGCACCTGATCTATACCGAAGAGGAGCCCGCTACCTTCGCCATCATCTCCAGCCCGCCATACGGGCAGTCGATCGTACCCACGCCCAAAGAATAGCGTCCCAAAGGTGGGGCGCTGGAAATGAAGTGAGGATTTCATGCAGCAAAAAGCGGTCCACTATATCAATCAATTCTATGCAGGCCTGGGCGGCGAAGCCATGGCGGATACCGGCTTTTCCATCCTAGAGGAAAAGAAGGGCCCCGCCCTGGGCCTGGAGCAGCTCTGGAAGGGCGAAATGGCCATCTCTACCGTGGTTTGCTGCGGTGATAACTATGTGAACACCGAAGTCAACGAGGCGGAGGTCTTTGCCAAGCTGGCGGAGGTGATCCGCCGCGACCGGCCGGATGTGTTCATCGCGGGCCCGGCGTTCAATGCGGGGCGCTATGGCGTAGCCTGCGCCAAGGTCTGCGACTATGTCCGCCGGGAGCTGGGGGTGCCCAGCGTCACCGCCATGTGGTGGGAAAACCCCGCGGTGGACATGTATGTGAAGGACAACTATATCATCGCCAGCACGGAAACCGCCGTGGGTATGCGTAAAACCCTGCCGGCCCTGGCGGCCCTGGCGCTCAAGCTGGCCAAAGGGGAAAAGATCGGCCCCGCCCGCAAGGAAGGCTACCTGCCCACCGGGCACCGCTACAATGCATACCATGAAAAAAGCGGCGCCGAGCGGGTGGTGGACATGCTGGTGGCCAAGCTGAACGGCAAGCCCTACCGGACGGAGGTGCCGCTGCGGGGCTTTGAGACCGTACCCCCGGCGCCTCCGGTGCAGGATCTTACCAAGACCTCCATCGCCCTGTTCACTACGGGCGGCCTGGTCCCCGTGGGCAATCCGGACAAGATCAAGCAGGCCTTTGCCGTCAGCTACGGCACCTATGACATGACCGGCCTGGACGCACTGAAAAAAGGCGTTTTTGAATCCATCCACGGCGGCTATGACACCACCGCCGCCAGCGACGATCCCCACCGGCTCATCCCCCTGGACGTGATGCGGGATTGCGTGGCGGAGGGCGTGATCGGCGGGCTGTATCCCTACTTTGGCAGCACCTGCGGCGTTGGTACCAACGTGGCCAGCAGCCAGGAAATGGGACGCAGCTGGGCCAAGCGCTTGAAGGACGCCCAGATCGGCGCGGCCATCCTGACCTCCACCTGAGGCACCTGCACACGTTGCGGCGCAACGATATCCAAAGAGCTGGACCGGGTGGGGATCCCCAATGTCCACATCAACGCGTTCACATCCATTTCCAAGGGCGTAGGCGCCAACCGGATCGTATTCGGCGGCGACTTTACCGCGCCCACCGGCAATCCCGACCTGCCTCTGGACCGGGAAAAGGCTTACCGGCGCAAGATCATCGACAAGGCGCTGGAGGCTTTGACCACCCACGTCCCCGGTCCCACCATCTTCACCGTGGACGAGAGCAAGGAGGGCTGAGCCATGATCGAAAAGAAGCAAAACTAAACCTGGGCTAGCCCATTCCACAAAACAAGGCGGCGGCAAACACGGTGCGCCGCAGGGCCGCCGTCCTTGTATTCGCAAGGGTGCGAAACGATCATTTTGCGATTGCAACCAGGAGATTTTCACTATGAAGCATGTTACCAACCTTTTTGAGACGCTGCAAATGCCGGCCTGCGTAGCCTTTGGCCATTTCGACGGGATGCATTTGGGGCATCAGGCGGTGATAGAAAAGCTCTGCTCCCATCTGGACCTTACGCCGGTGCTTTTGAGCTTTGCACAGACGGAAAAACCCGTGATCTATACCGAGAGAGAAAAGGAATACCTCTTGGAGGGAACCGGCGTAGAATGGATGGTATCCGCGCCCGCCAAGGAAATGGAGGCGATGGACGCGGAAACCTTTGCCCGGGAGGTATTGGCCAAGGCCCTCCACGCCAAAATCGTGGTGGTGGGGGAGAACGCGACCATTGGCGCCGATGCCAAGGACGCCGCCGCCCTGGCCGCCCTGGGTGAAGCCTACGGCTTTACGGTGGAGACCGTACCCACGGTATGCTTTGCGGGGGAGCCGGTTTCCAGCCAGGCCATTATAAAAGCCATCGAAGCCATGGACTTCCCCCGGATGCGGGAGCTGCTGGGCCGCACCTACATCATGCAGGGCGAGGTGGTCCACGGCAAGGCGGCCGGCCGTAAGCACGGTATGCCCACGGCAAACCTGGGCGTTGCGCCGAATAAGATTTTCCCGCCCCATGGGGTGTACGGCACCCTCTCCCATATGGACGGCAAATACTACCGGGGCATGACCAACATCGGCCTGCGCCCCTCGGACGACGATATCCCCATCCCCACCGTGGAAACCTTCCTGCTGAACTTTGACCAGGATATCTATGGCCGGCAGGTGATCCTGGAGGTATTCGTATACATTCGCGGGGTCAAAAAGTTTGCCGGCGGCCTGGACGAGGTGCGCAAGCAGATCGATAAGGATATTGAGCAGGTCCGTACCTATATGGATGAAGTCATCCGCAAGCTGGAAGCGTAAACGGCTATCGAACAGATAAAGGCCCGCAGGGGCCTTTTTTAATTTTAAGGATAGGAGCCGGATAAGGGAAAAAATGGATTCACCCAGAAAAACACAATCTTTTTCTACATAATTATGGAAAAAACTTCCATAAATTCTTGACGAAAGCAAGAAAGTCGTCTAATATATATATATGGTTTACAACGCTTTTCCATTTTTTGCCTAAAATTATTCAACACGTGGAGGAATTTCCTATGCGTACAACCCGTAAGTTTCTTGCCCTGCTGTTGGCAGTGGCCATGGTCTTTACCATGACGGCTATGACCGCCCTGGCCACCGGCGGCGATGACGGCCTCATCACGCCCGACGGCGACATCACGCCCGACGGCGACATCACGCCCGACGGCGAC
>UQOG01000110.1 GCA_900542615.1 uncultured Eubacteriales bacterium | reverse complement strand
GCCCTTCGGGCCCCCTGCCCCCTGCTTTATGCGCGCTGCGCGCGCCCGCCGCCCCCCCGGGGCGCTGCGAAAATCGGATCCCCTTTTATTCGTGGGCGCCGCAATGGCCGCCGCAGGTATGGCCGTGGCCATGGCAATCATGGTCCGCCCCGTGGGCATGGTCGTGATGGTCGCACCGGGCCTGGGGGTCATAGGCCAGCTGCTCGGCCAACAGATCCGCTACCGCCTGGTCCGCGTCCCCCTTCACGCCGCCGTACAGGTTGATCCCCGCCAAGGCAAGGGCCTGTTGGGCGCCGCCGCCGATGCCCCCGCAAATCAGGGTGTCCACCTTGTGTTCCTGTAAAAACCGCGCCAGGGCTCCATGGCCGTTGCCGTCGGTGCTTATTACCTCAGTGGCTTTTACCTGGCCTTCTTCCACGTCGTAGAGCTTGAACTGTTCCGTATGTCCAAAGTGCTGAAATACCTTCCCGTCCTCATAGGTTACCGCGATCCGCATGGTTGTTTCCTCCTCAAAGCGTTCTGTTTTGGTTGCATCCGCGCCGTGCCTGTAGCCGCACCGCCGGCCCTGCCGGCAGCCCCGGCCGCAGCCTGGCGCATCCCCCTGGCACAGTACATAATCTCCCCCATGGATGGTGAGCGCCATACCTTCCACCAGGCATTGGGCCAATTTTCGCCGGGCGCTGCCATAAATGGCCTGGGCTGTGGTGCGCCCTACCCCCATCTGGGCGGCGCAGGCTTCCTGGGTGAGGCCTTCTAGGTCGATCAGGCGGATGCTCTCAAACTCATCCACACCCATCACGATCCCCTTTTCCGCCTGCTTGCCCATCGGGCCGAAGGCGACGTTCCGGGGCAACTCACAGATTCGCCTGCATCGAATGGGCCTAGGCATGGGCTCTCTCCTTCCTCGGGTTTTTGTGGGTTTACTATAGCATTGTTATTGGCATATGTCAATAATGGGAGGGAAAATAAAATAAAAAAGCCGCCACCTGGCGGCAAACGGGGGAAACCGGGAGAGGGGTCATCCCTCCAGGATACGCTTGGGAGCAAAGCCCAAGTGGTCGGCGGAGCAAAGGTGGTATTGGATGCCGTTGCGTTCCCCTTCGAAGGCGTTTTTACAGGAGCGGCCATGGAGATGGCCATAGACCACATACCGCACGCCATAGGCTTCCAGCAGCTCCGTAAAGCCGCTGGGCTGGCGTTTTTCGTTGAAGGGGGGGTAATGGAGCATACAGATCCTGTTTAGGCTTGGGGGAGCCGCCTGCAAGGAAAGCTCCAGGCGGATGCATTCCCGGTCGTAGAGCTTCTGGTCCCGGGATGGATCGAATAAGGCGCTGCCCGGGCACACCCAGCCCCGGGTCCCCACGATGGCCCAGTCGTCCAGGCAGATGCAATCGTTTTGCAGGGCGTACATGCCGGGCTGCAAGCGGCTGCGCACCTTGGAAAGGGAGCTCCACCAATAGTCGTGATTGCCCCGCAGCAGCACCTTGCGGCCGGGCAGGCCGGCGATAAACGCCAGGTCCGGGGCAGCCTCCTCCATATGCATGGCCCAGCTGATGTCCCCGGGAAGCAGCACGATATCCTGGGGGGCCACCATGGCGGTCCAGGCGGCCTGGATCCGCTGCTCATGCCCGGCCCAATTGGGGCCGAACACGTCCATGGGCTTGCTGGAGGCATGGGAAAGGTGCAGGTCACCCAAAGCGTAAATACCCATGGCCTGCACCTCCGTACTGTTCGCTGGGGCCCAAAGGGCGCCTGCTTTTATTCGTCATCGGAGAAGGGATCTTCCTCCTCCTGGTCCTCGTCGTCCATATCGCCGCTCAGCTCCCGGTCGATCTCCTCCAATTCCCGCTCGGGGATCTCGTCATCGCCGCCCAGGGGCACCTCCATATCGTCCATATCCACCTGATCCAGATCCATTTCCGAAGGGATCTCCTCTGTCAGCTTGGATAGGTTGGCCTGCCGGCGGGCTTCCCGCAGGCAGATGGCGCAAAGGTCGTTACCCCGCACAGCAGGACGTTCTCCACATTCTGCGCAAAGGGGCGCCGTTTCTTCCGTATCCACTTCGCCCTTTCTGTAGCGCTTGCAAACATCACAATACTTTTCACCTTCGCGGACGTAGTTGATTTCACAGCGCGGGCACTTTTTCAGAGCCATTTCCCTTCCTCCGGTACTAGAAAATAAATGCAGACCTGCTTGATCTTCATTCCATATTATGCAAAAGGGACGTATCTATGTCAATAGGCGTTTTTGGATTATGTAAGGAAATATGGTCTTTCACAATATTTCCCATGGTATCCAGCAGCGTTTGCCGTCCATCGCCGGTTTCGCTGGAGTAGGCCAGGGCTGCGGGAGGCGCGCCCAGGAGCTTGGCTGCGGCGTTGGCGGCCTGGGCCCGTTTGCTTTTGGCCAGCTTATCCGACTTGGTGGCCACCAGGGTGAAGGGAACCCCATAATATAGGATCCACTGGAACATCTGCTTATCCTCGGCGGTGGGGGCATGGCGGATATCCAGCAGCAGGAAGATATGGGTCACCCGGCCGCTGGAAAGATAGCTTTCCATCAGTTGGCCCCACTTTTGCTGTTCCGTTTTTGGGGCCTTGGCAAAGCCGTAGCCCGGCAGGTCCACCAGGTAGAATTCCCGATTGATAAGGAAATAGTTGATCAACCGGGTCTTACCCGGGCTGCTGGATACCCGGGCCAGCTTGAAGTTGTTGCACAGGGAATTGATCAGGCTGGATTTCCCCACGTTGGATTTGCCCACCATGGCGATCTCCACCCCGGTATCCACCGCCGGGGGATAGGGCGTACCCAGCCCCACGCTTGTGAGGAAGGTCGCCTGTTTGATGGCAAAGGGTTCCATGTTGCCTCCTTGTTTACCGGTCCGTATCCCGCATCACCATGCTCCCTTGGGCGGCAGACGGGTGGCTGGCCACCGGGGTATAGCTATCCGTTGGCGCCGGCATATGGGTCAGCGCCGCGTGGAGCACCTCCATGGCGGTTTTTACATAGATGATGTGCAGGGCGTCCTTTACCTCCTGGGGCACGTCGTCCAGATCCCCTTTGTTTTCCAGGGGAATCACCACCTGGGAAATGCCGTTGCGTACGGCTGCCAGCAGCTTTTCCCTTAGGCCGCCGATGGCCAATACATTGCCCCGCAGGCTGATCTCGCCGGTCATGGCCAGGTCGGCCTTCACCGGGATGCCGGATAAGGCGCTGGCAATGGCCGTGGCCATGGTGATGCCGGCGCTGGGGCCGTCCTTTGGCACCGCCCCCTCGGGCACGTGGACATGGATGTCCATATCCTTGAACACCGCGCTCCCAATGCCCAGCATATGCCCATGGGCCCGCACAAAGGTCATGGCTGCCCGGACGCTTTCCTGCATCACATCCCCCAGCCGGCCGGTCATTTCCACCTTGCCGCTGCCGGGCATGGCCGCCACCTCCACCTCCAGCAGCTCGCCGCCTACGCTGGTCCAGGCCAGGCCGTTGGCCACTCCCACCGCATCCGGCCAGGTCGCGGCCCGGTCCCGGCGCTTGGGTTGGCCCAGGTATTCCACCAGGCGGGTGCGGGTCATGCGGATCCGCTGCTTGCCCTCGCCGATCTCGCAGGCCGCCTTGCGGCAAATGGCCCCCAAGGTCCGCTCCAGCTGCCGCACCCCCGCCTCCGCGGTGTATTCCCGTATGATCTTGGGCAGCAGCTCCTCCGGCAGGGAGAGCATACTCCGCTTAAGCCCATGCTTTTCCATCTGCTTGGGCAAAAGATACCCCTTGGCGATCTGCACCTTTTCCGTATCCAGGTAGCTGGGCACCTCGATCACCTCCATCCGGTCCAGCAGGGGAGCCGGGATGGCGGAGGCGTCGTTGGCGGTGGTGATGAAAAACACCTTGGAAAGGTCGTAAGGGGTCTCCAGGAAATGATCCCGGAAGGCGAAATTCTGGGCGCTGTCCAGCACCTCCAGCATGGCTGCGGAGGGGTCCCCATGGCAATCGGCGGCCAGCTTGTCGATCTCGTCGAAAAGGATCACCGGATTGACGGTGCCCGCCTGGCGCATGGCGCTGACCACCCGGCCGGGCATGGCCCCGATATAGGTGCGCCGGTGGCCCCGGATCTCCGCCTCGTCCCGAATGCCCCCCAGGCTCATCCGCACAAACTTGCGGCCCAAGGCCCGGGCGATGGAGGCGCTCACCGAGGTTTTGCCCACCCCCGGCGGGCCCACAAAGCACAGGATCTGGCCGTTCACCTTGCCTGTAAGGTTGGCCACGGCCAAATACTCCAGGATCCGCTCCTTCACCTTGGTCAGCCCGTAATGGTCCGCCTCCAGCACGGCCCTGGCGTTGGCAAGGTCCGTGTTGTCCTCCGTCTCCTCCTTCCAGGGGAGCTCCAGCATACACTCGATATAGGTCCGCAGGGGCGGCTGCTCATGGCTGCCCGCCGGCAGATCCCCATAGCGCTCGATTTCCCGTTCCACCTTTTCCCGGATCTCCGGGGGCATGTCCTTCTTTTCCAGCCGTTCCCGCATGGCCTCCACCTCTGTGGCCTGGGTGTCTCCCAGCTCCTTGCGAATGGCCTTGATCTGCTCCCTTAGGTAATATTCCTTTTGGTTTTTGTCCAGCTGGGTCTGGACCTCCTTGGCGATGCGCCGGTCCGCCCGCAGGATCTCGATCTCCTTGCCCATGAACCGCAGCACCCACTTCATCCGCTCCACCGGATCGCTCTCCTCCAGGAAGGGCTGCCGCTCGGACGCCTTCTGCATCACCGCGTTGGCCACCGCATCCGCATAGGGGCCCGGGATCTCCTTGCTTTCTATGCTGGCCAATGCGTCGGAATTCATACGGGTGCTCATGGTGGCGTATTCCGCCAGGGCGCTGCTCAGCCGCCGGTGCAGGGCTTCCGCCTCCGCCGGATCATGGTCCTTGTCTTCCAGGCAGGCGATATCCGCCGTCATAAAGGCATCCCCGTCCGCAATGGATGCGGCCGTGGCCCTGCATAGCCCCTCTACGAATACCCGGTTGCTGTCCCCGGGCAGTGTGAGCATCTGCCGCAGCTTGCAAAGGGTGCCGGTCTCGAAAATATCCTCCGGGGTTATTTCCGCCTTGCGGGCGTCCCGCTGGGCGCTCAGAAAGATCAGGTCGTCCCGCCGCATGGCTTCCCGCAGGGCGTTTACGCTTTTTTCCCGGCCCGCGTCAAAATGCAGCAGCTCCCCGGGCAGCACCACCAGCCCCCGCAAAGCCACTACGGGAATGTTTTCATAGATCCTTTGTGTCATATCGCTTCACCTTCCAAAGGCCGCCGGCCCTTCCGGCGGCATGTTCCTTGTAACAGTATACATATACCGACGGGATATGACAACAAAATGTATTTGGAATCATAGGATGAATCTGTTCTGATTCTGGCTTTTGGCAGGCGCAGGGGCGTGGATCAGCCCCGATTGCCGCCCAACAGGCTGCCCAGCATCTGGGCCAGCTGCACCGGGTTGCCCATGGCGTTGTTCCAGCCCGGCCCGTTTCCCGAAAGCCCTTGGAACATCTGCATCATCTGCATCAGGCTCCCCATGCTTCCCAGCCCGTTGAAGCCCCGGTTGCCCCCAAACCCGGGCATGGGCCCCATGCCCGGCGCGCCGCCCATGCCCGGCCCGTTGGGTTTAGGCCCCTGCGACCCGTTCCCCTGGCAGCTTCCGCCTTCCTCCGGCCCATGGGTAGGGGGTGTAAACGGGGCGTTGCCGGGGGTGGATAGCCGCAAGCCCAGCCGTTCCGCGATATGGGCCCGCTCCGCCGGGGCCAAAAAGGGCTCCATGGCGTTTAGATATTGGGTGGCCCGCTGGGGCCCTTGTTCCCGTTGGATGCGCCTGGCCATGCGGTAGGCCGGGGATTCCTCCTCGCCCTTGCCGCCGCAGGGCTGATTCGCGCCGCTCTTTCGGGGCGGCATGGCATTGGGTGCGATACGCTGCATGTTGCGCCCTCCTTTCCTGCTCCTATTTCAGGATATGCTTTTTCCCCCTATTGTGAACCTATGGGCTGCCCCCTGCATACAAATAAAGGGAGGTGATCTTATGAAACGCACGTTACGGGGCTGCAAAGCCAGCGGCCGGCCCGATCTGGACGAATTAGCCCGCCAGGCCCAGAGCCTGGATCCCAGCCAGCTACAGGACGTACAGCACGTTGTGGAACAATACAAGGGCAAAAGCGAACAGGAGCTATTTGCCGAGCTACGGGCCGCCCGGGAAAATGGCGTCATCAACCCGGCGGAGCTGAGCGGCGTAGCCCAGAAGCTGGCCCCCATGCTTACCCCGGAGCAAAAGCAGCGCCTGTTCCAGGTCATGCAGCGGCTCCAATAGGACGGCCTACCGCCGTTTTCCAATCCCCGCCCACGCCGGCATAAGCCGCCGGCGTTCTTCCCGCCCGCACGGGCGGCCATCCACTATCAACCTCCTCCAAAATAAACGGCCGCGCTGCAAGGCTTTGCAGCGCGGCTCAGCTTGTCGAAAAACCTCTGGCGAATGGAAGATCGCGGCCCTTTTAGG
>UQOG01000109.1 GCA_900542615.1 uncultured Eubacteriales bacterium | reverse complement strand
AACAAAAGCGCGGGGACCGGGGCCAAAGGCCCCGGTCCCCACGCTTTCAGGGCGCTTCGCGCCCCGCCGCCGCCCCCCTGGGCGCTGGGGTTTATGCCGCCGCTGGCAGGATCCGCCTTACAAGCATAGGGCGCGCAGCTTCCGCCGCCGCTACCGGCTCCAGAGGAATAGGCCGTTGGGGGGGACGTACGCCACCCCTTCCATGGGGGAAACGTCCGTATATACGTTGCGGAAATGGGAGACCGGCCAGATCACATAATGCACCTTGCCCAAGATCTGGGTATAGGGCAGGGGGCCCACGGTACGTTCCCGGCTATCCGTGCTGTAGTTTCGGTTATCCCCCACCACGAACACATGGTCTTCCGGCACCTTTTGGGGGTTCATATCCGCATAGATCACCCCATCCCAGTATTGGCTTTCGTCCAGGGGCTGGCCGTCGATATAGATCTGGCCGGAATGGACGGATACGGTCTCCCCGGGAAGGCCCACCACCCGCTTGACGCAGTTTTCATTGTAGAAGGGATAGTGGCAGATCACGATATCCCCCCGTTGGGGCGGTTCCGCCAGATAGGTGAGCTTTTCCACGAACATCCGCTCCCCGTCCAACAGGGTGGGATACATGGAATCCCCGCTCACCAAGACCGGCTCGAATACAAACATACGGATGGCCAGAGCCAGGGTCACAAAGATCACCAGGCTGATGAGAAAATCCAAATTGGAGGCCCGCCGGTAAGGCGGATCGTTTTTATGCAGGGTCTCGCTGGCCGCCAGCAGCTGTCGCTTTAATTTCTTATTATTATGATGGATGGGGGTATTGCGCTCCATTTCCAGCCCTCTTTTCATGGTTGCTTGTGCCATTGTACCGCGCAAGGCCCGCCCTTGTCAAACCCGCGTTTTTCGAGGGGATTCGCCGCTTCCCCTGGGGGGAGGCTTGTGCTATGATAAAGCTATGAAACGCAGGATCTTTCTTTATTTACTTTTGCTGTGCCTGCTTTTTACAGGCTGCGGAGCGCCGGAACAAGTCTTAGCGCCTTCTCCCGCGCTGCTCCAGACCCCCGCGCCCTCGCCAACGCCTACCCCGGCGCCTACCCCGGTCCCCACCCCCACCCCGGAGCCGGACGCCCTGACCGCCCAGGATGGGGTTTATACCATCGCCTGGCTCAGCGACACCCAATATTACAGCGAAAAATGGCCGGATACCTTCTACGCCATGACCCGGTTTTTACGGGATGAGCAGGAACGGCTGAACCTGCGTTATTTTGTCCATACCGGCGACCTGGTAAACAGCTACAACAAGGAGGAACAATGGGAGGTAGCCGTCCGGGCCATGGCTTCCCTGGCCCGAATTCCCGGCGGGGTGCTGGCGGGCAATCACGACGTGCATTCCAATGAGGGGAACTATTCCTATTTTTCCCGTTATTTCGGGGAAACGGAAGCATCCTTACGTCCCTGCTATGCCGCCTCCTATGCGGACAACCGGGGCCACTATGACCTGTGGGAGGCGGGCAATACCCAATATATTTTCGTATATATGGGATACGCCCCGGACGAGGCGGCCATCCAATGGGTGCGGGAAGCCCTGGACAGCCATCCCGACCGGGTGGGGGTGCTGTGCCTGCACGATTATTTTACCACCAAGCTGGAGCGCTCGGACACAGGAGAGGCCTATTATCAGCAGGTTGTCGCCCAATGTCCCAACCTGTACCTGGTGCTGTGCGGCCACCGGTACAATGTGGCCTGCATTCCCGCCGTCTTTGACGACGATGGGGACGGGGTACAGGACCGCACGGTCTACCAGATGATGGGCAATTACCAGGCGGCGGGCCAGGAGGGCGGCAGCGGCTATATGCGCTTTATGCAGGTGGACGAAGGGGAAGGCGTGATACGAGTCTACAGCTATTCCCCCTTGCTGGCGGATTACCGCTATTACGATACCCCTGGCGCCCAGGATGAAAAATATGCCGTGGACCCGGAACGGGAATACGTCCAGTTCCCCATTCCCTGGCGGCCTTCATCGTCCCAGGCGACGGTCCCGTCGGCCTGATACGGTTTTCTGCGGCCCTGGGGGGATCGCGCCATGACCGCCGGGTCAGCGTCGGCGCGGGGGAGGCGGGCGCCGTAGGGGTCGCGCCGCCGGGGCGGCGGCGTTTTGTGGGGCAGGGGGCCCTGAGGCCCCCTGCCCCACAAAACCAAAGCAGGGGCAGGGCCGAGGGCCCCGCCCCTGCTTTGTGCGCGCTGTGCGCGCCCGCCGCCCCGCCCGGAACGCTGGGATATTCCACCGTCCAAACGATCCATCCACCGTCCTTTTCCCGCCCCGGTTTCCTATCCACAAAACGAGCCCGCCGCTCCTGATGAGCGGCGGGCTGGCATAATCCGCCAGAAAACCGGAAAAGTTTTCCAGCCGGTTTTCCCCCGCTTTTTTCAAAAGCGAAAGGGGGGCGGAGCCGAGCGCCGCCAGTGGCGGAAAAAGCGAGGCGGAAGCCCAGTGAGCAAGGGAGTTGAAGGAAGCTGCCTTGGCGGCGACGCCCAACGACCTTTGCGAACTGCGAAGGGGGCGGGTAGCCCCCCGTCTGACCGCCCCCCCGGCGGCAGCGGCCCAACGAAAGGAATGCTCAGGGCCGGCGGACAAAGATGTGGATATCCACTCCGTCGGGGGCGTCCTGCTGATCCACTTCTACCCGCATACCGGCCTCCCGGAGCTGGTTGATGGCGCTGTTGATGGTATTCATAAAGAGGCGGTAATCCTTGACCATGCGCACGATGATGGGCCGGGGTTTTGCGCCGTCGGCCCGGGCGTCATAGAGCCGGTCCAGGGTTTTTTCCACCAAGCGTTCGGTCTCCTTGACGGAGAGGCCCTTTTCCGCCACCTTGCGCACCACGGCCAGCTGTTCCTTTTCGTTTTTGAGCTTGAGCAGGGCGCGGGCATGGCGTTCGGTAAGGCCCTGTTCCTTCATGGCGGCCTTCACGCTGGAGGGGAGGCGCAGCACCCGCAGCTTGTTGGCGATGGAGGATTGGCTTTTTCCCAGGCGCTGGGCCAGCTCTTCCTGGGTCAGGTCATAGGTGGTGAGCAGGGTGTAATAGCACTGGGCCTCCTCCAGGAAATAAAGGTCCTCCCGCTGCAAATTTTCGATGAGGGCCATCATGGCGGAGGCTTCCTCCTCCACCGACGCCTGGACGATGCAGGTTACATCCTCCATGCCCAGGCTTTTGCAGGCCCGCAACCGCCGCTCGCCCGCCACCAGCTCGTAATGATCCCCGGCCCGGCGCACGATCAGGGGCTGGATCAAGCCCACCTGGCGAATGGATTGGGCCAATTCCGCGATGCTTTCCTCGTCAAAGGTATGGCGGGGCTGGTTGGGGTTGGGCTGGATCCGTTGGATGGGGATCTGGGCCAGGCGTTTATCCTCGGTCTGGCCACGGGCGGGGGCGTCTTTGATAAAGTCGAACACGGCCATAGGGCATACTCCTTTGGTTGATGAGATGAAATGGTATGGCCCCCCAGGCTTACAGGGGGGATTTGGCAGGGGTGCCTGCCTTGCGGGGATAGGCTTTGGGGGTATCGCCGGCCTTGGCGGCCACGATCACATACCGTTCCCCCCAAGGGGGGGCATAATGCAGCAGCTCCGTGTTGCAATGGAGCGCCTTGCAAGCGTTTTTCCCTTCCTGCAATTCGCTTTGGGCCTGGGGGCCCTTATACATCAGGGACTTACCTCCCACCTTCAGGAAGGGGACGGTCAGCTCCAGCAGCACGGGAAAGGGGGCCACCGCCCGGGACAGGGCGATGTCGAACCTGCCCCGCAGGGCCGGGTTTCGGCCCGCGTCCTCGGCCCGGGCATGAAGCAGGGTCACGTCGGCAAAGCCCAGGGCCTGGCACAGGGCGGTCAAAAACCCGATGCGCTTTTGCAGGGAATCCAGCAGGGTCAGCTGGATGTCCGGCCGCAGGATCCGAAGGGGCAGGCCGGGAAAGCCGGCGCCGGTGCCCACGTCGATCACCTTGGCCCGGGGGGGCAGCAGGGCCGCAGGCAGGACGCTGTCCGCAAAATGCTTGCTGGCCACCTCCTCCGGCTGGGTGATGGCGGTCAGGTTCATGCGGCTGTTCCAATCCTGCAGCATGTCCTGATACAGGGCAAAGGCCCTTATCTGCTCCGGGGTCAATTGGGGCATCCACCGGGTATAAAGGGTTTCATCCACGGGCTTCCCCCTCCTTTGCCTTGAGATATACCAGCAGCACCGCCACATCCGCCGGGGATACCCCGCTGATCCGGCCCGCCTGGCCGATGTTCCGGGGCCGCTGGGCGTTGAGCTTTTGCCGTGCCTCCAGCCGCAGGCCCTTGATGGTATTGTAATCCACGTCCGTGGGCAGCTCCCGCTCCTCCAGGGCGGCGAAGCGGGCCACTTGCTGGGCCTGCTTTTGAATATACCCGTCATACCGGGCGGTGATCTCCACCTGCTCCCGGGCTTCCGGGGAAATGTCCGGCAAGGGGGCGATGCGCAATAGATCCGTATACCCGATGCTCCGGCGGCGCAGTAGGTCAAAGAGCTTGACCCCGGTCTGCACCGGGGGCTCCCCCTTTTCCTGCAGCAGCCGGTTCAGCGCCTCCGACGGGGGCGCCGACCCGCCCAGGGCAGCCATGGCCCGCGCCATATCCTCCCGCTTGCGCATGAGCTTATCATACCGGGCCGGGGAGATCAGGCCCGTGCGCAGCCCCCGCTCCGTCAGCCGAAGGTCCGCGTTATCCTGCCGCAATAGCAGCCGGTATTCCGCCCGGGAGGTCATCATCCGGTAGGGCTCGTTGGTGCCCTTGGTGGCCAGGTCGTCCACCAGCACCCCCATATACCCGTCGGATCGGGACAGCAGCAGGGGCGGCTCCCCCCGCAGCCACAGGCCGCAGTTGATGCCCGCAAACAGCCCCTGGGCCGCCGCTTCCTCATAGCCGGAGCTGCCGTTGATCTGCCCGGCGCAATACAGCCCTTCCACATGCTTGGCCCCCAGGGTAAGGTCCAGGGCCAAGGGGTCGATGCAGTCGTACTCGATGGCATACCCCGGCCGCATCACCTCGCAACGGCGAAGCCCCGGCAGGGTGTGGAGCATGTCCACCTGCACGTCGTAGGGCAGGCTGGTGCTCATGCCCTGCACATACATTTCCCCTGTGCTGCGGCCCTCCGGCTCGATGAACAGCTGGTGCCGCTCCTTGTCCCGGAACCGCATCAGCTTATCCTCGATGCTGGGGCAATACCGGGTGCCCGTGCCCGTCACCAGGCCGCTGTACATGGCGCTGCGATGGATGTTTTCCAGAATGATCTTATGGGTCTCGGCGTTGGTATAGGTAAGATAGCAGGGATCCTGCGCCCGCTCCTCCCATGGGGAGATAAACGAAAACCTGGGGGCCGGCTCATCCCCATACTGGGGCTCCATTTCCCCGAAATCCAGGCTTCGCCGGCTGACCCGGGCCGGGGTGCCGGTCTTGAACCGGCGGATGGAAAAACCTAGCCCCGCCAGGGAATCCGATAGCTTTTCCGAACGCAATAGCCCGCTGGGCCCGCTCTTGGTCACATGGTTGCCGATGAGGATGGTGCTTTTCATATATACCCCGGTGGCCACCACCACCGCCCGGCAGCCGTATTTGATACCGCCGGCCGCTAATATGCCCGTCACCCGGCCATGCTCCACCAGGATCTGGGTGCACTCCCCCATCTTCAGCTCCAGGTTTTCCTGCTCCTCCAGGGCCCGCTTCATGCGCTCATGATACCGGCGCTTGTCCATCTGGGCCCTTAATGAATGCACGGCCGGCCCCTTGCCGGTATTGATCATGCGCATCTGGATGAAGGTGTCGTCCGCCGCCAGGCCCATTTCCCCGCCCAGGGCGTCCACCTCCCGCACCAGATGCCCCTTGGAGGTGCCGCCGATGGCCGGGTTGCAGGCCATCAGCGCCACCGCGTCCAGGTTGATGGTCAAACACAAGGTGCGGTATCCCATCCGGGCGAGAGCCAACGCTGCCTCGCAACCCGCGTGCCCCGCTCCCAGCACGATGGCGTCATAGTTTCCCGCTCCATAGGTCTGCATACATTCTCCCTTTCCAGGACGCCGGCCCCCCACAATCCGACAGGATCCGCACTTCCTTCCACATCAAAAACCCGCCTGGTCCAGGCGGTTTTCACAGGAGGCGCCCCCGCTGCGCCGGAACGCCTTCCCGATTCTTTCCAGATCCATTATAACAAACAATTCCCGTTTGGGAAATACTTTCTTTATTTCCCTGCGTCCACCTCGGCCTTGCGCGGTGCTGCGCGCACAGCGGTGCTACGCGCACAGCGGTGCTGCGCGCACAGCGGTGCTACGCGCACAGCGGTGCTGCGCGCACGGCGATAGTCGCGCAACAGCGGCTGTGGACGGCTTGGGGCGGTAGCCCGCGGCTGGCGGTGTAAGCCGCCGCTGCCCGTAGGGCATGGGCAGCGGCTTTGCCGGGGGCGCGGTCCTGCCTTCCGGTAGGCCGGTGCGCCGGGGCGGCGGCGCAGCGGGGCCAAGGCCC
>UQOG01000108.1 GCA_900542615.1 uncultured Eubacteriales bacterium | reverse complement strand
TGGAGTCTGCGCGGGTGTGGCGGAATTGGCAGACGCGCTGGATTTAGGTTCCAGTACCGCAAGGTGTATGAGTTCAAGTCTCTTCACCCGCACCATTTCCCTCCGACATGCGGTCGATCCTTCTTACTTACTTTATTTTTCCTTCCATAGCTGCGCGGGTATAGTGTAATGGTAACACATTAGCCTTCCAAGCTGAGATAGTGGGTTCGAGTCCCATTACCCGCTCCACGTCGGAGCAAGCGACATATCGCTTGCTCCGACTTTTTTTACAAAAAGCCAGAGCGCGCTCATTCTGCTGCTCCTCCTCTTCCGGGAAAAGGCACGCTCGGCTCGCCTGCTCGCTTGCAAGCGCCCTCGCTACGGCTCGCTGTCGCTACCACCTTTTCCCGGACGGTGGCCCGGCGGTCCCCCTCGGTCAAAACGAGAGCATAAGCCGGGGCCCGCTTTGCGTCTCCGTTGGGCTCCGCCTTATCCCTTGGTTTCAGAGAATGACGGCGGGATTCCCACCCCCGCTTGACATACAGACCGGTTGCGTTAAAGCGAGGTCACGCGCCCCCCGCTTGCCCCACAGTATCAGCTTGTTCGACCAGTTGTGTGCGGAACAGTCTCATCCAAATCGGTCGCTATGGAACATAGGCCAAAACTGCGATTCTCGCCACCGTTCGGCCTGCGCTATCAGCTTGTTTTAACCAGTTGCACGCGGAATAATCTCGATCAGGTCAAAACTGCGGCTTCCGCCCCCTTTGGTCTGTGCCGCCAGCTTGTTCCAACCGGTTGCACACGGAACGATCGCAGGCTAAGCGAAACTACGGTTCCCTCGTCCTCCGCTCGGTCTACTCCATCCGCTGGTTTCGGGCAGTTTCGTTAAAGCAAAGCCATGGCTCCCGGCCCCGCTTGGTCCCGCCTTATCCCTTGGTCTCAGAGAATGCCGGCGGGATTCCCTTCCCCGCTTAACCTACAGACCGGTTGCGTTAAAGCGAGGTCACGCTTTCTCCCCCGCTTGCACTACAGTATCAGCTTGTTTGACCAGTTGTTAAAGCAAAGCCATGGCTTCCGGCCCTGTTCCGTCCTATATTGCAGGTTGGGCTTGGGCGGCGGTTATAGGCCCTTGGACAAGGCGGGAGGCGCATGTCGTTTGGGCTTGCGCAAGCCTTTTTCCCCTTCTTCTTTTATTGCGAAACGCAGAGCTTTGCCCTTGGGGCCATGCAAAATAGGATACTTGCTGCGCTGCCCCAATAGCCAGGTTAGGGGGGCGCATACGCGCGGTGAGGATGCTGCGGCCGGGGGCGTATAAGAAGGTAGCTTTTGTTTTTTGCGTGGGGCTTCCCTTGGAATGGGGCTTTTCTTCCTGGGCATACTAGGGCCATGATCAACCTGTTTATTCGTTCCATCATTTTATATTTGCTGGTGTTTGTGGTGATCCGCATGACGGGGAAGCGGCAGCTGCGGGACCTGCAGCCCTTTGACCTGATCGTGACCCTGCTGCTGGCGGAGCTGGCCAGCGAACCGGCTGCCGATGCCTCCATCCCGCTGCTGTATGGGATCCTGCCCATCCTGGCCCTGTTCCTGGTGCAGATGGCAGTATCCTTTCTTTCGTTGAAAAGCCAGGGGTTCCGGCACATCCTTTGCGGGACGCCGCTGCTTTTGATTGCCCGGGGCGTGGTAAATGAGCAGGCTCTTCGGGGCGCCCGCTATTCCTTAAACGACCTGATGGAGCAGCTGCGTAACGACGGGGTCTTCGACATAACGGAGGTATCCTATGCGGTGCTGGAGACCAACGGGGAGCTTTCCATCCTGCGCAAGGGCATCAGCCAGACCCCCAGCTACGGCGCCATGTCCCTGCCGCCGCCGGACGACCGGCCGCCCTTCATGCTGATCCAGGATGGCAGGGTGCGCCAGGACGCGCTACAGGAAGCAGGCCACGACCTGCCCTGGCTCCAGGCGCAGCTGGCCAGGACGGGTACCGCCCAGCCGGACCAGGTCTTTTATGCATTTCTCATGGGGAATACCCTGCACCTGCAATGCAAGGCAAAATACGGCGCCGGGGTATTTTCGGTAACGGTAGAGGACGGACAGCCATGACGAGAAAATCCAAGTTCCCTCTGGTGAGCCACGGCGCGGCCCTGTTGGCCTTCCTAATCCTGCTGTTTATCCTGATCGTCCCGCCCCGGTATTTGTTTTCCCTGACCCGGGAGCTGCGCGCGGGCGCGCAAAAAGCCCAGGATCTGGTCCTGGGCCATGATGTGCAAGCTGCGGTCCCGGTGCTGGACGCGCTTTGCCAGCGGTTCAGCCAGGCGGAGGAAACCCTGAAGTTATTCCTGAACCACGAGGATGTCTATGCCCTCAAAGCCACCCTGTTCAGCGCCAGGAACCTGGCGGTTATGGACGAGGCGGGCAACCTGCTCACGGAGCTGCAAACCATCCTACAGCTCACCGCCCAGATGGACGCCGCCGAGACCCTAAGTATCTACAATCTCTTTTGAGCGAAGCGGGGGCTACTGGGTGATTTCGCCGCAAATATTTTGGAGCATCAAGTCCCGGATAGCCTCCACGTCCTTAGCCTGGGCCAGGGCCCACATCAATTTGGTGACCGCGGCCTCGGTGGTCATATCCCCGGCGGAGATCACCCCTGCCTCCCGCAACGGCCGGCTGACCTCATACAGATCCGGCGTGCTGGCCTCATATAGGCATTGGGAGGTGAGCACCACCGGGATGCCCTGCTTCATCAGCCCCCGAAGGGCTTCCGCATGGTCTCGCCGGAAGTTGGATACGCCTCCCAAGCCGAAGGCTTCCACCACCACCCCTTTTACATCGCAGGCGGACAGGATGGACAGCTGCTTGGCCGTGGTGCCGGGGATCAGCTTCACCAGGGCCACGTTGGGCTCAATGTTGGAATAGTAGCGGAAATGCTTTTCCGGGTCCGGTTGCTGCAAAGTCAGATCGATGAAGCAGCCGTCCACCACCGTACCCACATAGGGGGCGTTGATGGATTCAAAGGCGTTCAGGGAGGTGGTGCGGGTCTTGACCGCCCGGCATCCCCGCATCACCGCACTGCCAAAGCAAATATATACGCCCCCCGCCAGCCGCCTGGCCGCCAGGATGGCATGGGCCAGGTTGGCCCTTCCATCGCTATCCGGCCGGACGATGGGCCACTGGGAGCCGGTGAGCACCACTGGCAACGGGGGATTTTGCAGCAAAAACGTCAGCATGGAGGCGGTATAGGCCATGGTATCCGTGCCGTGGGTGATCACCACCCCGTCGTAATCCCCCATATGCAGCAGCACGGTTTTGGCCATTTTCTGCCATTCCTCCGGCTGGATATTGGAGCTGTCCATATTGAACAGGTCAATGCAATCCACCTGGCAGGCCAGGCTGGGCAGGCAGGATAATAGCTGCTGGCCGGACAGGGCCGGGGCCAGCCCGTCCGGCGAGGGGACGCTGGCAATGGTTCCGCCGGTGGCGATCAATAGGATTCGGGACATGGGCGCGCTGCCTCCTTGCAATATATGGGATTTGCCGGTATACTAAGATAGAATCTATACGCTTTTCTTCTTGGATTTAGTATACCATATTTTCGGGAGGTCGGCTATGCAGCTCAACTATAGGCGAACCATTTTTGTGGGGTTGGCCTTTTTTTCCATTCTGGCATTCTGGCAGATGTATGATAACATCATCCCCCTGATCCTAAAAAATACCTTTGGCCTGGGGGATACCATATCCGGCTTCATCATGTCCCTGGACAACATCCTGGCCCTGTTCATGCTTCCCCTGTTCGGCGCCCTCAGCGACCGGGCCGGCCGCCGGATGCCCTTCATTGTAGGCGGAACCATTGGGGCTGTGGCGCTATGCGTGCTTCTGCCCCTGTTTGACCGCCCGGGCTCCCTCCTCATGTTCATGGTGGTGCTGGGGCTGCTGCTCATCGCCATGGGTACCTACCGTTCCCCCGCCGTGGCCCTGATGCCGGACCTTACCCCCAAGCCCCTGCGCTCCAAGGCCAACGCGATCATCAATCTAATGGGGGCTCTGGGGGGCGTATATACCATCCTGGCCATCAAGCTGCTGGTCAAGGAGCCGGCCACCGGGCTGCCCAACTATATGCCCCTGTTCCTGGCGGTGGCGGGCATCATGGCCCTGTCCGTGGCGATCCTTCGCCTCACCATCCGGGAGACCGGCATCCAGCCCCAAGACGAGGACGCGGCCGGCCAACCCGCCGCACCGGCCGCCGGCCAGGCCGCCCTGCCGCCCCCGGTGCGCCGGAGCCTATACCTGATCCTTTGCTCCGTAGCCCTTTGGTATATGGGCTACAACGCGGTCACCACCGCCTTTACCAAATATGCCCAGACCGTCTGGGGCCATGGGGTGAGCCAGGCCAGCACTTGCCTGCTCATCGCCACCGCGGGGGCCGTGGTCTCCTATATCCCCATCGGCCTGCTGGCCAGCCGCATCGGCAGGAAAAAGACCGTGCTGATGGGCGTGGCCATCCTGGCCCTTTGCTTTGCCGCCGGCGCCCTGGTAGCCTCGGATTTCTCCCCCGCCCTCTATGGCATCTTCGCCCTGGTGGGCTTCTCCTGGGCTGCCATCAACGTGAACAGCTATCCCATGGTGGTGGAGATCAGCCGCCTGGGCTCCGTGGGCAAGTACACCGGCTACTACTACACCTTCTCCATGGCCGCCCAGATCGTTACCCCCATCCTCAGCGGCGCCCTTTTGGAGCATGTTGGGTACTTTACCCTCTTCCCCTACGCCGCCCTGTGCGTGGCCCTTTCCTTCCTCACCATGTTCTTTACCCGCCACGGGGATAACCGGCCCCAGCGCCAGGGCAACCTGGAAGCCTACGCGGATATGTAGGCCCCGGCCTCCCGAAGGGGGGCGGCGGCGTTTGGCGGCCCGGGGGCCCTTGGGTCCCCGGGCCTGCCAAACAAAAGTGCGGGGGCCGGGGCCAAAGGCCCCGGCCCCGCGCTTTCAGGACGCTTCGCGTCCTGCCGCCGCCCCCCCGGGCCGCTGGAATTTCCATCAACGCCAAAGGGCAACGCAAAAACCCGGCCTTTCGCCCAACCCTGCCCCGCTCCGTCCTTCACCCGGAAAAAGCTGGTAGCGACCCCTTATCGCGGGCTACTGCCCCAGGGCAACCTCGCCCGCCGGGGCGCGACTATCGCCGTGGACGTAGCACCGGCGTAGTTTTTTCCCATATATAGTACTTGATTCCGGGGTTGCGTCCATGGTATAATAGGTCGCTAACGTACTTCTTGCGTTATGCTGGACATAACGCCATTAGACCATAAGGAGGTGAAACGCGTGAACAAGTACGAAGTGCTGTACATCGTCACGCCGGAACTGGAGGATGAAGCCATCAAGGCTGTCGTCGAAAAGTTTTCCGGCATCATCGCTGCCAATGGCGGCGAAGTCGAGCAGGTGGATGAGTGGGGCCGTAAAAAGCTCGCATATCCCATCGACTATAAGACCGAAGGTTACTATGTGCTGGTGGATTTTGCCGCAGACCCCCAACTGCCCCGGGAGCTGGAGCGGAATTTCAAAAACGACGAATCCATTCTGCGTTACATGGTTACCCGCAAGGAAGCCTAAGGCTTTCATGACCCACGCATACCATAAGTCCCAGGAAAGGATGGCGCGGCAAGGATGAATAAAGTATTCATGATCGGCAACTTGACCAAGGATCCGGACGTACGTTCCACCGGGAACGGCGTATCGGTATGTTCCTTCCGCATTGCGGTGAACCGCCGCTTTCCCAACCAGGCTGGGGAACGGGTGTCGGATTTCTTTGACGTAGTGGCCTGGCGGCAGCTGGCGGACGTATGCGGCAAATACCTGGCCAAGGGCCGGAAGGTTGCCGTGGTAGGCGAGCTGCAAACCCGTACCTACGACGCCAAGGATGGCACCAAACGGTATGTTACCGAAATTATCGCGGACGACGTTGAATTCCTCACCCCTCGCAGCCAGGAGGGCGGCGACGGCGGATTCGGCGGCGGCTATGGCGGCGGCCGGCATCAGGCTCCTGCTGCCCCGGCGGCCGACGGCTTTGCCGACATTGAGGACGACGAACTCCCCTTCTAGTTTTTGAAAGGAGATCACCATGGAAGAACGCAAAATGAGGCCCCGTCCCCGCAAATCGCGGCGCAAGGTGTGTGCCTTCTGCGTAGATAAGCTGAGCCATATCGATTATAAGGATACCGCCCGTCTGCGCAAGTTCATCACCGAGCGCGGTAAGATTATGCCCCGGCGGATGAGCGGCGTGTGCGCCGAGCACCAGCGCGAGCTGGCCATCGCCATCAAGCGCGCCCGCATCGTTGCCCTTCTGCCCTACGTGGCAGATTGATCTTTCCTCGACACGGGAAGTCCGTTAGCCCTTTTCGCCGGCAGCTTTTGCCGGCTTTTTTTGCGCTGATCCCCCGCCGTGCCGGGCTTTTGCGAAGCCCCGTGCCTCCACCAGCGCCCCGCCAGAGGCTCTGTGTGGGAGCTCCGCCCCCCTCGCAGTTCGCAAAGGTCGTTGTACGTCGCCGCCGAAGCGGCTTCCTTCAACTCCCTTGCTCACTGGGCTTCCGCCTCGCTTCTTCCGCC
>UQOG01000107.1 GCA_900542615.1 uncultured Eubacteriales bacterium | reverse complement strand
GGCCGGCCAAACGCCGCCGCCCCCCCCGTCCGGCCGGAGCAACCCGCCAACGCGGCTCATACCGCCAGCATCACCAGAGGGATCATCACAAACGACAGCAAGGTAGAGACAGCCGCCCCCAGGGCCGCGTAATCCTCGTCCGCCCCGAGGAGCCCGGCCATGACCACGCTTTGGGTCATGGTGGGCAGGGCGGATTCCATGGTAAACACCCCCTGGGCCAGGCCCGTCACCCCCCATAGGTGGCAGAAGCCCAGGCATAGGCCCGGGGCCGCCACGAACCGCAGCAGCAGCATAAGGGGGATGCCCCGTTGAAGCCGCAGGTTGGAGAGGCCGCGCTCATAGATGACCAGGCCGGTATATAAGAGGCCCAAGGGAGCCACCAGGTCCCCCACATAGCCGGCATAGCTTTGCAGGGCCCCGGGCAGGGGGATGTCCCACCATACCAGGGCCAGGGCAACGAACAGGGATACCAGCGGCGGCTTTTTCAGCAGGCCCAGCAGCATCTGGGGCAGGCTGGTGCGGCTCTCCCCCTGGCCGGACCATTCCAGGCAGGCGATGCCCAGGGTCTGGAACAGGGCGGTATTGATCAGGTAATAGCACATCACATAGGGTACCGCCCCGTCCCCGAATAGCTCCAGGGCCATGGGCAAGCCGATGAAGATGGTGTTGCTAAAGGCGGCCATCACCACGAACACGCCCCAGCGTTTTCGGGGCAGGGCCAGGAGCCGGGCGATTAGCATACACAGGGCCGCAGACAGCAGATTGGCGGCCAGGGGCGCCAGGAGCATGGGCGCGGCCTGGATGAGGGAGGCCCGGGTAAAATTCCCGGTGATGTTATGGATGCAGATGCAGGGAATGCCCAGGTTGATGGTAACCCGGGACAGCATGGGCTTATGGTCGGAGCGGAGCCAGCCCGCCCGGGCCAGGAGATAGCCGGTGCCTGCCAGCAGGAGGATCACCAGCACAGCGGAAATGGAATGAAGGAAGCTCTGCATAATCGTCTCGCCTGGGCCAAGGCAAGGGACCGGCGCCGCGGCGTATGCTGGGGCGGCCGGTCCCTTGGGGATAGGGTGTTCCGGGGCGCGGGCAGCGCCCCTTTCTGGGGCCGGGCCGTTACGCCTCGATGCTGCGGCACTCCAGATAGTAGCGTTTTTCGTGGGCCTCGCCCATGGAGAAGGTCTTGCGGGGCAGGGCGCCGTCGAAGATCACGGTGCGGAAGAAGGCGCTCTTATCCATGGGGGGCAGCAGGAAGCCCATGTTGCCCGGCTTGCTGCCCAGCTCCAGCACCACGTCTTCCCCGTGGATGTAGTCGATGGTGCAATCGGGGAACGCCGTGCGCATTACGTCCAGGGCGTTTTGCAGGGTGCCCACCTCCAGCTGGGCGACGGGCTGGGGTACCAGCAAATAGCCGGCCCCCGCCTGGGTCACAAAGGGCAGGGCGTGGCCGCTCTCCTTGGCGGCGGCAGCCTTTGCGGCCGCCAGATCCTGGAAGGCTACCAGCTTGCAATCCCCGTTCTGCTCCGCCAGCTTGGCTTGCAGCCAGGAAAGGGCGTCCTGGGGCACGCCGAACATCACCCGGTGGATGGGCTCGAAGATGATGCCTGTGTCGTGGACGTTTTCCAACTCCACCAGGGCGTACCGGGCCGGATGCTCGTCCTGGCCGGTCAGGCCCTTTTCCTGCTTGATCCGCTCCCAGTTGGCCTTGGCGGTGGCAAAGGAATGGTTGCCATCCCCCATGGCAAACAGCAGGGGCGCTTGGTCGGTGCCGTATTTCTCCCGATAGGCTTCCGGCTGGATCAGCGCCTCCAGGGCCTGGATGGCCCCCTGGATCTGGGCCGGCTCCTTTACCAGATACCCCTCGATGTGGCCGCCTCCCTGCATCAGGTCGAAGTCATAGAGCTTTTCCGTCCGCTCCAGCTGCTGGCCAATGGGCTCGATCACCGTGCGGCCCGGATCGTCGATGAGCACCAGGATGTGGGGCATTTCCAGGGGCGCGTCCTTTCGGATCCGCAGCCGGGGCGGGATCCGCTCCACAATCGTCCCCTCCGTGGCCCGGATCAGGGTGGTGGAACCCTTGGTATAGTCGTAATCCTCCAGGTCCAGGGCAACGATTAGGCCCTGGCGGGTCTTGCCATCCACCGTGCGGCGCACATAGGCAAAGCCCTCCCCCTTGTTTTCCAGGACGCCGGTGTCCATATATCCCTGCATGTGGGCGTTGATGGACGCGATCCGCTCCGCTTCGTCCGGCCCGTCCAGATATAATTCGGGCAGCATGATCCGCAGCGTGCTGGGAGCGTCCCCCACAATGGCCTCGGTCTCCTGCCAATAGGCAGGCTGGGAGGTATACTGATCGCAGGCTACCACAGCCCACTTGGTCATGTCTACGCCCGGCCGGGGCAGCAGCAATGCCGGTACGTTTACGCCGATGGAATTGGTGTACTTTGTCATAGATATGCCTCCGTTTGTAGATGTAATCGATCCATATTGAGAATGCGGTCGTTTTCCATTGACCCTTGGTTTCATTCTAGCCCATTTCCCCATCTTCCCGCAAGGGGTCTGCCGGCTTCCCTTATGGATTTTTTCCCCTTGCTTGCCTTTTTCTACCTATATATTGGTTTTATCCCCTTTGGCCAACAAAAAAAATGTAGCGCAATATCAATTTAGTACTTTACTTTGCTAAAGCAATGTAGTATACTCTTTCCATCGGGAAAATCCAAGCCCGGTCCATCGAATGGAACACAATGAATTTTTAAGGAGATACAAACCATGAAGAAACTTGCTCTTGCCCTTGCCCTTATGATGCTCGCCCTGGCGGCGTTCGGCTGCGCCCAGCCTGCTGCACAAGCGCCTGCCGAGGAAGCCCCGGCGGAAGAGGCTGCTGCGGAAGAAGCCCCGGCGGAAGAAGCTGCCGCTGAAGAAGCCCCGGCTGCGGAAGCTGCCGCGGACAGCGACCTGGCCTACATTCAGGAAAAGGGCAATATGATCATCGGCTACACCGTATACGAGCCCATGAATTACACCGATGAAAACGGCGTATTCACCGGCTTTGACACGGAGCTTGCCACC
Source organism: uncultured Eubacteriales bacterium (assembly GCA_900542615.1). Taxonomy (GTDB): domain Bacteria; phylum Bacillota; class Clostridia; order Christensenellales; family CAG-138; genus Pelethousia. Next base: position 3,585 of record UQOG01000107.1, on the reverse strand, counting down.
CTGGTATGCGAGAAGCTGGGTGTGGAGCCCGTCTTCCAGGAGATCGACTGGAACACCAAGGAAGTGGAGCTCAACGGCAAGACCATCGACTGCATCTGGAACGGCATGACCCTGGACGCGGATCGGGAAGCCAACATGGCCTGCACCCAGCCCTATGTAAAGAACGCCCAGGTGGTGGTCATGAAGGCGGATGCGGAATACACCGACACCGCCTCCCTGATCGGCAAGACCGTGGTGGCGGAGATGGGCAGCGCAGGTGAAACCACCATCCAGGGGGACGAGAACCTTGCCCAGGCCAGCTATGTTGGCAAAAGCGTGCAGACCGAGTGCCTGCTGGAGGTGAAGGCTGGGACTGCGGACGCGGCGGTTCTGGATCTGACCCTGGCCAAGGCCATGGTAGGGGAAGGCACCGACTATGCGGATCTTACCATTGTAGATGAGCTGGCGGTGGAAAACTACGGCGTTGGTTTCCGGCAGGGTTCCGATGTGCGGGATGCGGTAAACGCCATCTTTGACGAGCTGGTGGCCGATGGCAGTATGCAGGCCCTGGCGGATAAATACAGCCTGGAGCTGGCGGACTAAGCCGGTTTCCATACATCGATTCTCCCTTGGGAGCCGCCCCCTATTTAGGAGGCGGCTCACGCCGTCCAACGGGGCGGCCTGTTCCGGCTGATTGAACATCGGGCGCCTGCGCCCGGGGAAGGACATGCATGGCCACCATTCTCGCCCGCCTTTGGGAAGGCTTCGTTCTCAACTTCAACCTCTTTGGGTTGACCCTGCTTTTCGCCCTGCCGCTGGGGCTGCTCATCGCCTTTGGCTCCATGAGCCGCTTCAAGCCCCTGGCCTATCTGATCAAGACCTTCGTATGGATCATCCGGGGCACGCCCCTGATGCTCCAGCTGCTGGTGATCTTTTTAGGGCCTGGGCTTATGGGGTTGCCCAATCCCTGGCCCGCCGGGTCGGACGGCCGCTTTGCCGCGGCTACGGTGGCCTTTGTGATCAACTATGCCTGCTATTTCTCCGAGATCTATCGGGGCGGCATCGAGTCCATCCCCAAAGGTCAATATGAGGCCGGCCAGGTGCTGGGCCTGACCAAGACCCAGATCTTCTTCAAGGTAACCCTGCTCCAGGTGATCAAACGCATCGTTCCCCCCATGGGCAACGAGGTGATCACCCTGGTGAAGGATACCTCCCTGGCCCGGATCATCTCCTGCAAGGAGATCATCATGATGGCCCAGGAGTATACCGCCAAGGGCCTGATCTGGCCCCTGTTCTCCACCGGCCTGTTCTTCCTGGCCTTTGTTGGCGCCCTGACCCTGCTGCTGGGGTATCTGGAGCGGAAGATGGACTATTTCCGGGTATAGGAGGTATGGTATGGCGATCTTAGAGGTGAAAAACCTGGAAAAGAACTTCGGAACCCTGGACGTGCTAAAGGGCATCAGCTTCTCCCTGGAGGAGGGGGATGTGCTTTCCATCATCGGCTCCTCGGGCAGCGGCAAAACCACCCTTTTGCGGTGCCTGAATTTCCTGGAGACCCCCGATAAAGGCCAGATCCTGGTGAAGGGGGAACGGCTGTTCGACGCAGCGGACCCCGCCACCCAGCGGGAGGCCGGCGTGCGGAAAAAGCGGCTGCATTTTGGCCTGGTGTTCCAATCCTTCAACCTGTTTCCCCAGTACACGGCCCTGCAAAACGTGACCCTGGCCCCGGAGCTGTTGGCCCGAGAACAGCCGGATTTCCGCCGGAACAAGGCCCAGATCCTCTCCGCCATCCAGGAGGAGGGCAAGGCCCTGCTGGATCAGGTGGGGCTTTCGGATAAGCTGGCCTCCTATCCCCATCAGCTCTCCGGCGGCCAGCAGCAGCGGGTGGCCATCGCCCGGGCCCTGGCCCTCAAGCCGGATATCCTTTGCTTTGACGAGCCCACCTCCGCCCTGGATCCGGAGATCTCCGGCGAGGTTTTGCAGGCCATACGCCGCCTGGCCCAACAGCGGATGACCATGGTGATTGTGACCCACGAGATGGGCTTTGCCCGGGAGGTGGCCAACCACGTCATCTTTATGGACAACGGCCTCATCGAGGAGGAAGGGCCGCCGGAAACCGTATTCGGCGCACCTAAGTCCCCCAGGCTCCAAAGCTTCCTCAAGGCCGTTCGTTAAAAGGAGGATCCCCATGTATCAAAGCAAATTCGCTTCCCCGGCTGTGGACCGGTTTTTCCAGGCCCTGCTCACCCTGCAAAGCCCGGAGGATTGCTACCGCTTTTTCGAGGACGTGGCCACCATCGGCGAGCTGAACGCCATGGCCCAGCGGTTCCAGGTGGCGGAGCACCTGGCCGCCGGGGAAAGCTATACTGCCATTGCGGAAAAGACCGGCGCCTCCACCGCCACCATCTCCCGGGTGAATAAGTGCCTCAACTACGGCTCCGAGGGCTACAAGCACGCCCTGGAGCGGTTGGCCGAATAGGCCCTTTTGCCCCTTCCCAGCCTAAAATAGAGGACCCATGAAGCGTTACGTCCTATGCCTATTGTGCCTGCTGCCGGCAGCCCTGCTCTTTGGCTGCGCCCAGGACAATGCTGCCGATTACCCAGCCGCCATCATGGCGGAGGATACCATCTATTACAAGGCCGACGAGCCCATGCCCGCCGAGGTGGACGAAAGCGCCATCCTGGGCTACACGGACAGCTATACGGATGCTTTCCCCGAAAAGAACGGGGAGACCAATTTCAACCGGGAACTGGGTATGCCCTACGCCAAGGTGCAGGGCGGCCTGGCGGTGCTGTATGAAAACGAATGGTATCTGTGTACGCCGGAAGCGTAAATGCCATTCCTTTTGCCCCGGCGTTATTCAGCGCCGGGGCTACCTTTTTGCCTGAAAGGAGCGCCCAGTGCGCCCTATATCTATGCGATTTTATGGATATTCTGAAATGAGGGCGTCAAAGGAAACGCCGCACAAGCTAACATCTTTATATTGATCGGCCAGCTTTTCCACATAGGCTGTTTCCATCGCAGCTCCGTGGCTATAGTAATATACGTACCGTTCTTTCGCAGCGGCGTTTTTATGTAGGCGCAAAACATCCTTCCGCAGTTTCTCATTGCTTTTTACGGAAGTGGCCGCAAAACATTCACATATAATGTCTCCCGTGGTGGATTCTACATCATATCCTGGCTGCGTGCCGAAATTGATTATTACGGCCTCCAGTCCATGCCGTTTCATCATTGCATTCCCAGCATGCAGGCAAACCAAATAGGTCATGGTTTGGTTTAAGTATTCAACAAGGTTTAACCGCTCTCCAAATATACCGTCTGGGGCAATCCTTTCAAATTTTAGCTTCTGGATGGCCAAAATAGAAGGCATTTCCCATAAAATGGCCTTTAACTCCCCTATAACCGCTTCGGACTGTTGTAGGATCTTTCTTTGCATACCTGCCAATTCGGCGGAAGAAAAAAAGCGCATCTGTTTCCTCATGATAGTTCCTCCCTATTTGTCCCGTTCCAGCGCCACCTTTGTCGGAAAGGCATCTTACATCTCCTTCGCCGGCGGGGAACCCACAGGCCCAGGGGGGGCGGCGGCGGTTTTGTCAGGGCCGGGG
>UQOG01000106.1 GCA_900542615.1 uncultured Eubacteriales bacterium | reverse complement strand
GGGAGCTATGAACACCTCGAAAAAGTGGCGCAAGCCACTTTTTCGACAGCCTGAGAAAAAGCCCGGAGGGGCTTTTTCCTTTTGCTAGCAGACGGGACCGTCCTCAAAGGGCGCGGGCATTCAGCCGCCGGTCATGGGGTAGATCCGTTCCAGATCCCCCTCCAGCAGGTCCTCCCCGTCCATGGAAACAAACAGATACCGCACCAGCTCCGGCTCCGTCCCCTCCGGGGCGTCCTGGGGGACCTGGGTCCAGGCAAGGGCGTAATACAGGGCCTCCTGGTACTGAATCAGGCCCACGCAGGCATAGTCGTAATCCATCCCCAACAGGTAGTCCCCGTGGCGCAACTTGGCCCGCTCAATGGCGGCCTCCACCCCCACGCCCCCCGCTTCCTCCGCCGGGCCCAGGTCCTCCCCCAGGTAATCCAACCGGTAGGGATTATACAGGGCCAACAAGTCCAAGGTGGGGGAAGGGGACGGGGTAGGATCTGGCGTGGGTTCCGGCGTAGGCTCCGGGGTAGGCGCCAAGGTGGGGGCAACCGTTGGGGCCGCCGGCGCCTGAACGCCGCTGCAAGCCCCCAGCAAAAGCGCGGCGATCAGCAAAACAGGCAAAAGCGTTTTTCCCATACTTCCTCCCAAGGAAAATCTAACAATAATTCTTATTATTATAAAATCATATTTATTGGTTTTTGTCAATACGCAATTATGCAATATATATAAAAGAAATAATGCCCGCAAGCGGGCAAAGGAAGAATGCGACGCCGCCGGCCATCCTGCCGTAAAAGGCGTCGCATTCCCATCATGGGCCATCCCTGGCGCCGGCTGCAAGGCCGGCAGAAGGGGGTCAGGACTGCACCAGATAGGCGTTGATGAACTCGTCCAGCTCCCCGTCCATGACGGCCTGGATGTTGCCGTCCTCCACGCCGGTGCGGTGGTCCTTCACCATGGTATAGGGCTGGAACACATAGCTGCGGATCTGGCTGCCCCATTCGATCCGCTTCATCTCCCCCTTGATCTGGGCCATCTGCTCCTCCCGCTCCCGCTCCTGGAGCTCGATGAGCTTGCCCTTGAGCATCCGCATGGCCACCTCTTTGTTCTGGAGCTGGCTGCGCTCGTTTTGGCACTGGACCACGATGCCCGTGGGCAGGTGGGTCAGGCGGATGGCGGAGCTGGTCTTGTTCACGTGCTGGCCGCCTGCGCCGCTGGCCCTATAGGTATCCACCCGCACCTCGTCCATGTTGATCTCCACGTCGTCGGTATCGTCGTCGAAGATGGGGGTCACATCCAGGGAGGCGAAGGAGGTATGCCGCCGGCCGGAGGAATCGAAGGGGGACATGCGCACCAGCCGGTGCACGCCCTTTTCCGCCTTCAGGTAGCCGTAGGCGCTATCCCCCTGGACCTCGAAGGTGACGTTTTTGATGCCCGCTTCTTCCCCGTCCAGGTAATCCAGCTCCTTGACCGAATAGCCTTTCTTTTCGCAGTAGCGGCAATACATCCGGTACAGCAGGGACACCCAATCCTGGGCCTCGGTGCCCCCCGCTCCCGCGTGGAGGGACAGCACCGCGTTGCAGCCGTCGTAAGGGCCTTTTAGCAGGGTGCTCAAGCGCAGGGCTTCCACCTCTTTTTCCAGGGCGTGGTATTCCCCGGCGATCTCCCCCAGCAGGCTTTCGTCCTCTTCCTCCTCGGCCATTTCCATCAGGGTGTTCACGTCCTCCACCCCGCTTTCCAGCCGCCGGTATCGATCCAATTTGCCGGTGATCACCTTCATCCGCTGGTTGACCTTGTTGGCCGCTTCCACGTCCTCCCAAAAGCCTTCCTGGCCCATTTGGGCCTCCAGCTGCTCCTTTTCGGCTGTCAATCCAGCCAGGTCAAAGGGACTCACCTGCCTCTTTGAGTTTCTGGGCCGTGGCCTCCAGCTTCTGCCGGTATTCGTCCAGTTGTACCAAAGTTCTCACTTCCTTTGTATATAATGATTGAATTGACTATTTATCCCGGCCGCAGCAGTTCTTATACTTTTTGCCGCTGCCGCAGGGGCAAGGATCGTTCCGGCCGATCTTAACGCCGGCCCGGGCAGGCTGCCGGGGCATGGAGCCGTCCCCGGCGGTTTCGATGGGCTTGGCCAGCTGCTCCCGCTTGGGGGCGCCGGCGGTGAGCGCCACATGGTATAGGCTGCGCACGGTCTTTTCCCGAATGCCCCGCACCATCTCGTCGAACATATCGAAGCCCGCGTTCCGGTAGGCTACCACCGGGTCCTTCTGACCCAGGGCCTGCAGGCCGATGCCCTGGCGCAGCTGGTCCATGGCGTCGATGTGGTCCATCCAGTGTTCGTCCACCGCCCGCAGCAGCAGCACCCGCTCGATTTCCCGCATATCCGCCGCGCCGCCCATTTCCTGGGCTGTCTTAAGGATTTCCTGCTCCTTTTTCTCATAGCCTTGGGCCGCCAGCTCCTCCATGGCGCCCTCCAGCTGGACCGCGTCGTCGATATCCTTTATGGTTTCCTGGCAGTCCAGGCCGGTGAGCTGGAGAAAATCGCTGCGCAGCCCCGCCTTATCCCATTCCGCCGCCGGCAGGGCGCTGGGGCAGAACTGGGCGCAGCGGATCTGGACGCATTCCTTTACCATCTCCTGGATGCTGTCCCGGATATCCTCCCCCATGAGCACCTTGCGGCGCTGGCCGTAGATGATTTCCCGCTGGCGGTTCATCACGTCGTCATATTGGAGCACGTTCTTCCGGATGTCGAAGTTATAGGCCTCCACCCGCTTCTGGGCGAATTCGATCTGCTTGGTGAGCAAGCCCACCTCGATGGGGATATCGTCCTCCGGGGAGATGCGCTCCATGAGGCTCTTGACCCGCTCGCCGCCAAAGCGCTGCATCAGGTCGTCCTCCATGGACAGGTAGAACCGGGTGGAACCCGGGTCCCCCTGGCGGCCGGCGCGACCCCGCAGCTGGTTGTCGATGCGGCGGCTTTCATGGCGCTCGGTGCCCAGGATATGCAGGCCCCCCACCGCCACCACCTGGTCGTGCTCCCGGTCGGTATCCTGCTTATGCCGGGCATAGGCTTCCCCATATTGGGCCCGGGCTTCCAGCACGGCGGCGTCGGCGGTTTCCGCGTGGCCGGTGGCCTCCTCCAGCAATTCCGGAGCCATGCCCTGGTTCAGAAGATCCCGCCGGGCCAAAAACTCCGGGTTGCCGCCCAAGAGGATGTCCGTGCCGCGGCCTGCCATGTTGGTGGCGATGGTAACGCTGCCCAGCTTGCCTGCCTGGGCCACGATCTCCGCCTCACGGGCGTGCTGCTTGGCGTTGAGCACCACGTGGTCGATGCCCCGGCGCTTGAGCATATCGGAAAGCAGCTCGCTCTTTTCCACCGAAATGGTACCCACCAGGATGGGCTGGCCGGTCTTATGCACCGCGGCGATCTCCTCCACCACCGCCCGGAGCTTGCCCGCCTCGGTGGTGTACACCACGTCGTTGTTGTCGATCCGCTTCAGGGGCATATTGGTGGGCACTTCCACCACGTCCAGGTCGTAGATGGACTGGAACTCCTGCTCCTCGGTCTTGGCGGTACCCGTCATGCCCGCCAGCTTTTTATACATGCGGAAATAGTTCTGGAAGGTGATGGTGGCCAGGGTCTTGTTTTCCCGCTCCACCTTGACCCCTTCCTTGGCCTCTAGGGCCTGGTGCAAACCGTCGCTATAGCGGCGGCCCAGCATGAGCCGGCCGGTAAACTCATCCACGATGAGCACCTGGCCGTCCTGGACCACATAGTCCTTATCCCGCTGGAACAGGGCGTGGGCCTTCAGGGCCTGGTGGATATGGTGGTTGAGCTCGGTATTTTCCGTGGCGGAAATATCCTCGATGCCGAAGAATTGTTCCGCCTTGCGCATACCCTCCTGGGTCAGGCCCACGGTGCGGGCCTTGATATCCGCCATATAGTCCCCGCTCTCCGGCTGTTCCTCCCCCATAAGCTGCTCGGTCTTGGACAGCTTGATGATGTTTTCGCCCCGGGTGAGCTTGCGGACAAACCGGTCCGCCTTTTGATACATGTCCGTGGACTGCTCCCCCCGGCCGGAGATGATCAAGGGGGTACGGGCCTCGTCGATGAGGATGGAGTCCACCTCGTCCACAATGGCGTAATGGAGCTCCCGCTGCACCATCTGGTTCTTGTAAACCACCATATTATCCCTTAGGTAATCGAACCCCAGCTCGTTGTTGGTGCCGTATGTAATATCGCAACCATAGGCTTCCCGCCGGGCGTCGTTGTTCATATCGTGGACGATGCAGCCCACCGTCAGCCCCAAGAACCGGTAGATCTTCCCCATCCACTGGGCGTCACGGGACGCCAGGTAATCGTTCACCGTCACGATATGCACCCCGTGGCCGCTGAGGGCGTTCAGATAGGCGGGCAGGGTCTCGGTGATGGTCTTGCCTTCGCCGGTTTTCATTTCGGCAATGCGGCCCTGGTGCAGCACGATGCCGCCGATGAGCTGCACGTCATAATGCCGCTGGCCAATGGTGCGCACTGCCGCCTCCCGCACCACCGCGTAGGCTTCGGGGAGCAGGGAATCCAGGCTCTCCCCCTGGGCCAGCCGCGCCTTGAAGGCGGCGGTTTTGCCCCGCAGCGCCTCGTCCGTAAGGGCGTGGATCTCCTCCTCCAGGGCGTTGATCTTGTTCACCATAGGCTGTAACTTTTTCAGCTGGCTCTGGGCGGTGTTCCCCAGGATCTTATCGATAAAGCTCATAGCTTGCCTCCCTCGTTCATGGTATCCCGCAATATGCTAAATGCCATTGTACCATAGTTTTCTTCCGCTTACAAACCCAGGCGGCCAATCGTCACGAAACTTTCATAACCTCCCCGCTTTTTTTAGCCCGTCTTTTGAAAACTTTTCTGGCAAATCATCGGCGGGGGTTTTCCCCAGCCTGCCGCTGTGTTATCATATCTTACGGTCAATCGTACCAGGCGCCGTATCCGCCGGAAAGGATCCACATGAAACCCTCCCTGGACAAGAATCAATTGGTGGGCATGGGATGTTCCCTGATCGCCCATATTTTCTTTGGTTTTAGCTTTATCGCCGTGCGGCTGGGCGCCACGGCCACCTCCCCCCTGACCCTGCTGAGCTGGCGGTTTTTCCTGGCCTTTGTGGCCATGGAGCTGTGCAAGCGGCTGGGGATCTTCCACATCCACCTAAAGGGTAAATCCCTCAAGCCCCTGCTTCTCATGGTGCTCTTCCAGCCCCTCCTGTATTTTACCGCCGAAACCCTGGGCATCCAAATGACCAGCGCCAGCGAAAGCGGCACCATCATCGCCACCATCCCCCTGCTCACCCTTTTGCTCATGCCCGCCCTCTCCCGGGAATATCCCACCCGGCGGCAATGGATCAGCATCGCCGTATCCGTATGCGGGGTGATCCTGGTGGGCGCTACCAAGTGGGCGGACGCCACCTTTAACCTGCTGGGCTACGGCCTGCTGTTCACCGCCGCCCTCAGCGACGCTATCTTCCTGAACCTGACCCGCCGCAACCCCCAGTTTTCCGGCGTGGAACAATCCTATATCATGTTTGGCTTCGGCGCCCTGGTCTTTACCATCGCCGCCCTGCTGGAACACAGCCTGAAGGGCACCCTGCAGGCGTTCCTGCTTCTGCCCTTCCAAAACCTTGGCTTCTTGCTGGGCTGCCTATATCTTTCCGTGGGCTGTTCCGTCATCGCCTTCGTGCTGCGCAACGTGGGGGTGGCCAAGCTGGGCCCCGGCCGCACCGGCAGCTTCAGCGGGGTCACCACCCTGGTGAGCGTGATCTCTGGGGTGTTCCTGCTGGGCGAGGACTTTTCCCTGCTCCAGGGCGTGGGTACCCTGCTGGTGCTGCTGGGGGTATACGGGGCCAACAGCCTGCCCCGGGGCCACCGGCAAGTGCAGATCGGAGGCGATCCCGCATGAGAACCTTCTTTTTTATAATAGGCAGCCTGCTGACCCTGGATACCCTGGCCCTCTCCTTTGTCTCCAACGGCAACCTGGGTACCTATATGCCCGCCATCCTGGGCATCCCCCTGGTGATCCTGGCCCTGTTTTATCCCGCCTTTACCGCCTGGTTCGCCACCCCCCTGGGCCACGGCTTCAAGGTCCTGGTCATCTGCCTGTACGCCGCCTTCTTCCTGGTGGTGGGAGCCATGACCTGCCTGCTCAAAAGCGCCACCCGGACCCCGGTGGAGCCGGACCGGGACGTATTGATCGTGCTGGGCTGCGCTGTGCGCAAGGGCCGGCCCACCCTGACCCTGCGCAACCGGCTGGATACGGCCCTGGCCTATCTGGAGCAGAGCCCCCATACCACCGTGATTGTCAGCGGGGGCAAAGGGCCGGACGAGGCAGTCTCCGAGGCCCAGGCCATGGCGGATTACCTGATCGCCCACGGCTTTCCCCAAGAGCGGATCATCCTGGAGGACCAGTCCACCAGCACCTATGAAAACTTCCGGTTCTGCAAGGACATCCTGTCCGCCCGCTTCCCGGCGGACGCTTCCGTCGCCTTTGTTACCACCGGCTTTCACGTATACCGCTCCCGCCGGGTGGCGGCCATGCACGGCATCGCCGCCGACGGCATCCCCGCCCGGGACGTATGGTACAGCGCCCCCAACAACTACATCCGGGAGGGCATCGCGGTGATCATCTATACCCTCACCGGCAAGCTCACCTGACGATATTCGGGGCTGCCCAGGGGTTCCCAACTTCCCCGCCTCCGCAGCGCGACCATCGGCCCAGCGGGGGGGCGGCGGGCGCGCAAAGCGCGCACAAAGGGGCGGGGGCCAGCCATTTGGCCGGCCCCCGCCCCTTTGGTTTGGCTGGCCCGGGGGCCGAAGGCCCC
>UQOG01000105.1 GCA_900542615.1 uncultured Eubacteriales bacterium | reverse complement strand
CCCGGTAAAGGAACTTTACCGGGGCCGAGCGGATGGAGTCCGCGGCGACGAGGGCAGCGGCGGCTTCATCCGCCTGCCGCGGGATACTATCATCAGACAACCTCACCCGCTGGTGCGCGACTCTCGCCGTCCGCGCAGGACCGCGCAGGACCTAAAGTTTTTGTACGCCCAGGGAAACGGCTTCGCCGTTCACGTCCCAGTCCTTGGAATAGCCCTGGGGCTGGGCGTTGTGAAGCTGATCGGCCAAGGTATCGGCGGCGATGGCGTCGCCGTAGCGGGCGAAGATGTCGGCGATGGTATCGCTGCCCTGGTAATAGACGGCGATATGGTCGGTCACGGCAAAATCCGCCTCCTTGCGCATGGTCTGGATCTTGCTGACCAGCTCCCGGACGAAGCCTTCTTCAACGAGGGCAGGGGTCAGACGGATATCCAGCACCACGGAGGTATCCCGGTCGGACTCCGCCACAAAGCCTTCCTTCTGGCCGGTGGACACCAGCACATCCTCGGGGGCGAGGCTGACGGACGCGCCCTCCAGCTGGAAGGTATAGGGATCGCCTGCCTTGTGGGCGGCTACCACCTGGTCGCCCACGCCGCTCTGGGCCAGATAGGCGTTGATCTTAGGCAACAGCTTGCCATAGCGGGGCCCAAGGGTCTTGAGCTGGGGCTTCACGTTGTAGGTGATGAAGGAGGAAGCGTCGCTGACATATTCCACGGCCTTCACGTTCAGCTCCTCGGCGATGATGGCGGAATACAGCGCCGGCAGGGCCGGGCCCTGGATAAACATGGCGGGCAAAGGCTGCCGGTTTTTGATGTTGGCGGTATTGCGGGCGCTGCGGCCCAGCACCACCACATCCAGCACCTGGTCCATGTGGGCTTCCAGCTGGGGATCGATGAAGCTCTCGTCCACAGCGGGCCAATCGCACAGGTGGATGCTCTCCGGGGCGTCCTTGTCCACGGTACGGACGATGTTCTGGTAGATCTCCTCAGTCATGAAGGGGATAAAGGGGGCGGAGATCAAGCTCAGGGTCTTAAGAACGGTAAAGAGGGTCATGTAAGCGGCCTCTTTATCCGGGGTCATATCCTTGCCCCAGTAGCGGTCGCGGCAGCGGCGGACATACCAGTTGGACAGGTCGTCGATAAACCGCTGGAGCTCCCGGCCGGCCTCGGTGATGCGGATATCCCCCAGGTAGGCGTCCACAGCCTTGACCAGGGAATTGAGCCGGGAGAGGATCCACTTATCCATGGGGGAAAGGTTTTCCCGGCGGAGGGCATGGGCGGTGGGATCAAAGCCGTCGATGTCCGCATAGAGGACATAGAAGGCATAGGTGTTCCAGAAAGTACCCATGAATTTCCGTTGGGCTTCGGATACGGCTTCCGGGGAGAAGCGGCTGGGCAGCCAGGGCATGGAGCCGGTATAGAAATACCAACGCACCGCGTCGGCCCCCTGCTTATCCAATACGGACCAGGGATCCACCACGTTGCCCTTGTGCTTGCTCATCTTCAGGCCGTCCTTATCCTGGACCAGGCCCAGCACCAGGCAATTTTGGAAGCTGGGCTCATCGAACAGGCAGGTGGAGATGGCCAGGAGGGTATAGAACCAGCCCCGGGTTTGGTCCACGGCCTCGCTGATGAAATTGGCGGGGTAGCGGCGGGCAAAGAGCTCCTTGTTTTCAAAGGGATAGTGCCACTGGGCAAAGGGCATGGAACCGCTATCGAACCAGCAGTCGATCACCACGGGTTCCCGGCGCATTTCGCCGCCGCACTTCTCGCAGGGGAAGGTGATGGGATCCAGGAAGGGCTTGTGGAGCTCCAGGTCCTCCGGGGTGCCGGGGGCCAGCTGACACAGCTCCTTGCGGCTGCCGATCACATGGACGTGGCCGCAATCCTTGCACACCCACACAGGCAGGGGGGTGCCCCAATAACGCTCCCGGCTGATGCCCCAATCGATGACGTTTTCCAGGAAGTTGCCCATGCGGCCTTCCTTGATGGTCTCGGGGATCCAGTTGATGCGCCGGTTGTATTCCATGAGCCGGTCCCGGATGGCGGTCATCTTGATGAACCAGCTCTGGCGGGCGTAATAGATCAAGGGGGTGTCGCAGCGCCAGCAGAAGGGATAGCTATGCTCAAACTCCGGCGCCGCAAACAGCAGGCCCGCTTCCCTCAGGTCACGGAGGATCAGCTTGTCCGCATCCTTTACAAAGGCGCCGTCCCAGGGGGTGCCGCCGCACATATTGCCCCGGGTATCCACCAGCTGGATAAAGGGCATGTCGTGTTCCTTGCACACCCGGGCGTCGTCCTCGCCGAAGGCAGGGGCGTTGTGGACGATGCCGGTACCGTCGGTGGTGGTAACGTAGTCGTCCGCGATCACGTAATGGCCCCGTTTGCCGGTTTTGGCGCAGGCGGCCCCGGTGCAGGGGAACAGGGGCTCATAGTCCCGGTCCACCAGGTCGCTGCCGGGGAACACATCCAGGATCTCAGCCCCCTCGCCCAATACGCTTTCCACCAGGTCCCGGGCCAGGATGAAGGTCTCCCCATCCTTGCGGGCGCGGCAGTATTCCACGTGGGCGTTTACGCACAGGCACACGTTGCTGGGCAGCGTCCAGGGGGTGGTGGTCCAGGCCAGGTAATAGGCGTCCTCATCCGCGCAGCGGAAGCGGACGGTGGCGCTGGTTTCCTTTATATCCTTATAGCCCTGGGCTACCTCGTGGGAGGAAAGGGCCGTGCCGCAGCGGGGGCAATAGGGGACGATCTTATGCCCTTTGTAAAGCAGGCCCTTTTCATGGATGGTCTTAAGGGCCCACCATTCGGATTCGATGTAATTGTCTTCATAGGTGACGTAGGGATCTTCCATGTCGGCCCAGAAGCCCACACGGTCGCTCATCTCTTCCCATTCGCCCTTGTATTTCCAGACGGATTCCTTGCACTTCTGGATAAAGGGGGTCACCCCATAGGCCTCGATCTGCTCCTTGCCGTCCAGGCCCAGTTCTTTTTCCACCTCCAGCTCCACAGGAAGGCCATGGGTATCCCAGCCCGCCTTACGCAGCACATCGTAGCCCTTCATGGTGCGGTAGCGGGGAATGATGTCCTTGATGGAACGGGTGAGGATATGGCCGATATGGGGCTTGCCATTGGCGGTGGGGGGGCCATCGTAGAAGGTATAGGCGGGCGCGCCCCGACGCAGCTCCACGCTCTTTTCAAAGATACGCGCCTGCTTCCAGAAGGCCAGGGTATCCTTTTCGCGGCCTGCGAAATCCAGGGTTGTGGAAACCTTTTTGTACATGATGCTTCTCCTGCTTGTGGATTGTTTGCTCCGGCCCGAATACGAGCCCACGGGGAGCCAAGCCGCCCCGCATAGAGCCGGTACCTTTATATTAGTGAAAAGAAACCGGTTTGTAAAGCATCCCTTCACGGTTTTTTCACCTTTTTCAGCGGATTGGGGTTTGAAGTGGTAAACCTTTTGTGCTACTATTAGTAGGATACGATATGCTTAAACGTGGTATGCTGTTTGCAGGACTGCATTTTTGCATACCCATGGAGGTACAAACTTGAAAAAAAATCTTTCCACCCCGCTGATCTACCTGGTATTGCTGGTGGTCATCATCGCATTGGTATCCGGCTTTGACCCCAGGGGGAATACGGCGGAAGAGGTGAGCTATAACGACTTTATCCAGCTGGTGCGGGATGAAAAGGTGTCCTATGTGGACATCACAGACTTGCAGTTGGTTGGCTTATATGTCGATAGCGAATTGTCCGAGGAAACCTTTCCAGCCAAGTATGATTTCTATACCTACATCCCCTCCCTGGAAGCTTACCGGGAGGATATGACCATCCTTACCGAGGAGCTCAAGGGCATCCCCCGGGAGCAGGTGACCAATGCGGACTTCCCGGTGGAGTCCATGGCCAACCCCACCCCCAAGCCCTCTATCTGGGAAGGGTTGCTTCCCTATGTGCTCATGATCGGCGCGCTGGCAGTGCTGTATTATTTCATGTTCCGCTCCCAGGGCGGCGGCAACAGCGTGATGAACTTCGGCAAGAGCCGGGCCCGCACCCAGATGGATCCGGGCAAAAAGGTCACCTTTGCCGACGTGGCAGGCGCGGATGAGGAAAAGGAAGAGCTGCGGGAAGTGGTGGAGTTTATGCGCTCCCCCAAGCGCTTCACGGAGATGGGCGCCCGCATCCCCAAGGGCGTGCTGCTGGTGGGCCCGCCGGGCACCGGTAAGACCCTGCTGGCCAAGACTGTGGCCGGGGAAGCGGGCGCGCCCTTCTTCTCCATTTCGGGTTCCGACTTTGTGGAGATGTTCGTGGGCGTGGGCGCCAGCCGGGTGCGGGATCTGTTCAGCACCGCCAAGAAATGCGCCCCTGCCGTGGTGTTCATCGACGAGATCGACGCGGTGGGCCGGCAGCGGGGCGCCGGCCTGGGCGGCGGCCACGATGAGCGGGAGCAGACCCTGAACCAGCTGCTGGTGGAAATGGACGGCTTTGCCATCAACGAGGGCATCATCGTGCTGGCCGCCACCAACCGGCCGGATATCCTGGACCCCGCCCTGCTGCGGCCCGGCCGCTTTGACCGGCAGATCACCGTGAACTATCCCGACGTGAAAGGCCGGGAGGAAATCCTTAAGGTCCATGCCAAGGGCAAACCCCTGGCGGAGGACGTGTCCCTGGCGGTGCTGGCCAAGCGGACCAGCGGCTTTACCGGGGCGGACCTGGAGAACGTACTGAACGAGGCGGCCATCCTGGCGGCCCGCTATAAGAAAAAGAAGATCACCATGCTGGAGCTGGAGGAGGCCATCACCCGGACGGTGGTGGGGCCGGAAAAGAAGAGCCGGGTGGTCACGGACGAGGATAAAAAGGTCACCGCTTACCATGAGGCGGGCCATGCCATCGTGGCGCTGAAAATGCCCCATTGCGACCCGGTACACGAGGTTTCCATCATCCCCCGGGGCGCTGCGGCCGGCTATACCATGACCATGCCGGATACGGACGACAACCACATTTCCCGGGGCAAGATCCTGGACGAGATCTGCATGTGCATGGGCGGCCGGGTGGCCGAGAGCATCGCCCTGGACGATGTATGTACCGGCGCCATCGGCGACCTGAAGCGGGCCAGCGAGCTGGCCAGGCGCATGGTGATCGAGTTCGGCATGAGCGACGCCATCGGTCCGGTGTTCCTGGGCGGGGACACGGAGGTGTTCATCGCCAAGGATTGGGGCCACCAGCGGAATTATTCCGAGGAAGTGGCCGCCAAGGTGGATGCGGAAATGCGCCGCATCCTGGAGGAGCAGTTCGACCGGGCCAAGGCCGTGCTGGAGGAGAACCGGGAGGCCATGGACCGGGTGGTGAAGGCCCTGCTGGAATACGAGCGCATCGATGGGGATCAGTTCATCAAGATCTTCAACGGGGAAACCATCGAGATCCGCAGCTATCAGGACCGCAAGGCGGAGCTGGAAAAGCCGGATGAAGAGGTGCTGGCCCAGGAGCAGGCCCAAGCCGCCGCCCAGGAGGCCCAGACCCCGCCGGCATCACCCGAGCAGCCCGAGCAGCCCGAGCAGCCCGAGCAATCGGACGAGCAATAAATCGGAAGGCAGGGCGCGCCGTGCGCCCTTCCGTCCAAGCGAACGCGACCAACAGGCTCCGCCTTCCCCATGGCCCAGGCCATGGCGCCAGACGGAGCCTTTTCCTTACCAACGCACAAGGAGTCAAAACCCACATGGTACCCATGGATCTGCACACCCATTCCAATCGGTCGGATGGAACCTGTAGCCCCAGCCTTCTGGTGGAAAAGGCCAAGGCAGCGGGGCTGGGCATCCTGGCCCTGACGGATCACGACTGCATCCAGGGCCTGCCCGAGGCGCTGGAAGCAGGCGACCGCCTGGGGATACGGGTGATCCCCGGGCTGGAGCTGGATACGGAATTTCCCACGGAGCTGCACATGCTGGGCCTGGGGGTAGACCCCCAGCACCCTGCCCTACAGGAGTTTGCCGCCCGCAACGCCCTGCGCCGCCAGGTGCGCAACGAAAAGATCCTGGCCCAGCTGGCTGCGGCCGGTACGGATGTGCGCCCCTTTTTCCCGGCCCAGCACGGCACCCCTACCCGGCTGCACGTGGCCCTGGCCCTGGTGGCCGGCGGCTTTGCCCCCAGCATCCCCGAGGCGTTCCGGAATTATCTCTTCCGGGGCCGGCCCGGCTACGTGGAAACCAAGCGAATCCTTCCCGAGGATGCCATCGCCCTGATCCACCAGGCAGGCGGCCTCGCCATTCTGGCCCATCCCTGCAAGATTAAGGCGGACGTGGCCGCCCTGGTGGCCCGCCTCCACCAGGCGGGGCTGGACGGGCTGGAAGCCTTCTATCCCACCGCTACCCCCGGCCAGCGGGAGACCTATATCTCCATGGCCCAGCAGTATGGCATGTTGCTTTCCTGCGGCAGCGACTTCCACGGGGACAACCGGCCGGACAACGTCTTGGGCTCCACCTGGCAGGACACCCCCCTGCTGGCGCCCATCCAAACCCGCCTCCTTGCTTAATCTCCCGGGTGCTACGCGGTCCTGCGCGGACGGCGGTGCTACGCGCACGGCGGTGCTACGCGCACGGCGATATTCGCGCAACAGCGGCTGTGGGCAGCCGAGGATAACAGCCCGCGGCGGGGCGGTTTATGCCGCCCGGGCCCGGTGCTACGCGCACGGCGAGAGTCGCGCACCAGCGGCTGTGGGCGTCCTTTGGCAGCAGCCCGCGGCGGGCGGTTTATGCCGCCCAGGCCCCTAGGCCGTGGGCCCGGGCTTTGCCCAGGGGAACGCTACCCTGCCCCGCCCCTTCCTCCCTTCGGGTATGCCGCCCGGCCCCATAGAGCGTGGGGCCGGGCGTTTGCCGTCCTTTTGGCGGCGGCGGA
>UQOG01000104.1 GCA_900542615.1 uncultured Eubacteriales bacterium | reverse complement strand
CCCGCGGCTGACCGATCCTGCCACCTCGGGCATTCCGCGATGCCAAAAAAGAAGGCCCCGAAAGCGGGGCCGTGAAAGAAAACGGGGGCGGATCCCCTAGGAGGGATCCAGGTTGGGCTTTTTGGGGCCGACCAGCCAGCCGATGAAGGTAATGAGCAGGGCTGCGGCCATGCCCAGGAACAGGGGGTCGATGTCCGGGGGCAGGATGTAGGAACCCAGAAGCACCAGCAGGGGCCCGGCGATAATGGCTGCGCCGGCGAAGGCGGGCCGAATGCGGCCGGGGCTGAAGAGGGCGAAGCATAGGGGCGCAAAGGCCACGGCGCCCCGAAGGCCCATGGAGAGGAAGCCCCAGCTGAGGATCAGGGAACCCAGCTTGCCCATGCTGAATAGGGCCGCTGCCAGCAGCAGGGCCAGGATGATGCCCCTGGAGACCCGCAGCTGGGTCTTATCGGAGGCATTGGGCTGAATAAAGGGCTTGTAAATATCCTGGTACAGCATGGTGCTC
Organism: uncultured Eubacteriales bacterium; assembly: GCA_900542615.1. GTDB lineage: Bacteria > Bacillota > Clostridia > Christensenellales > CAG-138 > Pelethousia. The sequence continues at coordinate 6,397 of UQOG01000104.1, read as the reverse complement.
ACCCCCAGGGACAAGCCGGCGCCCGTGCCCACCAGAGCCACTAATAAAGTGGCCAGAATCACGCCGCCCAGGAAGCCCGGCAGATAGGTGAGGGCAAAGACAGGCAGGGCGGAGGCGGAGGAAATATCCGGCATTTCCATGCGCATGAACATGCCGACAAAGATGCCGGCAATGCCGATAAGCACGGTAAGGAACCCGCCCAGGATGGCCCCGGCCTTGGAGGTGCGCAGGCTTTTCGCGGACACCACCGGCAGGATATAGGCCTGGGTGGTGAGCACGCCGAAGATCAGGGAAGCCCCTGCGCCGCCGTCCTTCCAATAGCCCCGGGCAAAGAGGTTAAAATATTGGTCATGGGGCAGGGCGGCCTGGAAGGCGGGGAGCCCGCCTGCCAGCTGGAGGGAAACGATGCCGCATACAAAGGTGGTCACATAGAGGAGCAGGGTTTTCACCATGCCAACCATACCCGCGCCCCAGGCGCCGCCAAACACCACATAGGCGATCATCAACAGGAGCACCGTTAACATGGCGATGCTGGGGGCCACCTCCACCATGGAGGTGATCAGGGCGGTGCCGGAGAGCATTTGGGAAACGATGCTCATGAAGGTGCCCACGGACATGAGCACTGCGGACAGGGTAGCAATGCGCTTGCCATACTCCCGGGTAAGGATCTGGGGGAGTGTGGTCAGGCCGCTGTTATAGAGGGGCTTGGCAAACACCAGGGCCAGGATACAAAGGCCGATGCCGCCCCCCAGGGTGAACCACCAGGCGGAAAAGCCATAGTCAAAGGCCAGCTGGGCGGTGCCGATGGTGGAGGAGCCCCCCACCAGGGTGCCGATGAGGGAACCGGCGATCATGGGTGCGCTCAGGTTGCTGCCGGTGGTAAAATCCCGGGCGCTTTTGACCTTTTTGCCGGCATAGATACCCACGGCGGTAATGAGGGCCAGGGTACAGAGGATGCCAAAGGCGGTCGCAGAACCGATATGCATGAAACCACACCACCTATCCTATGTTGTAGGTTGCTGTTGGGATTACTTTTCTTCCTTCGCCAGGCGCAGGCCTGCGGCTTGAATGGCGTTGAGGATGGGGACATAGCCGGTGCAGCGGCAAAGGTTGCCGGAGACCGCCACCTTGATCTCCTCCCGGGTGGGATGGGGATTGTGAAGCAGCAAGGCATAGGCGCTCATCAGGAAGCCGGGGGTGCAGAAGCCGCATTGGACCGCGTCCCCGTCCACAAAGCATTGCTGTAGGATGCTGCCGATCTGGGTCTCGGAGAGGCCCTCCACGGTGAGGATATCAGCCCCTTGCATCTGGCCGGCCAGCACCAGGCAGCTGGTGACGGCCTCGCCGTTGAGCACCACGGTGCAGGCGCCGCATTCACCCACCCCGCAGCCCACCTTGGTACCGGTCAGATGGAGGTTCTCACGAAGGAGATCCACCATACGCTGGGTGGGGTCCGCCTGGATGGAATAGTCCTTGCCGTTAAGACGGAATTGAAGCTGCACTTGACTCATTGCTGGTCACCTCCCAGAAGATCGTTGAGGATGCGCAGGCATAGCTTTTCACATACTGGCTGCTTATAGGTGGTGGAAGCCCGGATGCCGGCGATCTCGGGGATCTTGTCGCTCAGGGCCTTGGCCACGGCTTCCAGGTCCGCCTGGGTGGGGTTTTTCCCAATGAGCATGGCGTCCACGTCCGGGAAAACCATGGGCCGGGGGAAGGTGGCGCCTACGGTGATGCGGAAATCCGCCACCACGCCCTGGCAATCCGTCTTGACCAAGGCGGCCAGGGTCATGCGGGAAATGGATTGGGCCCTGCGGCGGCCCAGCTTATAAAACATATGCCGGTAGCCCTCCAGCTTGGGGACGCGGATGTGGGTGATCAGGTCCCGGGGCCCCAGGTTATTCCGATAGGGCCGGGCGATGATCTGATCCATGGCCAGCTCCCGCTGGCCCTCCGGGCTCTGGACCCCTACCTTGGCCCGAAGCACCGCCAGGGCGCCCAGGGAATCCGCCGCTGGGGAAGCGTTGGCGATGTTGCCGGCAATGGTGGCGTGGTTGCGGACCTGGGGAGCGGCGACGGAACGGCAGGCGTCCGCCAGGATAGGGGCATAGCGCAGCACCAGGGGAGATTGGGAAATGGCCGCATGGGTGGCCAGGGCGCCGATGATCAGGTCGTCCCCCTCCTCCCGGATCTGGCCCAGCTCTTCCGCCAGGCCGTAGATGTCGATGAGGGCGCTGTTGGCATAGCGGTCGTCCTCCCGGGCGTAGACCAGCACGTCGGTACCCCCGGCGATGATGGCGATGGGTTCTTCCACGGTGGCCAGGGTGTGGAGGGCGTCCGCTAGGCTGGCCGGCCGGATATAAGTACGCACCTGCATGGGGTTACCTCCCTTCTTTTCCCGCAGGGGGATTGGCAGCAAAGAATACCCGGTCCAAGTCGGCGGGGAGCTGGTGGATGCAGCCCGGCTTGCCTAGGGCGTGGTTGATGGCGCAGGCAATGGCCGCCGCACCGTTTTCCGTGGCGGGTTCCCCCAGGGAGCGGCCGCCGGACGCGGAGCGGGGATCGGGATGGGCGTCAATGATGGGAACGGTCTCCCCAAAGTCCATGACGGTGGGCAGCAGGTAGTTCTCCAGGTTCAGGTTTTTGATGGCGGAGGTCTTGGGGTTATGGCCCAGATCCTCCATCACCGCCATGCCCAGGGCCATGGCCATGCCGCCGTAGATCTGGCCTTCCGCCATGGTGGGGTTGATGGCGCGGCCCATATCGTGAGAGCCTACCATCTTCACCAGATAGACGCTGCCGGTATCCAGATCCACCTCCACCTCCGCCGCGTTGCAGGAATAGGTGTAGGTGTAAAAGGGTTCGCCGAAATGGCCGTCCCAGTTTAGCACGGGCACCCGGTTGTCGCCGGCGGCCATGGGGGTCATGCCCAGGCCATAGCAGATATGGATGGCCTCCTCAAAGGGGATATCCACATCCCCAAAGGTGACCCGGTTGTTGCTGAATTGGATGTCGGAAACGGATTTGCCATAGTGGATCTGCAACGCCTGGGCGATGATGGCGTGGATCCGGTCGCAGGCGCTCTTGATGGCTGCGCCCCCCACAAAGGTACCCCGGGAAGCGATACAGGCGCCGGTGGAAGGGGAGCGGGAGGTATCCGTTTCCCCCATGGTGATCCGGTCGAAGGTAACGCCCATCATGTCCGCGGCCATCATGCCCTGGCAGGTGCGCAAGCCCTGGCCCAGATCCACCAGGCCGATGTTCACATGGACGCTGCCGTCCTCCTCCACCTCGATGAGGGCGCGGGAATAGTCGAACCCATTGCCGTCTGCGCCCACGCTGGCGCCACGCATGGAGACCGAAATGCCCACGCCCCGGCGGATCCGCCGGTTGGGGTCTTGGTTTTCCTTAGAATATTGTTCATACTTCCGGTCGAAATCCAGAGCCTCTGCCGCCTTTTCCATGACGGAGCGGATGCTGACCTCGTGAAAATCCAGCTTGTGGCCGCAGGGGCTCACGTCCCCGTTGCCCAGCAGGTTTTTTCGCCGCAGCGCCGTGGGGGTCATGCCCAGCTTGGCGGCCAGCTCATCCATGGCATTTTCCAGGGCGAAGATGGCTTGGGGGGTGCCAAAGCCCCGCATGGAGCCGGTATGGGGGTTGTTGGTGAGCACGGCCACCGCGTTATAATCCACGTGGTCAACCTTATAAGGCCCGGGCCCCAGGGTGGCGGTCTTATACATGACCGGCGGGGACATGTTGATGTAACAGCCCGCGTCCCCCAAAGCCTCCACGTGCATGGCCACCAGGGTGCCGTCGGATTTGGCGCCCAGGGTCACGTCGAAGTCGATGGGATGGCGCTTGTAGCTTTCCTGGATGGATTCCTCCCGGGTCAGGGTGTACTTGGCCGGCCGGCCGGTTTTCAGGGCCACCAGGCCCGCCCGTACCGCCAGGGCTTCGGCGCTTTCGATCTTGCCGCCAAAGGAGCCGCCCACAATGCTGGGCTTCACCGTGACCCGGGCCATGGGCAGGTTCAGCATCCGGTGCAGGGTGATGCGCAGGTTATAGGGAGCCTGGATGGACCCCAACACCGTCAGCTCCGGCCGCATCCGGCTGGGGATCACGGTGACGGATTCCGGCTCGATATAGGCGTGCTCCACAAAGCCGGTGCTATAATGGCTGCTTACCACCACGTCTGCGGTTTCCATGGCCGCTTTGGCATCCCCTTTGATCACATGGACGCCGCCGCAAACGTTGGTGGGATAATCGGGATTGATGACCTGCTCGTTGTTGATGGCCTCTTTTGGAGTGCCTAATACGGGCAGTTCCTCATATTCCGCTGTGACCAACTTGGCCGCCGCGTCCGCCTGGGCTTGGGTCTCGGCAGCTACCACGGCAATTACATCCCCCAGGAACCGGGCTTTATCATATACCAGGGGATACTGGTCGATATACAGTTCGCCAAATTGCTTCGCACCCGGGATGTCCGCAGCCGTTACCACACATACGACCCCCGGCGCTTTTTCCGCTTCTTCCGTATGTACGCAAAGAAGCTTGGCATGGGCATACTTGGTATAGACGCCCTTGCAATACAACATATCCGTCAGGACCAGGTCATCGCCAAATTCCGCCCGGCCGGTCACCTTGGCCTGGGCGTCGATGCGATGAAACGAACCGCTGATCGGCGTGCCGATGGTATTCAAATCCAAAGCAAAAACCTCCCCCTTAAAAAACAGTCGAATGGAAAAACGGGAAATGCACAGACCAATGATATGTCTAAATTTATTGTAACTAATTTCATCCCCCGTGTCTATAGGCAAGGCTGTTAAAATAGAAAAAATTCTGTGAACACAAAAAAAAGCCTGCCTTTCGGAAAAAACACCCCGTTCATTCTATTGATTTCAGGATAACGGTATGCTAAAATCAAAGAAATCAGACGGGCAGCCAGCCGGGGCATCGGGCAGGAATCCCCGATGGCTCCGGTACGTAACTGTTTACAATTCTAACGGACAAACAAATCATAGAGAGGAGTCAATTCTGTATGCAGCTCTTGATCAAGAACGCGAAGCTTCGCAACCAAGAAGCCCTGGTGGACATCGCCATCGACGGCGGCCTGATCCAGGCGGTGGGCAAGGACGTGGGCCAGCAGGCCGAGCGCGTCATCGACGTAGGAGGGGCGCTGGTGACCCCGGCTCTCATCGACCCCCATATCCATTTGGATAAGGTGAACATCTTCGACGTGGTGCGCAAAAACGAATCCGGCACCTTGAAGGAAGCCATTGAGATCATCTGGGACAAGAAAAAGACCTATACCGACGAGGACGTGTTGGAGCGCTCCAGCGACGTGGTGTACAAGGCCCTGAAAAACGGCACCCTGTTCATGCGTACCCACGTGGATGTGGATACCATCGGCGGCCTCAAGCCCCTGAGCGGCGTGGCCAAGCTGAAGGAAAAGTTCAAGGATGTGATGGATATTCAGATCATCGCCTTCCCCCAGGAGGGCATCATCCAAGATCCGGGCTGCGATAAGCTGATGTACGAGGCCATGGAAAACGGCTGCACCATCGTGGGCGGTATGCCGGCCAATGAAAAAACCCCGGCGGACAGCCTGGCCCATGTAAAGCTCTGCTTTGACATTGCGGAAAAATACGACGCGGATATCGATATGCACGTGGATGAGACCGACGATCCCTTCTACCGCACCCTGGAAATGGTGGCGGACGAGGCCATCAAGCGGGGTTGGGAAGGCAGGGTCACCGCCGGCCATACCTGCGCCCTGGCCGCCTATGACGACCACTACGCAAACTACGTGATCGAAAAGGTCGCCCGGGCCAAGATGAACATCATCACCAACCCGGTCACCAATCTGATGCTCCAGGGCCGCCTGGATAAGCAGCCCATCCGCCGGGGCATCACCCGGGTGAAGGAATTGCTGGCGGCAGGCGTGAACGTGAGCTTTGGCCAGGACTGCATCAAGGATACCTTCTATCCCTATGGCAGCGCGGATATGCTCCAGGTGGCCAATGTGACCGCCCATGCAGCCCAGATGAGCCTGCCTCCGGAGATCGAAAAGGTCTACGATATGATCACCTATGACGCGGCCAAGATCCTGGGCCTCAAAGGCTACGGCCTGGAGCCCGGTTGCGAGGCCAACCTGGTGGTGGTCAACGCCAAGGACGCCCGGGACGCCATCCGGCTCAACCCCGAGCGGCTCTATGTGATCCGCAAGGGCAAGGTAGTGGCCCAGACCAAGGTGGAGACGGAGTTGTTTCTATAATATATAGTCTGTCTATGCGAGTTTTCTATGGGGGCGCATCCGCTGCGCCCCCATTTTGGCCGTTGCTAGCGCTTCGGACGGTTTGCAAAGGCCGGGGGGCGGGGGGGCGGCGGGCGCGCGTAG
>UQOG01000103.1 GCA_900542615.1 uncultured Eubacteriales bacterium | reverse complement strand
GTTTTTAGGGCCGGGGCAAAAGCCCCGGCCCTAAAAACGCCGCCGCCCCCCACGGGGCCCGTCTATGCTTCCCCCTGAGGGGGCAAGGGCAAAAGCCGCAGGTTTTCGCCGATGAGTTCCAGGGTCAGGGTGTTGCGGGGGGAAAGCAGCCGGAAGGCGAAACGCTCCCCGTATTCGTGGATGATCTGCTCCCGGGTAAAGTTGCTGGAAAAGGCCGTAGCCAGGCCTTGGCGCTGCCGGGCGTCCAATAGGTTGGTCAGGTTTTCCCGGGTAATATTGTTCAGCATGGGTTCCGCCCCCAGATCGTCCAGAATCAGCAGGTCCGGGGCGTGGAAATCCGGCATGGGCTGCCGGTCCCGCAGGGCGGCTAAGACCGCCTGCATGTAATCGTAGGCGGGCAGGCTCAGCACGCTGAAGCCCCGCTCCAGCACCCGCACCGCCACGCAGTTGAGCAAGAAGGATTTGCCCAAGCCCGCCTGGCCCAGGATCAATAGGCCGGGGGGATTGTTGCCGGGAAAGCGTTCCGCATAGTCCTTGCAAATATCCCGGGCTTTGCAGGTGGCCTTGCGCTGCCGGGGGGTGGGGAAGATGTCCTCCTGGAAGGTCTCGAACCGCTCCCGGCGGGAGACCCGGCCTTGGGTAAATTGCTCCGCCAGCATCCGCTGGGTCAGGCAGGCGCACATGCGCTTGACCCCGTCCTCCCCGGTGACGTAGCCGGTATCCTGGCAGGCGTCGCACCGCCATACCGGTTCCAGGAAGGCGGGGGGGATGTTGTTTTCCTTTAGCAGGTCCCGTTCCTCCCGAAGCAGGGCCTGCATATTGGCCGCATAGGCCTTGCGGGTGGATAAGGGATCCTCCTTGGCCAGCAGGGAAAGGCCCAGCTGATAGGTCAGGGCTTTGCGGGCCTCGGTGATCTCCCGAAGCCGGGGGAAACGGGCGTATACCGCCTCCTGCCGGAGCCGGCATTCTTCCAGGGCCTGTTCCCGGGCCTGCTGGTAGGTGTAAAGCAGCTGGGCGGAAGGTTTCATGCTATTCGTCCTCGTCATCGTCCAAAAGGTTTACGCCGATGTGCTTGAGATCCTCGGCGGTATAGGTGCGCTGGGGCGGCCGCAGGGCGCGAGATACAGGGGATTTGGCCGCCTGCGCCCCGCTGGGAACGCTTTCCTGGGCGTGATCCGCCTGGGCCGCGGCCACCGTCCGGACGCCGCCTTCATGCCACCGCCGCACCCGCCGCTCCATGGCGGAAAAGGGGCGGCTGTCCCCGGCGGCGTATTCCGCCGCCAGCAGGATCACCTCCGGGCTCATGTGCCAGGCATAGAGCCAGGTCTCCAGCTGCATCCGCTGGGCGGCGGTAGCCCGTCGCTGGATGCCCGCCCGCCGGAAGGCGTTGGCCGCCAAGTCCTCCAGGGCCGCCTGCCGCCGGCTGTATTCCTCCATGCCCCCGGCTAGCCTGGCGTTTTCCAATACGCTGTCCAAATAGGCAAAGGTAGGCTTTTCCGCCGCGGTAAGGGCCGCGCACGCCGCCAGGATCTCCTCGTCCTTCAGGCCCCAATCCTTGGTCCATTTCTGATAAAGGGCCAGCTCGTCCTCCGTGGCCTGCCGGGTCTTGCGCCAGCGCCGCAGCAGGCTTTGGGCGCCGCTGCGCAGCTCCTCCTCAAACTGGATTCGCCGCCGGGCGTCCTCCCCGCTGAGCACCCCCGCGTCCGCCCATCGACGGGCCTTATCGTCCATATACCGCAAGCTGGCCCGAGGTCCCTTTTCCCTTAGACAGTGCTGGATCAACAGGATGGCCGCCTCCTCTTCCAGGCCGAATACCTCCATCCAATCGTAGATCCGCTGCATCTCCCCGGGGAAGAATACCCGGGCCTTGCCGCTTTCCCCCATGGATTCCCGCAAAGCCTGCTGCAGCGCCTGGTTAAAGGCCGCATACCGGCCCGCGCCCCCCTGGGACAGGGTAGCCGGCGCGCTGGGCTGCCGGTATTCCACCCGCAGGGGGTCCTGGGACAGGATGCTGACCAGGCCCTGGGCCTGCCAATAGGCGAATGCCTCCGCCACAGCCTGGGCGTCCAGCTCCAGGGCCTCCTCCAGGGGATCCTGGGCCAGGGCGGGGTTGCAGCACTGCATCAGCCCATAGAGGTATACCTTCACATAGGCGTCCGGGGCTTTGGGCATGTATTCCACAAGGAACATATTCTGTACCGGCGTGGCCTGCAGCATGGCCGCCGACCGGCTAAAGCTACACTGGGGCATATGGATTTCTCCCTTACGTTCATATCCATAAAAAATTATACCACACCCCAGGGCAAAGGGCAAAAGCCCCCTGGGCCTTGCCGGACATTTCCACCCGCCTTATCCCATTCCCGCGAAAAGTATGCTATAATGCCATAAAGAGGTAGCCTATGACGATCCATGACCGTAAACGCCGCACCCGGCATTATGTCTATATCCTATTGGCCGCAGCCCTGCTCGTAGCCGGGGCTGTCCTGGCCTTTTTCCTGCTGTCCGGGCGGAACGCCGCCAGCCAGACTGCCCTTCCAGCTGCGCCCAGCCCTTCCCTGGCCCCAGCCACCCCTACGCCTACCACCCCTACGCCTACCCCTTCCGCCCAGCCCAGCGTCCTGACCCGGAATCTTTACCAGGGCAGCCTGTCCCTCTTTGACGGCCAGGGGAGCGGCCAGCTTTCCATCCACTACTTCAACACCAGCCCGGATACCCTATACGTGCTGTATTTGCACCTGTACCCCAATGCCGTTCAACCGGACTCCCTGCAGATCGGCCAGGTAACCCTTTCCGGCGTGGCCGCCTTCCACGAGCTTTCCGCCGACGGGACCCTGCTCCGGGTGCCCCTGGTAAATGAGCTGCTCCCCGGGGAAAGCGTCCGGCTCTACCTGGATTTTTCCTTCACCTTGCCCAGGGACGGCCTGCCCATGCCCCAGCAGGAGGAGGCGGCTACCCATCTTGGCTGCCTGGTGCCGGTGATGGCCCTGTATGAAAACCAGTGGCTGCAAACCGCCCAGCCGGACCAGGTGGATTACGCGCCGGTGGCGGACTGGCGGCTGCGCATCCACACGGAGGATAGCCTGACCGTCCTGGCCGGGGATCTACAGCCCCTGGAGGAGGATACCTACCTCTATACCCACGCCAGCGCCCTGCCTGCCCTGATTTTGCCCTAGGCGGGCAGCAATGGTCGCGCAACAGCGGGCGGCCCTGCGCGGGCAGCGATATTCGCGCAACAGCGGGTGGGGTTGCCCTGGGGCAGCGGCCCGCGGCAGGCGGGCTGTGCCGCCGCTGCCCGTAGGCCGTGGGCAGCGGCTTTGCCTGAGGGAGTGGAGCCGTTGCCGCGCACCTTCCTAGTATCGCTTCCTATGCCCGGCCCCATAGATCGTGGGGCCGGGCTTTGTGCTGCCTTTTTTTGCGTTGGTGGAAAACCCAGCGGAGGGGGGCGGCGGCGGGTGGGCTGCGCCCACCCGCCCGCTGCCGGGCAAGCCCGGCAGCGGGCCTGTTTTTCGGGCCGGGGCCTAGGCCCGAAAAACGCCGCCGCCCCCCGCCCTTTCGGCCAACCCAGCTTCGCCCCGTCCTCCGCCCGGAAAACGGCAGTAGCGGCCGCGAGCCGTGGCAAAACAGCCGCCCGCAGGGCAACCTCGCCCGCCCGCTGTTGCGCCAATCTCGCCGTGGACGTAGCACAAAAAAAGAGACCGGAGAACCGGTCTCTTTCGCTTACTGGTTGTGGGCGATTAAGCCGCAGGGGTAGCGGTGGCTTCGGTGGAAGCGGCAGCCGCGTCCGTGGCAGCGGTACCGCCGCCATAGAGGGTGCTCACAGGATTGACCTGCTTGAGGAAGAAGTAGAGGCGGGACTGGGCGTCATCGGAATCGTGGTTGTCGCCGCAGGTGTAGATGGTGAGGAACTGATCCTCGGGGGTGGCGGTCACGCCGAAGTCATACTGGCTGCGCTCCAGCTGGTAGTCGATCCACTCCTGGATGTCCGCCTTGTCGGTGAGGTGGTAGTTGGTTTCGCCGGGCCACCAGGTGTTGTATTCCAGGGTCTTGGTGGGCTCGTCTTCCAGGGTCTCATACATGGCGAAGATCTCCCACTGGGCGTCGATGCCAAATACGGACACATCCCAGGTGCGGCCTTCCACGGTGGAGAAATCCGGCAGGGTGGCCTTATCCAGGACAGCGTTGCACTTCTTGTAGGCGCAGTTGGTCTTGCCCATGTTCACTTCCTGCACGTGATGCAGCTCATGGAACATGGTCTTGCTGACCCGGGAATTGTGGGCGGTGATGACGATATTCTGGGTGAGGGTACCGTAATGGGAATATACGGCGCCGGACTCGACCTCCTCTTTCTTTTCGTTATGCTCGGAGTAGTACCAGTTATCCCCATACATGATCCCCTTGTCGATGTTGGTACCGGGGATGGCAATCCAGCCAATGCAGTCGCTGTTTTCGGCCTGCAGGGCAGCCAGCTTATCGGTATAGGGGGAGATGTAGGGTTCCGGCGTGGGCTCCACCGTGGGCGCTACGGTAGGCGTGGTCTCCGCGGCGGGGGTCGCCGTGCTGGCCGGGGGCTCGATGGTCACAACTTCTTCCGTCTGTCCTTTGGAGCAGCCAACCGCCAGAATGGCGGCAAGGGCCAGCAGGACGGCGATGATTTTTTTCTGCATTGTATTTCCTCCTGAAATTGGGCGTTTTAATGCATTTTTGCTACCCTGTATCATATCACAAAAGCCGCGTCAGGGAAAGACATAACTGCCTTTTTCATAATATGTTCATAATTTCACCAGGGGCTGGAGAAGCCCTTATGAAGTTTTTTTACACGACAGGCTTCATGGTGGGGAAGAGGAGCACGTCCCGGATGGTGGCGCTATCGGTAAGCAGCATCACCAGCCGGTCGATGCCGATGCCGATGCCGCCGGTGGGGGGCATACCGTATTCCAGGGCCGTACAGAAGTCCTCGTCGATCATCATGGCCTCGTCGTCCCCCTTGGCCCGCTCCATGGCCTGCTGCACAAACCGTTCCCGCTGGTCGATGGGGTCGTTAAGCTCGCTGAAGGCGTTGGCATATTCGTGGCCCGCGATGAACAGCTCAAACCGCTCGGTCACATGGGGCTGGCCGGGCTTGCGCTTGGACAGGGGGGAGATCTCCACCGGATAATCCAAAATGAAGGTGGGCTGCACCAGGCTATCCTCCACAAAGGCGTCGAAGGCCTCCGATAGGATCTTGCCCTTGGTGGCGGTTTTATCCTCCAGCTCCAGGCCCAGGGCCTTGGCTTTGGCCCGGGCTTCCTCGTCGCTTTCGCAGGCGTAGAAATCCACCCCGGTCTTTTCCAGCACCGCCTGGTTCATGGTCTTGCGGGCAAAGGGCGCCGTCAAGTCGATGGCCTGGCCCTGATAGGTGATCTTGGTATCCCCGTTTACCATCTGGCAGCAATGGGAGATCAGATCCTCGCAAAGGGCCATCATGCCGTGGTAGTCCGTATAGGCCTGGTATAGCTCGATGGTGGTGAACTCCGGGTTATGGGTGGCGTCCATGCCCTCGTTGCGGAAGATCCGGCCGATCTCATACACCCGCTCCAAGCCGCCCACAATGCACATCTTCAGATGCAGCTCCGTGGCGATGCGCAGGTACATGTCCAGATCCAGGGCGTTGTGGTGGGTGATAAAGGGCCGGGCGGACGCGCCGCTGGCAGTGGTATTGAGCACCGGGGTCTCCACCTCGATGAAGCCCTGGGCATTGAGCCGGTTGCGGATCTCCGCAATGATGCGGCTGCGCTTGATAAAGGTCTCCCGCACCTCCGGGTTCACGATCAGGTCCACAAACCGCTGCCGGTACCGCAGCTCCGGGTCCTTGAGGCCGTGGAATTTTTCCGGCAGGGGCCGGAGGGATTTGGATAGCAGGATCAGGCTGTCCGCATGGATGGAAATCTCGCCGGTGCGGGTCTTGAACACCTTGCCTTTGACCCCCAGGATATCCCCGATATCGTAGGTCTTAAAGGCCGCGTAGGCTTCTTCCCCCACGTCGTCCCGGCGCACATAGATCTGGATGCCCCCCTTATAGTCCAACAGGTGGGCAAAGCTGGCCTTGCCCATGATCCGCTTGGACATCATCCGGCCCGCCAGGGATACTTCCCGGCCTTCCATGGCGTCGTAATTTTCCACCACGTCCCGGCTATAACAGCCCTGGTCGTACCGGACCTGCACAAAGGGATCCTGGCCCGCTTCCTGCAGGGCCTTGAGCTTGTCCCGCCGGATCTGCAATAGCTCCGAAAGCTCCGCCTGGGTCAGTTCCTGTTCCGCCGCCAAATTTTGCTCCTTTTGCTCCATACTGGCCCCCTTATCCGATGCTTTCAATAAACAGCCGCATCAGCCCGCCAGGGGTCTGGATCTCCGCAATGTCCCCCAGCTTCTTGCCCAGCAGCCCCGCCCCTACCGGGGATTCGTTGGAGATCCGGTTCTCCCGGGGGTTGCTCTCCGCGCTGCCCACGATCTGGAAGGTCATGCCCTGATGGGTATCCATATTTTTCACGGTCACCGTAGCGCCTACGGTCACCACCTCGGTGTTGATGTTTTCCTCGTCGATGAGGATCACGTTCTTGAGCATGGCCTCGATCTCCACGATCTCATACTCGATCCGGGCCTGCTCGATCTTCGCCGCGTCATACTCCGCGTTTTCGCTCAGATCCCCAAAGGAACGGGCGATCTTGATCTGCTCCGCAATCTCGCTACGGGCGGTGGTCTTCAGGTACTCCAACCGCTCTTCATATTTTGCCACGCCCTCCGCGGTAAGACGCACTTCTGCCATTGCTTTCTTCCTCCATTCGCTTTCACATAGGTATAGCCATTATAATGAAACCCCCGGCTAAAGTCAAGGCCGCCCTCGCTGCCCCATGCGCGCCCGGGCCTTGGCTGGCGGCTGCATAAGCGCCTGCGCCCCGGGGGGGCGGCGGG
>UQOG01000102.1 GCA_900542615.1 uncultured Eubacteriales bacterium | reverse complement strand
ACCTTTGCGAACTGCATTGCGGCCCCCGAACCCCCGGGGGTTTTTCGACAGACTGAAGGCCCCATGGAACCACCATGGGGCCTTTTTCATGCGAATGGCGAACCGGCCTTACAGGGCGGCAATAGCGCAGATGACGCCGGCGATCAGAAGGCAAACGCCGCCGATCCGGTAAGCCGCAATGGCCAGATCCGAGGGCTCCGCGTTCTTGTACCACCAACCCCGGGCCAGCCACCAGGCGCTTTTCGGGGCAAATAGGTTCCAGGCCCCCAGGCCCAGTAGCAGGAGGGCCAGGAAGGGGGAGGGGCCGCCCCCGCTCCGGGTGTTCCGGGCCTGGTCCGCAGCGCCCTCTATGCCCCAAACCAGGGAAAACCCATCCAAATAGCCCTTGGCGCTCCGCTCCGCCCCATCGTAGTCCGCAGGGGTGGCGATGCCGCCGCTGATGTTGGTCTGCTCGTACACATAGCCGTCTGGATACTGGATGACGATGGTCTCCGGGGATTCGTATCGGAAGGTATACTGGCCGTGTTCCGTCTGGATGACGCCGGCGGAAAGGGTGCCGGGGTCAAAGGTAACGGTCAGGGTCGCCCCGTCCACAGAAACGGTTTCCACCTTGGACGCCGGGGCAGGGGCGGCGCAGGCGGAAAAAAGGAGCAGGCACAGCAAGGTATAGGCAATGATTCGTATGGGCATCGCGTCCTCCATGAAGAATGGCTTTATCCTAGATGCTTATAGAAACATCCGGGCCAATAGAAACAATAGGCTGCAAACGCAGCAGCTGAGGGATACCACCATGGCAAACATGGCTTTTTTCCGCTTTTTCTTGGCCCGCTCCCGGTTCTTGATGTCCAGATACCACACCGCTGCCACCAGGAAGCCGCAGAGGGCGGATAGGGGGGCGGTGAGAAAGGGGAGGGACAGGAAGCATAGCCCGTCCAGAAATAGGGCGTCCGCCACCAGGAACAGGGACAGCAGGGAAAACAGATAGGAAATACAGGGGATCATGCGCGCCTCGCTTTGTAAGGCTATACGTGAAGCGGGCTTCACAGGAAATCCCGGGAAGCCCGCAAACGCAGGGGCGAAGCCCCCTTTGTATGAAAGCTTACTTGGCCTGGGAGACGGCCACGGCTACCGCCACGGTGGCGCCCACCATGGGGTTATTGCCCATGCCGATCAGGCCCATCATCTCCACGTGAGCAGGCACGGAGGAGGAGCCGGCGAACTGGGCGTCGGAATGCATACGGCCCATGGTGTCGGTCATGCCGTAGGAGGCGGGGCCGGCGGCCATGTTGTCGGGATGCAGGGTACGGCCGGTGCCGCCGCCGGAGGCCACGGAGAAATACTTCTTGCCGTTTTCGTTGCACCATTTTTTATAGGTGCCGGCCACGGGATGCTGGAACCGGGTGGGGTTGGTGGAGTTGCCGGTGATGGAAACGTCCACGTTTTCGTAGCGCATGATGGCCACGCCCTCGTTCACATCGTCCGCGCCGTAGCAGCGCACGTTGGCCCGCTCGCCGTTGCTGAAGGCCTTGGTGCTGGTGACGGTGAGCTCGCCGGTGAACTGATTGTACTCGGTCTCGCAGTAGGTGAAGCCGTTGATCCGGCTGATGATATAGGCGGCGTCCTTGCCCAGGCCGTTGAGGATGACCTGGAGGGGCTGCTTGCGCACCTTGTTGGCGGTACGGGCGATGCCGATGGCGCCTTCGGCGGCGGCAAAGCTCTCATGGCCGGCCAGGAAGGCGAAGCAGGCGGTCTCCTCCCGAAGGAGCATGGCGCCCAGGTTGCCGTGGCCCAGGCCCACCTGGCGCTGATCCGCCACGGAGCCGGGAATGCAGAAGGCCTGCAGGCCCTCGCCGATGGCCTCGGCGGCGTCGGCGGCGGTCTTGACGCCCTTCTTCACGGCGATGGCCGCGCCCAGGGTATAGGCCCAAACCGCGTTTTCAAAGGCGATGGGCTGAATGCCCAGCACGATGGAGCGCACGTCGATGCCCTTATCCTTGAGCAGGGCGTCGGCCGCCTCCAGGCTTTCGATGCCATACTGGGCCAGGGCGGCGTTAATTTTATCGATTCTTCTTTCGTAACCTTCAAACGTTGCCATTGGCTTGTCCTCCTCTTACTGCTTGCGGGGGTCGAGAACGGTGGCAGCCTCGTTGAACCGGCCATAGGTGCCGATGTTCTTCTCGTAGGCTTCCTTGGGATCCACGCCCTTCTTGATGGCGTCCATCATCTTGCCCAGGTTCACGAACTTGTAGCCGATGATCTCGCCATCTTCATCCAGGCCGATGCCCAGCACATAGCCTTCGGCCATCTCCAGGTAACGGGGGCCCTTCTTAAGGGTGCCGTACATGGTGCCGATCTGGCTGCGCAGGCCCTTGCCCAGGTCCTCCATGGCGGCGCCGATCACCAGGCCGTCCTCGGAGAAGGCGCTCTGGCTGCGGCCATAGACGATCTGCAAAAACAGCTCCCGCATGGCGGTGTTGATGGCGTCGCACACCAGGTCGGAATTCAAGGCTTCCAGGATGGTCTTGCCGGGCAGGATCTCCGCGGCCATGGCGGCGCTGTGGGTCATGCCGGAGCAGCCCAGGGTCTCCACCAGGGCTTCCTGGATGACGCCCTCTTTGATGTTGAGGGTCAGCTTGCAGGCGCCCTGTTGGGGTGCGCACCAGCCCACGCCATGGGTCAAGCCGCTGATGTCTTTTATCTCTTTTGCTTTGACCCACTTACCCTCTTCCGGGATGGGGGCCGGATCGTGTTTTGCGCCTTTTTTTACGCAAAACATCTCTTCCACTTCACGGGAATATTGCATACGGTTATATCCTCCTTCGCGTAGAATCGCCCTTATTTGTCAATCTATAGTATACACAAAAAAAGCCGGAGATACAAGGGCTCCGGCGGTTTTCCTATAGCGGGGAGGGGAGCTGCAATCAGAACAAATAGCATACCCCGATGGCCACGAACACAGCGGGCACATAGTTCATTACCTTCAGCTTGGTGACCCCCAGCATATTCAGCCCCAGGCCGATGATCAGCAGGCTGCCCACGCAGGTCATCTCCGCCACCACGGCGTCGTTGAGCACCGGGGCCAGGGCCTGGGCCAATAGGGTGATGGCCCCCTGATACAGCAGCACCGCCACCCCGGCCATGAGCACCCCCGGGCCCAGGGTGGCCGCAAAGACCACGGAAGAGATGCCGTCCAGCATGGATTTGGTATACAGCATGGTATGGTTGCCGGTGAGGCCGCTTTGCAGGCTGCCCACCACCGCCATGGCCCCCACGCAGAACAGCAGGCTGGCGGTGACAAAGGCCGTGGAGAAACTGCCGCCCCCAGCTTGGAGCTTGCGCTCCATATAATCCCCCAGGGCGCATAGTCGGCCGTCCAGATCCAAAGCCGTGCCCACCAAGGCCCCCGCCACGATGGACAGGATGGCGATCAGGGCGTTATCCCCCTCCAGGCAGCCATCCAAGCCGATGTAAAGCACGCACAGGGCCACGCCCTTCATAATGGCGTCGGTGATCTTTTCCGGCAGCCCCTTTTTCAGCAGCAGCCCTAGGAAGCTCCCCAAAACAATGGCGCCCGCGTTGACCAGCGTACCCAGCATATCCAATCCTTCCTTTCAAAAGGGGCCACGGCCCCCGCTCATTCGTAAATATATTCCCCGGAGGTCAGGCTTTCTCTATCGCTACGCCAGCAGATGGCCAGATGCTCCCCCTGGTTGACATAGGACTGAACGCCCAGGGCCTCCAGCCGGGACAAGACCCCCGGGTCCGGGGAATCCGGATCATCCTCCCGGTTGCCGGTGAGATACGCGACCTGGGGGGACACAGCCTCTAAAAACGCCTGGGTGTTGGCGTCCGCCTTGCCGTGTCGGCCCGCCTTGAGAAAGTCCGCCGCCACATCCGCCCCCTGGTCCAGCAGGGCTTCCTCGATCAGGAAAGTGGCGTCCCCCATCAGCAGGAAACGGACATCCCCGTGGGATAGGCGCACCACCAGGGAATTGTTGTTGTCGTCCTCCTCGTCGGAATAGGCCCGCTGGGGCGCCAGGATCTCCGCCTCCACCCCCCCAAGGGACAGGCTGTCCCCCGCCTTTACCCGCACCCACTGGCCGCAGGAAGCCGCGATGGTCTCCCGCTCGCTGTCGTTGTAGGTGGCCTTGTCATAGGCGTTGGTGTAGATGGTCCCGATCTCATAGGCCTTGGCCAACTTTTTCAGGCCGCCGATGTGGTCCTTATGCCCATGGGTCAGGACCAGATGATGGATCTCCTTGACCCCTGCCAATTCCAGCACCTGCGCCACCTGGTCATAGGTGTCCTTCAGCCCCGTATCCACCAGCAGGGTCTCCCCATTGGGCAGGAGAAACACCAGGCAATCCGACTTGCCGGTCTGGACCCCATACAGGGTCAAATCCCCTGGGCTCTGTCGGCAGCCGGCCAAAAGCAGCGCGCCCAGCAGCAACAAAACAAAAAAAGTAAACCAACGCCGCAGCATGGCGCGCCTCCTTTCCATCTGGAAACCAAAATATTCAGCCTTGATTATAGCATAAACCCGCGGGTTTGTAACGAAAAAATGCATGTTTACAAAAGCCCCGCTAAGCTTAAGGCTTGGCGGGGCAAGGGTAGATTACAAAAGGATTACTGTGCGCTGACGCAGTCCTTATGCAGGTAGCCGGTGACGCCATTGGCCTGGCACTGATACCAGTTGCCCGTGGCGGAAAGGATGACCACCGAGGTGCCCCCCTGGAGCTCCGCCAGCACGGCGCTCTCCGCCCCGGAGGAGGGCAAGGCCCGCAGGTTGGCCACAATGCCCCGGGTCACGTAGGCCTGGGTGCCGGTGACGGTGGCCTGGCTGCCGTCCGGATTGGTCACCGTGGCGGTGGCGGTGGGCAGCTGAGGGAAGGCGTAGGAGGTCTCTTCCTTTACATACTTGGTGCGAAGATACCCTTGCACCCCGGCGTATTCCCCGTACCACCAGCCCTTTTGCGGGTTATCGTAAACCAGGGCCTGGTCCCCCTCAGGAATGGTGGTAAGGCGTTCGCTGCCCGTATCCATGTCCGCATAGACATAGGTTTTGCTGGTGGCGGTATAGACCGTGGAAAGGGATACGTGATCCGGATCGCAAAGCAGATAGGCGGATTTTACATATCCCAGCTTGCCGGCCATGGTGCGTACCTTGCACCATTCCTCGCCGATCTGCAATAGCATCAGATGGTCGCCGGCGCTGAGGGTGGCAATGGTCTCATCCCGGCTGTTGGAAAAGCCGGTGCGCAGGGGCACCCCGTCAAACAGGACCGTGGCGGGCACTTCCACCGGCGCTTCCTTGTCATCCGAGGGCTGGACGTAGTCGCTGTAATCCGGGATCTGGGACTTGAGGCTGCTCACCAGGGCCGGATCCGCCGGCTTGTTCTTCACCACCTTGCAGGTGGTGCCCGGCGGGCAATTGTAATAGATCCACTGGGCGATGTGGGGCAGCACCCGCACGCAGCCATGGGATACGTTCTTGCCCAGGTTCCGGTAGGCGGAACGGCTCATGGAGGACAGGTCCTTGGTATCATACATCACGGAATGGATATAAATGCCCCGCACCACCTGGGTCCAATATTGGGCGTATTGGCCATAGGCTACAAAATAGCCGAACCGTTCCTTTAGATCCCCCAGCTTAAAGGTGCCGCTGCCGGTGGGGTTTTCCTCATCGCCGGTGGTACAAAGGCTTTGCAGCACAATGGCCCCGGACGCGGTTTCCCACACGGAGATCACCTGGTTCACCAGGTCGATCTCAATGGTATAGCGGTTGGGGTCCGTGTTGTCGTAATCCACTTTGCTGGTCATGCCGGGCAGCACGGTGGCGGAGGCCACGGCGGGCAGGCAGCACAGCAGGAAGCAGCAGCATAGCAAGCAAGCGAGCAGACGTTTTTTCATGGAAGTCCTCCTTTTATAAGTAGCCAGGACGGCAATTATCCACGCCGGGACAAGCGGCCCATCATGAGGGTGACGGCCCCGCCGGCGGCAAACAGCATGAAATACCACAGCTGGGTGGGGAAGGGCCAGAAGCCTGGGAAGATCAGGACCACCGTACCCAATAGGAACCCCAATACGCAGTAATAGGAATAGGCCTTGTGCCGGTTGAACATGCGCCGGACAAACAACAGCAGCAGGATGCCCGCTGCCCCTAGGCCCAGGCCCATATAGAACAGCACCGGGATATCCAGCCGGTTTAGGGCGGCCAACAAGGGGTCATATAACCCCATAAACATCAGCACAAAGGAGGTGCTCACCCCAGGGATCACAATGCCGATGGCCAGGATGGCTCCGGCCATGACCATGGTAGCCGGCGTAAAGGGCCAATCCCCGCCACCGGTGACGGCATTGTCCAACGAGGCCAAGGAAACCGCCAGCAATAGCCCCAATAGGGTGCCCGCAAGATACCGCTTATGAAAGCCGCCGGTATTGGCGTCCCGGATCAGGTCCGGCACGCCTCCCAACACCATGCCCATCAAGACGTACATCAGGGCGCCCCGATAGTTGGCCAACAAAAAAGCCAGGCCTCGGGCAGTAAGCAATATCCCCGCCACGCCCCCTAAGCCAAAGGGCAACAAATACAAGAAATTTTTACGAAAATCCTTGAGCAGGGAAAGGACTGCGTTCACAATGGACCGGTAAATCCCCATGGAAACCGCCAATACACCGCCGCTGGCGCCGGGGATGATCCCGGCCGCGCCGATGATGGCCCCCTGGGCCATAGCGAGGAAAAATTCCGCATTTCGTTTCCGCATGGATCGCTCCTTCATATTCCCTTTCATTCTAACATAGAAAAATCTCCCATGCATAGGCTTTGGGAGAATTTACAATGTGTTCAAAAACAAGAAGAATCTGGTTTTTTGCCGTTTGTGCGGGCAGGGTTGAGAAAGCCGCAATCCTTGTCGTTTCTTGGGCGGGCAGCCGGGGCCGGGCGGGGGCGGCGGGTG
>UQOG01000101.1 GCA_900542615.1 uncultured Eubacteriales bacterium | reverse complement strand
CGGTTCCACCCGGGTAATGGGCACACGGGCACCCTCCGGGCCGGGGCGGTGCTCAACTGCTGCGGCCTGGAGGCCCACCGCATCCAGGAGCTGTGTACAGCCCCCACGGTGCGGGTGATTCCCGGCCGGGCGGACTACCTGGTGTTGGATCAGCCGGCGGGCCCCTATGTCCGCCATGTGATCTTTGCCGAGCCCGAGGAAGGGGGCAAAGGCCTTACGCTGGTGCCTACCATGGAGGGCAAGCTTCTCCTGGGCCCCTCGGAGCAGGCTGGTGGCGGCCGCCCCGACCGGGCCGTTACGCCGGAAGGGCTGGAGTTCCTCCGCCGCATGGCGGCTCGGGTGGTCCCCTCCCTGGACCTGGGGCAGAGCATCCGCGCCTTTGGGGCGGTTCGCCCCAACCCCTATTATGTCCGGAGGGAAGGAGAGGCCTGGGTGCCCGAGGAGGGAAGCATCCACAGCTTTTTCATCGGCAACCCCTGCCCGGGGCTCTGGTCCCTTATCGGCATCAAGACCCCGGGGCTTACCTGTGCTAGCGCCTTGGGAGCCATGCTGGCCCGGCAGGCGGCAGCCTATTTAGGAAAAGAGGCCCTCAACCCGAATTTTGACCCATGCCGGCCTCCGCCCCCCAGGCCCCGGGAATTGGATCCCCCCGCCCGCCGGGCTCTGGTCCAGGCCGATCCCGCCTATGGCCGGGTAATCTGCCGCTGCGAGGATGTGACGGAGGGGGAGATCCTGCATGCCATCCGCCAGGGGGCGGTGACCCTGGATGGGGTCAAGCGCCGGGTGGGGGCGGGCCTGGGCCGGTGCCAGGGCGGCTGGTGCATGGACCGGGTGCTGGAGCTCCTGGCCCGGGAGACGGGGGCCTCCCCTTGGGAGATAAATCAGGACGGGCCAGGCAGCCCGCTGCTGGTGAGGGGGAAGGACGATGTGGTGTGATGTACTGGTGGTGGGAGCCGGCGCGGCAGGGATGGCTGCGGCCCTCTCCGCCCGGGAGGCGGGGGCGGAGGCCGTCCTTCTGGCAGATCGGAATGCCCGGCTAGGGGGCGTGCTGCCCCAGTGCCTCCATTCCGGCTTTGGCGCGGGCATTTTCCACAGGGAGATGACCGGGGCAGAGTATGCCGCCCGCTGGGCGGCCCGGGTGGTGGCCGCTTCCATCCCCTTTCGCCTGGACACCACGGTCCTCTCGGTCAGCCCGGAACGCCGGGCGCTGCTCTCCGGCCCGGAGGGGGTGGAAGAAATCGACTTCCAGGCCCTGGTTCTGGCCGCCGGCTGCCGAGAGATCCCCATAGGGACCCTGGCCCTCCCCGGCACGCGCCCCGCCGGAATATTTACGGCCGGGCAGGCCCAGCGGATGGTGAATCTCCAGGGCTATTCTCTGGGCAAAAGGGCGGTGATCCTAGGCAGTGGGGATGTGGGGCTGGTCATGGCCCGGCAGCTCTCCCTGACCGGATGTTCTGTGGAGGCTGTGGTCGAGCAGCGGGAGCGCTGCGGCGGGATGCCCAGGAACTACCGCCAGAGCATCGTGGAAATGGCCATCCCCCTGCTCACCTGCACTACGGTGTGCTGCGTCCACGGGGAGGGGCGGGTCTGCGGCGTCACACTCCGGCGGCTGGATACCGGCGCGGAGCGCTTTATGCCCTGCGATACGCTGATTACTGCCCTAGGCATGCTCCCCGAGCGGGAACTGCTCCGCCCCCTGGGGGAGCCTTTGCCGCCCTGGGTATTCTTGTGCGGTAACTGCCGCTCTATCCACCGCTCGGCGGATTCCGTGAGCCGCCAGGGGAAAGCCGTAGGACGGGAGGCTGCTTCCTTAGTGCAGAGGGCTTTAATGAAAACCAATTGACAAAATAGAACCGTTCCAGGTAGCACACAAACAAAATCCTCTGGCTGACCGGTCCTGGCAAGGCGGCGGATGCGCCTATCCTTCCAAATGGTGGACGAGCCCTTTGGAAGCGGCGCGGGTGGAAGGCGCTGCTGCGGATGGCGGGGCTGGGCTCCCCTCGAAATAGCTGCGGGGGCCCCGTCTGCGCGCCTTATCTGCAACAGCCTTCCGAGCGCAGCTTCCAGGCCCGTCTATCAGAGAGAATAATACGAAAGGTGATGGATCAAATTGAAAAAGACGATTGCATTCCTCCTGTCCCTGCTCATGCTGGCGGCGCTTTTTTCCGGGTGCTCCCAGCAATCGGCTTCCACAGCCCCCGAAAGCCAGGCGCCTGCCACCGAAGCGCCAGAAAGCCAGGCGCCCATAGATGCGGCGCCTGAGAGCGCGGCGCCCGAGACCCAGGAGCCCCAGGCGGAGGGCGTGGATCTGACGATCCTGTACGAGGCCGATGACGACATGATCAACAACTACTCCCTGCTGGCCGTCAATCCTGATGCGCCCTTTGTGGACGCGGATGGCAACCCGGTATCCGATGTGTACGTCAATACCGAAGGGGCCGCGGCCCTCATCAACTGGATGCTTTCCGAGGAGGGCAAGGCTGCCATTGCGGACTATGGCTATGCGGATTACGGAGAATACCTTTTCTACCTGATCGAGGATGGCCCGGCCTCCACCGCCGAGGTCCCTGCGGCCACCGATGAGACCCGGGTGATCCGCATGTCCACTACCACCTCTGTAAACGACTCCGGCCTGCTGGCCTACTTGCTGCCCCTATTTGAGGAGGCCTACGGCTATACGGTAGAGGTCACCTCTGCAGGCACCGGCAGAGCCATCGCCAATGCAGAAAGCGGCAATGCCGACCTGCTCCTGGTCCACTCCAAGAGCCAGGAGGAGGAGTTTATTGCCGGCGGCTATTCCTATGTACTGCCCGGCTTTGAGAGCGAGCGACTGACCTTCATGTACAACTACTTCGTCCTGTGCGGCCCCTCCAGCGATCCCGCCGGGGCAAAGGACGCTGCCAGCGTCCGGGATGCCTTCGCCGCCATCGCAGAGGGAAAGTACCCCTTCGTTTCCCGGGGCGATCAGTCCGGCACCCATACAAAGGAGATATCCCTGTGGCCAGAGGATCTGGGCATCACCGTGGATGCGGCCTCTGTAGAGGCTTATAGCGACTGGTATACCTACTCCAATGCGGGCATGGGCGTCTGCCTGACCATGGCGGAGGAGCTGGGGGCATACATCCTCTCGGATAAGGCGACCTTCCTCACCTTCCAGGCCAATAACGGCGCCATGGAGTAAAAGCCTTCAGCTCCAGCCGCCACGGATGGGGCTTGCTCTGGGGCAAGCCCCCTTTTCTGAATCAAATAGGATGCGAGAGGGAGAGAACCTGCATGAAGACTGCCTTGATCCAAGCTCTTACCCTGATCGCCTCCGGTGACCGGCAGGTGGGGATTATCCTGGTCACCACCCTGCGCATGGTCCTGGCCAGTTCGGTGCTCGCCCTGATGCTGGGCGCCCCCCTGGGGGTGCTGCTGGGGAGCTATGTCGGCCGGGGCAAGCGCCTCCTGGTAGTGGTCAACCGGACGCTGATGGGCCTTCCCCCGGTGGTGGTAGGTTTGGTATGCTATATGCTGTTTTCCGGGGTGGGCCCGCTGCGCCATCTGCGGCTGCTGTACACGGTAACGGGCATGGTCATTGCCCAGGTGATCCTTCTCGTTCCCCTAATCACGGGGAGCCTGGAGGCCCATGTATCCACCCTTGCCCCCGACATCCGGGAGACCGCCCTTGGAATGGGCCTGAGCCGGGGCAAAATCCTGCTGCTGATGGTGAATGAGAGCCAATATCAGCTTGTGAGCGCCTATCTGCTGGGCCTGGGCCGGGCATTTGCCGAGGTAGGCGCCGTATCCATGGTGGGGGGCGCTATCGCCTACAAAACCAATGTGATGACCACCGCCATCATGAATTACACCAATATGGGCGACTTCACCACAGCCTTGGCCCTGGGGATCATCCTGCTGCTCATTTCCCTGCTGCTCAATGCCGGGGTGGCCCTGCTGCATTGGGGGCTGGAGCGATGAAATTCCCCTCCATCACCAAGACCTACGGCAGCCGCAGGGTGCTGGATATACCCGCCTTGGAGCTGGAAGAGGGCGTCATCCACGCCGTCATTGGCAGCAATGGCAGCGGCAAGTCCACCCTGGCAAGGATATTGGCTGGCGTTTTAAAACCGGATGGCGGCGGAGTGCCCTGGGCAGGCCGGGTAGGGTATATGCCCCAGCGGTCCTATCCCTTCCGGATGAGCGTGCTGCGTAATCTGCAGCTCACCGGGGCCGGGCGGGACCGGGCCATGGAGCAGCTTCAGGCCTTCGGCCTGGAGGGGCTTGCCCGGCAGAGCGCCAAGGGCCTTTCCGGCGGGGAAACCGCCCGGCTGGCCATGGCCCGGCTCCTGATGGAGGACTATCCTTTTCTCATTTTAGATGAGCCCACTGCTGCTATGGATGTGGCAGCCACGCTTCTGAGTGAGGAGCTACTGCTGCAATATCAGGCCAGGACGGGCTGTACCGTACTCCTTGTAACCCATTCTCTGACCCAGGCCCGGCGGATCGCCGGCCAGCTCCTCTTCCTCAAGGATGGGCGCCTGGCAGAGCAGGGAGAGGCCGGGCAGGTGCTCTCCCACCCCCGCTGCGCAGATACCCGGGCCTTCCTGGATTTTTATGCCCTCTGAGCGGCGGCCTGAAAGAGAACGGGAGAGCGGCCAGAGGCGCTTCAGAAAAACAGAAAAGACATAGAACCCAGGCGGGCCCGGGCCGCGGAACGGAACATGAACCAAATCGGAGGATAAGATGGGAGCAGCGGAGAGAAGCGGCGTCCGGGGTATTCCTGTGGTTGCGTTTGCCGGATATTCTGGCTCCGGGAAGACCACGGTGATTGCGGCGCTGATTCCCCACCTGCGCCGGCGTGGGCTGCGGGTGGCGGTGGTCAAACACGCCGCCCACAGCTTTGACATGAGCCACCCAGGGAAGGATTCCTGGCAGTTTTCCCAGGCGGGGGCGGAGGTGTCCGTCATTAGCTCCCCGGAGCAGACCGCCCTGGTTGAGCGGCGGGCTCTGCAGCTGGCAGAGGTGCTGGAGCGGATCCGGGATGTGGATTTGATCCTGGTGGAGGGGCACAAAAACGAACCGCTGACCCAGATCGGCGTCTGCAGGGCTGCCTCGGGAAACCATTTCACCGCGCCTGTGGAGCGGTTTATCGCCGTTGTATCGGATCTGGAGGAGCTGTCGCTGCCGGTTCCGGTATTTGCATTTGGGGATACAGAGGCCCTGGCGGGATTTTTGGCGGAGCGGAAGGATATGTTTACCCGCTTTGCGGATGGCATCCTGGAGCATCCGGCAAATACGGCGCAGGCGCAGCAGTGACCGCTGCGCTGTAGCAAGGTGTGGCGGGATAGGAATGAGACGGGGGAAACCCATAGCGGATTTCACCCATTTTGATGGCAGTGGCGCGCCTTCTCCTTCCACGAGGATCAGCTGGCAGTGAAGATCACAGCCACAGCCCTGCATACCGGGCCGGCCGGCGTGGAAATGGAGGCGCGCACCGCCGTCTCGGTGGCAACGTTGACGGCATAGGATATATGGAAAGCAGTATAAAAAGATATGGTGATCGACAACATCCGCCTGTTGGAAAAGAGCGGCGGGGAGCCAGGGGATTATAGAGCGAAGGAAGGGATTAGAAATGCGAGATTACAGCGCCGCCGTACTGACCATCAGCGATAAGGTTGCCTGGGGCGAGCAGGTGGATACCAGCGGGCCGTCCTTGGTGCGCATATTGGAGGGGGCGGGATATCGGGTGGTACATACTGCTGCCCTGCCCGATGAGGCGGCACAGATCCAGGAGGAGCTGATCCGCTGTGCCGATGAGAAACAGGTCTCCCTGGTGCTGACCACAGGCGGAACCGGATTCTTGCCCCGGGATGTGACGCCGGAAGCTACGCTCTCGGTCATCCAGAGGGCCGTGCCGGGCATTCCGGAGGCCATGCGGGCGGAGAGTATGCGCATTACCCAAAGAGGCTGCCTATCCCGGGCGGTGGCGGGTATTCGTGGAAACACGCTGATCGTAAATTTACCCGGCAGCGAGAAGGCGTCCAGGGAGAATCTCGGCGCCGTGCTGGGGGCCATTGGCCATGGGCTGGATATGCTCTGCTCCCAGAGCTCGGTGGACTGCACCGCACCTGCATCCGGGGCGACACCGCCTTCTGTTGATACCTGGCTCAGAGAGGCAAAAGCGCTGGAGCAGGCGGGCAAGATTGGCATGTATCTGCTCCACAACGGCGTAGTGCGGGAGACAGCCCGGGCCCAGGTCCGTGGGGCTAGCGGTATCTCCAGGCAGGTGTCTGGGATGCGCTTCTCCTATGATGCGAAGAAGGTGCAGGAAGCGGTTGATGCGGCCCGCTGCCTGCCGGGCATCTACCATGTCCGGGTCTGGCTGAACCGGGGCGAGCTGCAGGTAGGGGACGATCTGATGCTGGTGCTGGTGGGCGGAGACATTCGTCCCCATGTGATTGCCGCGCTGGAATCTCTGGTGTCCGCTCTGAAAACCGGCTGCGTGACAGAGGAAGAGTTGTAAATCGGGGCCATGGAGCCGTCAGGGAGGGAGAAGGCGGACAGGCACAAAAATATATGGGAAAAAGAATGAAGCGCCCCCACCAGATTCCAGATGTGGGAGATCAAATTGAACTCCAGCGGTCAGCTTCTGGTATTCGATGTCACACCCCATGCAATAGAGGAATATTACCTTCATAGCCGCTCACGCCTCCATACACAGTCTAAGCCCCATAGGTTCACATTGTGTACCTATGGGGCTTAGCAATTCATTTTTCATATCTTTTGCACCTCACCAGGTTTCGTGGTAATCAGCCGATACAATTCCGTGTCCTTCTTGAAGCGGTTCACAAAGGGGATTAGAGTCCCGGCGTACTGCAACAGCCCGCTGCCTGCCTGGGCATTGGTGATGTAGCGTGCCTGGTCTTCGGAGATATGGAACAGATGGATGAGCTTTTCCGCGTCCCGCATGGACTGGTTGAGCATGACCACGCACTCGGAGTTGGATACCATGGTACTGCCATGGACGGTGT
>UQOG01000100.1 GCA_900542615.1 uncultured Eubacteriales bacterium | reverse complement strand
GGCGGTTCCAGGGCCGCTGCGCGGCCCTGGAACATGCCCCGCGGCCAAAGGCCGCGGGGCCGGCGCGCGCAGCGCGCCCGCCGCCCCCCCGGATGGCCGGACATCCTCCAACAAAAAAGCCGCCAAGCACGGCGGTAACGAAAAGCGCTTTAAAAGGGGCTGACGTTTGCTCATGCAGCCCCTGCCACAACCTGCGTATCCATCCATACCTGCCTGCCGCAGGTATCGGTTACTCCATGTCTGCCAGCTGGTGGCCGATCCGATAACATAGACACAGCAAGCTATCGGTCATGTGAAGGTTTTCCACCGGGATGCCGGGCACGGTCACATCCACCGGCGCAAAATTCCAGATGCCCTCTATGCCGGCGGCCTGCATCCGGTCTGCGATGTCCTGGGCGGTGCTGCGCCGGGCGGCGATGATGCCGATACGGATCCCATTGTCGCGGATATAGGATTCCAGCGCATCCATGTGGAGTACGGGCTTACCGTGGATGGTCTGGCCCACCAGCTCGGGCTTGATGTCGAACAGGGCCTGGATCTGGATATTGTCCCGGCTAAAGCCGTCGAAATTGGCCAGAGCCGTACCGATGCGGCCAGCCCCCACCACGATGGCTGGATAGGTCCTATCCAGCGCCAGGATGTTGCGGATCTCCTCCAGCAGATGCTGTACGTTATAGCCATAGCCCTGCTGGCCAAAGCCGCCAAAGCAGTTGAAATCCTGGCGCACCTGGGATGCGTTGAGCCGCATCTGTTGGGCCAGCTTGCCCGAGGATATCCTTTCCACCCCGGCGGCCTGTAAGGCGATAAGCTGCCGGTAGTATTTAGGCAGCCGCCGGATAACGGCCTCGGACACCTTGCGAACGATCATGATTGCCTCCCGATTTTTCTGCGGGCCGCCGTCCGGACGGAGCCGAAGCTGCGGCCATATCATGTTTATTATAGCTTTTTCTCAATCCTGATGCAATATACACCCTGACGGATCCGGTTATAGATTTTCACTCTCCGGCACAAACAGCGGCCGGTCGCCCATCTCCTGCCACTGGCCGCTCACCGAGCAATGGGCGGCGCCCAGCTCCATATGCAGCATGGCGATGCCCAGATCCACCCCGCCAAAGCCGAAGTTCCCGCTGGTTTTGACGATGCGGATCCCCATTCCCTCCGGCTGGAAGCGCCAGGGCTGCCGGTTTACCGCGCTGGGGGCCAGGCGGGCGCAGGAAAGGGCGCTTTGCTGCCATTCCGGCAGGGCCTGCAGGGCCGCCTGATCCAGGCCGGTCAGGGTTTCCAGGCTTTTGCGGGGCCGGCCCACATAGGTTTCCCCGGGGATGCCCAGGGGGGTGATGGCCACGATGCGCTCCCCCGCCTCCAGGGGCAGCAGGGAGGCGGTATGGCTTTTGCGAAAGCTCCCGCCCACCCAGCAGGTGCCAAGGCCCAGGGCGGTGGCCTCCAGGATGAAGGCCTCCCCCATATAGCCCACGGTATGGTCCTGGGCCTTTTCCCCGGCCACAAAGGCCGCAAAGCGGGTGGCGCCGGTAATGCGGCCATAGTTGAGGAACAGGGGCCTAAAAATATCCTCCCCCTGGCCCAGCAGGATCCGCACGCCTCCGCCGCCGATCCGCTCCGCCGCCTGGGCCAGGGCTTCCAGCTCCTCAGGGGCAGGGGGCCCCTCGTAACGCCGCACGGAAAACCGTGCCTGTACCGCGCTGTGCCACCGTTCCATGTTGTATGCCATTGCCTATACCCCCAAGAGTTTTTTCAGATACTGTCCCGTATAGCTTGCAGGGCAAGCCGCCACTTCCTCCGGCGTGCCTTGGGCCACGATCCGGCCCCCCTGGTCGCCCCCCTCGGGGCCCAGGTCGATGATATAGTCCGCGGTCTTGATCACGTCCAAATTATGCTCGATCACCAATACCGTGCTGCCGCCCTCCGCCAGCCGCTGGAGGATCTCCAGCAGCCGCTCCACATCCGCCACATGCAGGCCGGTGGTGGGCTCGTCCAGCACGTACATGGTGCGGCCCGTATCCCGCCGGGACAGCTCCGTGGCCAGCTTCACCCGCTGGGCTTCGCCCCCGGACAGGGTGGTGGAGGGCTGGCCCAGCTTCACATACCCCAGGCCCACGTCATACAGGGTCTGGAGCTTACGCTGGAGCCGGGGCAGGGGGCCGAAGAAGGTCAGGGCCTCCTCCACGGTCATATCCAGCACATCCGCAATGGTCTTTCCCTTGTATTTGACCTCCAGGGTCTCCCGGTTGTACCGCTTGCCCTTACACACCTGGCAGGGCACATAGATATCCGGCAGGAAGTGCATCTCGATCTTGATGATGCCGTCCCCCCGGCAGGCTTCGCACCGGCCCCCCTTCACGTTGAAGCTGAAGCGGCCGTTGGTATAGCCCCGCAGCTTGGCGTCCGGGGTCATGGCGAATACCTCCCGGATCAGGTCGAACAGCCCCGTATAGGTGGCAGGGTTGCTCCGGGGGGTGCGGCCGATGGGGGATTGGTCGATGTCGATGATCTTATCCAGCTGGTCCAAGCCCTCCAAGGCCTCGCAGGCCCCGGGGTTGCGCACCTTGGCCCGGTTTAGCTCCCGCAGCAGGGTCTTTTTGATCACCTCGTTCACCAGGCTGCTCTTGCCGCTGCCGGATACCCCGGTGACGCAGGTAAACACCCCCAGGGGGATATCCACGTCGATGCCCTTCAGGTTGTTGGCCCGGGCGCCCCGCACCCGTAAAAACCGGTCGCTTTGCCGCCGCTGGGCGGGCACGGGAATGCACCGCCGGCCGGAAAGGAATTGGCCGGTGATGGAATCCGGGTTGGCCATGATCTCTTCCGGGGTGCCCTGGGCCACCACATGGCCGCCGTGCTCTCCCGCCCCGGGGCCGATATCCACGATATGGTCCGCTGCGAGCATGGTCTCCTCATCGTGCTCCACCACGATGAGGGTATTGCCCAGGTCCCGCATCCCCTTCAGGGTGGCAAGCAGCCGGGCATTGTCCCGCTGATGCAGGCCGATGCTGGGCTCGTCCAGGATATACAGCACCCCCACCAGCCCGGAGCCGATCTGGGTCGCCAGGCGGATCCGCTGGGCCTCGCCCCCGGACAGGGTGCCGGCGGACCGGGACAGGGTCAGGTAGTCTAGGCCCACGTCCACCAAAAATCCCAGGCGGGCATGGAGCTCCTTGAAGATCTGTTCGCCGATGCGCCGTTCCGTTTCGTTCAGCTCCAGCCCCTGGAGGAAGGCCTGGGCTTGGCGCACCGTCAAATCGCTTAGGGCTGCGATGGACAGCCCTCCCACGGTCACCGCCAGGCTTTCCGGCTTGAGGCGCTTTCCCCCGCAGGCCGGGCAGGCCACGCTGGACATATAGCTCTCCAGCTCCTGCTTCACCCCGTCGGACTGGGTCTCCTTATAGCGGCGTTCCAGGTTGGGGATGATCCCCTCAAAGGGCGCGTCAAAGGTGCCCGCCCCAAACTCCCGCTGGTAGGCGATATGCAGCCGGTCGTTCCCCGTGCCGTATAGGATGGCGTGGCGGGCTTGTTCCGGCAGGTCTTGGAAGGGCGTGTCCAGGGAGAAGCCATAGTGCTCCGCCACGGCCCCAAAGTACATGCCGGCAATGCTGTTTTCCGCCCCGCTTTGCCAGCCGCTGACGCTGACGGCGCCCTGCCGCAAGCTCAAGGTGGGATCCGGCACCACCAGGGCCTCGTCCATTTTCATCAGGATGCCCAGGCCGCCGCAATGGGGGCAGGCCCCGTAGGGGTTGTTGAAGGAGAACATCCGGGGGGTCAGCTCCTCCACGCTGACGCCGCAATCCGGGCAGGCGTAGTTCTGGGAAAAGAGCAATTCCTCCCCCCCGATCACGTCCACCTTGGCCAGCCCTTCCCCAAAGGCAAAGGCGGTCTCCAGGGACTCCGTCAACCGGCTCTGGACCCCCGGCTTGATGGAGAGCCGGTCCACCACCACGTCGATGGTATGCTTTTGATTCTTGTTCAGCTTGGGCAGGTCGTTGATGTCGTAGACCTCCCCATCGATGCGCACCCGCACATAGCCGTCCTTGCGGATGCGCTCCAGCAGCTTTTCATGCTCCCCCTTCCGGCCCCGTACCGCCGGGGCGATCACCTGGATCCGGCCGGCCCCCAGGGCCAGGATCTGATCCACCACCTGGTCCACCGTCTGCCGTTCGATGGGCTTGCCGCACTTTGGGCAATGGGGCTTGCCGATGCGGGCATAGAGCAGGCGCAGGTAATCGTGGATCTCCGTCACCGTGCCCACGGTGGAGCGGGGGTTGTTGGAGGTGCTTTTCTGGTCGATGCTGATGGCCGGGGAAAGCCCTTCGATATAGTCCACGTCGGGCTTTTCCATCTGGCCCAAAAACTGCCGGGCATAGGAGGACAGGGATTCCACATACCGCCGCTGGCCCTCGGCGTAAATGGTATCAAAGGCCAGGGAGGATTTGCCGCTGCCGGAGAGGCCGGTGAATACGATCAGCTTATTCCGGGGCAGGGTCAGGTCGACGTTCTTCAGGTTATGTTCGCGGGCGCCTTGTATGCGCAGTTCTTCTTTCATATGGTTATGCCGGTATGTTCCTTTCTTCCCGGGCTTTGGTCATTTCCTGGTGCGGCCCCTGGCTTTGCGCCGGCTGCCCGGCATACCGGGGGCAATTTTCTTCTCCTGGGTTTGGCCCGTAAGGGCAAAGAGCTGATCCCGCAGCTTGGCCGCGGTCTCGAAATCCAGCTCCGCCGCCGCCTGGCGCATCTGCTGCTGCAAGATCTCCGCCTTGGCCTCCCGGTCCGCAGCCCCCAGGGTTTCCCCCTTGGGCCGGCTGCTGATCTCCAGGATGCCGTGGACCTCCTTGGTGACGCTCTTTGGCACGATGCCATGGGCCTGATTAAAGGCCTGCTGCTTTTCCCGGCGGCGGTTGGTCTCCCCGATGGCCCGCTCCATGCTGGGGGTGATGGTATCCCCGTACATAATCACCTTGCCCTGGCTGTTTCGGGCAGCCCGGCCGATGGTCTGGATGAGGGAGGTCTCCGAACGCAAAAACCCTTCCTTGTCCGCGTCCAAAATGGCCACCAGCCCCACCTCCGGCAGGTCCAGCCCCTCCCGCAGCAGGTTGATGCCCACCAGTACGTCGAATTCCCCCAGCCTGAGATCCCGGATGATCTCCATCCGCTCGATGGTCTCGATGTCGCTATGCATATACCGCACCCGAACCCCCATGGAGTCCAGATATTCCGTGAGGCTCTCCGCCATGCGCTTGGTGAGGGTGGTCACCAGGGTGCGGAATCCCTTTTCCACCTGGCCCCGGATCTCTCCCAACAGGTCGTCCACCTGGCCTTCCACCTTGCGCACCTCCACCTCCGGGTCCAACAGGCCCGTGGGCCGGATGATCTGCTCCGCCACCTGGGTTGCCTGCTGCAATTCATATTCCGCCGGGGTGGCGGATACGCAAATCACCTGGTTGACCCGCTCCTGAAACTCCTCGAACCGCAGGGGCCGGTTGTCAAAGGCGCTGGGGATCCGAAACCCATATTCCACCAGCTCGGTCTTGCGGGCCAGATCCCCCCGGTACATGGCCCGGATCTGGGGAATGGTCACATGGCTTTCGTCGATCATCAGCAGGAAATCCTTTGGAAAATAATCCAGCAGGGTAAAGGGCGGCTGGCCTGGGGCGCGGCCGTCAAAATACCGGGAATAGTTCTCGATGCCCTGGCAGTAGCCGATCTCCTGCATCATTTCCATATCGTAGCGGGTCCGCTGTTCCAGCCGCTGGGCTTCCACCAGCCGGTCCGCAGCCTTCAGCTCCGCCACCCGGGCTTCCATATCTTTTTCAATCTCCTTGAGGGCCGCCTCCATCTTTTCCCGGCCGGTGGCATAATGGCTGGCCGGGAAAATGGCCACGTGGGCCCGGTCCACCAGCACCTCGCCGGTAAGCACGTTCACCTCGCTGATCCGGTCGATCTCATCGCCGAAAAATTCCACCCTGAGGGCCTTGTCCGACCAATTGGCCGGGAAGATGTCCAGCACGTCCCCCTTTGCCCGGAAGGTGCCCCGGGCAAAATCGTATTCGTTGCGCTGGTACTGGATATCCACCAGCCGGCGCATCACGTCGTTGCGATCGATCTCCATGCCCTTACGCAGGGAGATGGACAGCTTCAGATATTCCTCCGGGTCCCCCAGGGCATAGATGCAACTCACCGACGCCACGATGATCACATCCCGCCGCTCGTTCAGGGCGCAGGTGGCGCTGTGGCGCAGCTTATCGATCTCATCGTTCACCGTGGCCACCTTTTCAATGTAGGTATCCGAGGCGGCGATATAGGCTTCCGGCTGGTAATAGTCGTAATAGGAGACGAAATACTCCACCGCGCTGTCCGGGAAAAACGCCTTCAGCTCCCCGCACAGCTGGGCCGCCAGGGTCTTGTTATGGGCGATGACCAGGGTAGGCCGCTGCACCCGCTCAATCACCTTGGCCATGGTGAAGGTCTTGCCGCTACCCGTTACCCCCAGCAATACCTGGAGCCGGTCCCCCCGCTCCACCCCTTTGGCCAGGGTATCGATGGCCTGGGGCTGATCCCCCTGGGGGGTAAAGGGGGACACCACCCGAAATTGGTTCATGGCCGCTTATTCTACCTCAAAATCCACGGAAATACCCTTTTCCAGGAACGGATGGAGGTATTCCTTCACCGCCACATGGGCGGGATGGTCCGCATAGACGTCCAGGGCCGCCCGGTCCTCCAGGGTCGCCACCAGGGCCAGGTCAAAGCTGCGGGGGCTGCCCATAAAATCCGCGCCCGCCTCCATGCTGATCAACCCGGGCACCTGGCCCACCAGCGCCCGCAGCTTTTTGGCGATAATGGGGGCCTGGCTCCGGTCGGTATATTTGTGGCAAACGATATGTTTGATCATGGTTTTTATTACTCCTTTCGCCTATTCACTCATTTTATAGTGTATCACATTCCCTCAAAAACACAACGGCTTTTCTTATCCTTCGCTTCCCCCTTGGGGGCGGATTTCCCTACAGGCTATGGGGGCCGTTGCCGCCCTCCCGGCCCGACGGTAAGGCGGTATGCCGTCGGGCCTCCATCGGGGGGGCGGCGGGCGCGCGCAGCGCGCCTGCCCGG
>UQOG01000099.1 GCA_900542615.1 uncultured Eubacteriales bacterium | reverse complement strand
GCAAGCCACTTTTTCGACAGCCAAAAGCCGCCGCCCCCCTACGCCCCCCCTCCGCCGCGGCCATGCGGGGCCCCACGCAAAAGGCCCCCAAACGGGGGCCCATCTGTGTGGGTGTTTGCCAAGCAGGCGAAACCTTATACAAAGTCCTTGTAGGTGCGGGTCAGTTCCACGTACCGGCCGGACTTGCGGCGGGCCATGTAGTCCTTGGTGGCCCGGGCCACCACCCCGGAGAGCAGCAGCAGGCCGATCAGGTTGGGGATGGCCATGAGACCGTTGAGGGCGTCGGCGATGTCCCATACCAGCTGCAAGCCGCTCAGGCAGCCGCCCATCACCACGATGGTGAATACCACGTTGTAGATCTTGCCCGCCTTAAGGCCCAGCAGGAAGCTGATGGCCCGGTTGCCGTAGTAGCTCCAGCCGATCACCGTGGAGTAGGCGAACAGGCACAGGCTGACGGCCAATACGATCTCCCCGGCGATGCCGTAGACCGAGCCGAAGGCGGCCATGGAAAGCTCCGCGCCGTCCAGGCCCATCTGCCGGATGGTGGCGCTGTCAAAGCTGGTGAGGATGGACAGGGCGGTGATGGAGCACACCACCAGGGTATCCGCGAACACCTCAAATACCCCCCAAAGGCCCTGCTTCACCGGCTCCTTTACGTTGGCGGTGGCGTGGGCCATGGAAGCGGAGCCCAGGCCCGCCTCGTTGGAAAATACGCCCCGGGCCACGCCATAGCGCATGGCCTGCATCATCACGATGCCCAGGGCGCCGCCGCCCACAGCCTGGAAGCTGAAGGCCTGGGAGAAGATCTCGTGGAAGGCCCGGCCCAGGTTTTCCCCGTTGGAAATGATGACCACCAAGCCTCCCAGGATATACAATAGGGCCATGAAGGGCACCATGGCTTCGGTCACGGAGCCGATGCGCTTGAGGCCGCCCAGCACCACCATGCCGGTGATGAGCACCAGGGCCACGCCGATGGCCCAGGTGGGGATGGCGGGCGCCAGGCGGGTGATGGAGCCGGCGATGGAATTCACCTGGGTCATATTGCCGATGCCAAAGGAGGCCAGGCAGGCGAAGATGCAGAACAGGCCGCCCAGCAGCTTGCCCAGCCAGCCTCGGATCCCCCTTTGGAGGTAGACCATGGCGCCCCCCATCCAGGAGCCGTCCGGGGCCTTGTAGCGGAAGAGCACCGCTAGGAGGGCTTCGGAATATTTGGTGCACATGCCGAAGAAGGCGGACAGCCACATCCAGAATACGGCCCCCGGGCCGCCGGCCACAATGGCGGTGGCCACCCCCGCCACGTTGCCGGTGCCCACGGTGGCGGCCAGGGCGGTGGTCAGGGCCTGGAACTGGGAAAGGGAATGCTGGTCGGATTTATCGTGGACGTTTTTGTCCTTAAAGATGGAGACAATGGTGGAATCCCACCACAGCTTCAGCCGGGTGATCTGTAAAAAGCCGGTGCGCAGGGTGAGCCATATGCCGCACCCCACCAGCAGCAGCAGCATGACCGGGCCCCATACGAACCCCTGCACCGCGCTGACAATTTGGGTAAGCCGGGTAATGAAATCCATAGAAATGATACCTGCCTTTCTCGTTTTGTTTGCGCATGAATCCTATCGATGCTGGCGGTCGAGATGGTCGGCATTCCCCCTTTCCCGGCGCCGCATTATGGTTTTATGAGGCGCAGGCGTGGATTATGTTGGGCCGTAGCGATAATCAGGCGCTGCCTTTTCTGCGGCGCGGTAAATTTATCACAGCCCTAATGGGCCTCATTGTATCATGCGGCTTTCCCGGCGTCAATGTCGGGTTTCATATTTCCTCCATATTTTCGCCCATATTTTAACAATGCTGCCGTTTTTTGTGTGTTCTTCCGGAAGATTGTTGCTGTGCTAAAATATATTTTAGCTGTAATATTTTTTCCCATGGAATCCCTTTCCGATGCACAAAAGCGTGTCCGGTTCCTGTAAATTCACCCTGGCGGGATGTTCGTTTTCCCAGGAAATCCGTCCTGTTTTTCCGGGGCCCCAAGGCGGGCGGGCGGGTATTATTGAAGGATGCGTTCTCAATGATTGCATTTATTGAAAAAATAGTGTATGATTATTATCTAACGAATGGGCATAGCCTTGCCTGTAGCCCCTTGCGTAGGGCCTATGCTCATGCGATTTCATCTTAAACAAATTGGAGGGAAACATCATGAAGAAATTGCTCGCATTCCTTCTCGTAGCGGTCATGGTGCTAAGCCTTGCGGCTTGCTCCACCCCCAGCGCGCCCGCGTCTGAATCCGCCGATCCTGCGGCTCCGGCCGAGGAAGCGGCTGCTTCCAGCGGCAACGTGATCAAGATCGGCGTCTACGAGCCCGCTTCCGGCGATAACGGCGCCGGCGGCAAGCAGGAGACCCTGGGCATCCAGTATGCCAACAGCGTATGCCCCACCGTGGAAGTGGGCGGCACCACCTATGACGTGGAGTTGGTGATCGTGGACAACGAATCCTCCAACGATAAGGGCCCCACCGCCGCGGCTTCCCTGGTGAGCTCCGGCGTCACCATCGCCCTGGGCTCCTACGGCAGCGGCGTATCCATTGCGGCCAGCGACGTGTTCGGCAATGCGGGCATCCCCATCATCGGCGTTACCTGCACCAACCCCCAGGTTACCGAGGGCAACGAGCACTATTTCCGCATCTGCTTCCTGGATCCCTTCCAGGGCACCGTTTTGGCCAACTTTGCCGCTGAAAACTTCCAGGCAAAGACCGCCTACTCCCTGGCCAAGCTGGGCGACGACTATTCCGTGGGCCTTTGCAACTACTTCAACGAGGCCTTTGAGGCCCTGGGCGGCACGGTCATCTACGAGACCTTCCCCGAGGGCAACAGCGACTTCACCAGCTACCTGACCACCGCCGCCAACAAGGGCGCAGACGTGTTCTTCGCGCCGGTGTCCACCGAGGCCGCCGCCCTGATCATCAACCAGGCTTCCGGCCAGGGCTGGAACAAGCCCATCCTGGCTGGCGATACCTGGGACAGCAACGTGATCACCGCCGCCGCCACCGGCACGGACGTGCAGGTCTATGTGACCACCTTCTTCCATGAGGGCGACACCTCCGAGAAGGGCTCCGCCTTCGTAACCGGCTTCAAGGAGTGGCTCAACGCCAACCCCACCATGCTCACCAACAACGGCGGCAACGACATGGTGGCCGCGGTATCCGCCATGGGCTATGACGCCTACTTCACCGCCCTGGAGGCCATTAAGAAC
Organism: uncultured Eubacteriales bacterium; assembly: GCA_900542615.1. Lineage (GTDB taxonomy): Bacteria > Bacillota > Clostridia > Christensenellales > CAG-138 > Pelethousia. The sequence goes on along the minus strand of UQOG01000099.1, from coordinate 3,983 downwards.
GCCGGCAGCACCGCCCCCGCGGACGTGATGGCCGCCCTGTGGGACACCACCTATGAGGGCGTTTGCGGCAACATCGTCTTCGACGACGTGAACGGCGACGCCATCCGGGATGTGGCCTTCGTCAAGCAGGTGAACAACGAAACCGGCGACTGGGACTTCATCGCCATCCAGGGCATCAACTAACGGGCCTAGGGCCCGGTCCCGCGCCAACGGACCATAACGGCGGCGGCGGAAGCAGCCTTGCCTCCGCCGCCGTTTCTTCGTTTTCTATCATCCCTTCTTTCGTCCCAACCCGCATCTTTCATCTTCGGAAGGAATTATTGCTATGGATTTCATGCAAACCAACCTGCCCTACCTGCTGGCAGGCATATCCGTGGGCGGCCAGTATGCCCTGATCGCCATCGGCTATACCATGGTATACGGCATCCTGCGGCTAATCAACTTTGCCCATGGCGACGTGTTTATGATCGCCGGGCTCATCATGGTGTATGCGGCGGCCTCCATGCCCCTGTATATCGCCATTCCCCTGGTGCTGGTGGCCACGGTGGTCATCGGCTTCCTCATCGAGCGGGTGGCTTACAAGCCCCTGCGCAGCGCCCCCCGCATGTCCGTCATGATCAGCGCCATCGGCGTCTCCTACCTGCTGCAAAATCTGGCCCTGTATATCACCGGCGGCCTTTCGAAAATGTACCCCACCATCCCCTTCATCAGCGAATCCGTCACCATCGGCACCGCCACCACCAAAATGGTTACCCTCATTACCCCGGTGCTTACCCTGGTGCTGGTGGTGGTGCTGGTGCTGTTCATCCAAAAAACCAAGATCGGCATGGCCATGCGGGCGGTTTCCAAGGATTTTGAAACCAGCCAGCTTATGGGCATCAAGATCAATTCCGTCATCAGCGCCACCTTCATCATCGGCTCCTTCCTGGCGGCGGTGGGCTCCCTGCTGTATTTCACCAACTATGCAGGCGTCATCCCCACCTCCGGCGCCATGCCTGGCCTGAAGGCCTTTGTGGCCGCGGTGTTCGGGGGCATCGGCTCCATACCCGGTGCGGTGATCGGCGCGTTTTTGATCGGCATCTGCGAAAACATCATCAAGGGCCTGGGCTGGACCACCTTCTCGGACGCCTTTACCTTCGCCCTATTGATCATCATCCTCATCGCCAAGCCCACCGGCCTATTTGGCGAAAAGTCCACGGATAAGGTCTAAGGGAGGTGCCATCATGAAGAAAAAAACGGCAAATCTCATCACCGCCGGCCTGATCGTGGCCCTGTTTGTGGCGCTGTATGTGCTGGAGCGGGTGATGGACCCCTCCTCCATGCTGTTCGTGGTGCTCAAAAAGGGCGCCATCTACGCCCTGGTGGCGGTATCCATGAACCTGCTCAACGGCTTTACCGGTCTGTTTTCCCTGGGCCAGGCGGGCTTTATGCTGATCGGCGCCTATGCCTACGGCATCTTCACCATCCCCCCCGAGGCCCGGGACGCGGTATACCAATACTTTGACGGGGGCCTGATCCAGTTTGCCCTGCCCGTGCCTGTGGCCTTGATCCTGGCGGGCCTGGCGGCCGCCTTCTTCGCCTTCCTGATCGGCCTGCCGGTGCTGCGGCTCAAGAGCGATTACCTGGCCATCGCCACGCTGGGCTTTGCGGAGATCATCCGGGCCTTCTTCCAGTGGGACGCCCTGGGGCCCATCACCAACGGCTCCAACCTGCTGCGCCGCTTCCCCACCTTCTCCAGCGTGCTCTTCCCCTTTGCGGTATCCGGCTTGTGCATCGCCATCATCGTGATGCTGGTGAATTCCTCCTACGGCCGGGCCTTCAAGGCCATACGGGACGACGAGATCGCCGCCGAGGCCATGGGCATCGACCTGTTCAAGCATAAGCAGATGTCCTTCGTGATCAGCAGCTTCTTCGCCGGGGTGTCCGGCGCCCTGCTGGCCATGTACCAGACCACCGTCCAGGCCAGCGCCTTCAAGAGCGCCATGACCTATGAGATTCTCTTGATCGTGGTAATCGGCGGCATCGGCTCCATCAGCGGCAGCTGCATCGCCTCCTTCCTGTTTATCGCCTGCAACGAGTGGTGGCTCCGGTTCCTGGATAACGAAATGTACATCGGTACCTGGCAGGTGCCCCTGCTGCGCACCGGCTTCCGCAAGGTGGTGTTCTCGGTGATCATCATGGCGGTGGTGCTCTTCTATCGCCAGGGGATCATGGGCGACCGGGAGCTATCGGTACAGCGAATGGCACGGCTGGTGCAGCGGCGAACCAAAGCCGCCCGCACCGGCGGAAAGGAGGGCTAAACCATGGCGGACAACGTATTGCATCTTGACCATGTGACCATGCAGTTTGGCGGCGTGGTGGCGGTAAACGATCTGACCATGGACGTGAACGAAGGGGAGATCGTAGCCCTCATCGGCCCCAACGGCGCCGGCAAGACCACCGCTTTCAACGTGATCACCGGCGTATACGCCCCCACCAACGGCCAGGTGGATTTCTATGGCAGCCCCATGGTGCGCAACCATCCCCGGGGCAAGATGAAGAAGCTCTACGCCGGGGACAACCACGGGAACTATGCGGGCAAAACCTACTGCCCCACCCCGGATAAGATCACCAAGCTGGGCATTGCCCGTACCTTCCAGAACATCCGCTTGTTCCGCTCCCTGAGCGTATTGGACAACGTGCTGATCGCCAAGCACATGCGGGCCAAGCACAACGTATTCACCGCCACCTTCCGCCTCACCCCAAAGGTGGAGCGGGAGATGCAGAAATCCGCCGAAGCCCTCCTGGAGGAGCAGGGCCTCGCCCACCTGAAGGATGAGGTGGCGGGCAGCCTGCCCTACGGCTTGCAGCGCCGGCTGGAGATCGCCCGGGCCCTGGCTACGGATCCCAAGCTCCTGCTGCTGGATGAGCCGGCGGCGGGCATGAATCCCCAGGAGACCCATGAGCTGGCCGCCTTTATCCGGCAGATCCGGGATAAATACAAGATCTCCATCCTGGTGATCGAGCACCATATGGACCTGGTAATGGAGGTGGCGGAGCGGATCTACGTGCTGGATTTCGGCAAGCTGATCGCCCAGGGCGACCCGGCTCAGATCCAGGACAATCCGGATGTTATCACGGCGTATTTGGGGGTGGACGAGGAATGAGTATGCTGGAAATCAAAGACCTAAAGGTAAATTACGGCGGCATCGAAGCCCTCAAGGGCATTTCCTTCCATGTGGAGGAGGGAGAGATCGTCACCCTGATCGGCGCCAACGGCGCCGGCAAATCCACCACCCTGCGCTCCATTATGAACGTGGTAAAACCAGCTTCCGGCGCCATTTCTTTTCAGGGCGAAAATATTACGGGCAAGGATACCCAGAAGATCGTGGACCGGGGCATTGTGCTGGTGCCGGAGGGCCGGCGGGTATTCCCCAACCTGACGGTGCTGGAAAACCTGCGGATCGGCGCCTACCTGCGCACGGATAAAGCGGGCATCGACAAGGACCTGCGCCATGTATACAACCTTTTCCCCCGGCTGGAGGAGCGGCATTGGCAGCTGGCGGGTACCCTGTCCGGCGGCGAGCAGCAGATGCTGGCCGTGGGCCGGGCGCTCATGGCCAAGCCCAAGGTCATCATGATGGACGAACCCAGCCTGGGCCTTGCCCCCCTGGTGGTAAAGGATATTTTCTCCATCATCCGCCGGATCCACGAGGAGGGGGTCACGGTGCTGCTCATCGAGCAAAACGCCAACGCCGCCCTGAAGATCGCGGACCGGGGCTACGTAATGGAGACCGGCCGCATCACCCTCACCGGCACCGGCGCGGAGCTACTCAGCAACGAAAGCGTCCGGGAAGCCTACCTGGGCAAAGCCAAGTAACCCCCTATCCCCTGCAAGAAAAAAGTGGCTTCCCAGCCACTTTTTTCAGGCTGTCGAAAAAGTGGCTTCCCAGCCACTTTTTTGCATTCTCCGTCCTGTTCCACCCTTCCCCGCCCCCGCCCCG
>UQOG01000098.1 GCA_900542615.1 uncultured Eubacteriales bacterium | reverse complement strand
GCCCCCCCGGGCGCCCCGGGAAGCGCCTGGCATGCCACGAAAAAAAGCCGCTGTAAGCGGCTTTTTTTCGTGGCCGTAAGGCCCTTATTTCACCAAAGACCGAGCTGCGTCGATGACGGCCTGGGTGTTGATGCCGAATTCCTGGAACAGGGTGCCGGCGGGAGCGGAGGCGCCGAAGTGATCGATGGCGATTACCTTGCCGTCCAAGCCGGTGTATTTATGCCAGCCGAAGCTGCTGGCAGCCTCCACAGCCACCCGGGCGGTGACGGCGCGGGGCAGGACGGACTCCTGGTATTCCGCATCCTGCTGCTCGAACAGATCCATGCAGGGTACGGATACCACCCGCACAGAGATATCTTCCTTCTCCAGGGCGTCGGCGGCTTCCATGATGCACTGCACCTCGGAGCCGGAGGCCATCAGGATTACGTCCGGCAGGCCGTTGACCGTATCCCGCAGGACATAGGCGCCCCGCTCCACATCCCGGCTGGTTTCCGCGTATTGGGGCAGGTTCTGCCGGGTCAGGGCCATTACCGCAGGCAGGCCATGACGCAGGGCGGCGATGTAGCAGGCCGCGGTTTCCTTGGTGTCCGCAGGCCGGAAAACCAAGGTGTCCGGGGTGGCCCGCAGGGCGGCCAAATGCTCGATGGGCTGATGGGTGGGGCCGTCCTCGCCAACGCCGATGCTGTCGTGGGTCAGCACGTAGATCACCGGCAGCTTCATCAGGGCGGAGAGGCGCAGGGCGGGCTTGAGGTAGTCGGCAAACACCATGAAGGTGGCGCAATAGGGCCTTAAGCCGCCGTAGAGGGCTATGCCGTTGCAGGCAGCCGCCATGGCAAATTCCCGGATGCCAAAGTGGATGTTTTTGCCTGTGCGGTCCCCAGGGGCGTAGAAGGCTTCTCCCTTGAGCTCGGTCTTATTGGAGGGAGCCAGGTCTGCGCTGCCGCCAAACAGGTTGGGAAGATACTGGTTCAGCTTGTTGAGGACGGTTCCGCTGGAGGCCCGGGTGGCGGTGGGCTTGTCCGCTGCAAACAGGCTGTCGTCCTGGAGCAGGGCCTCGGGCAGCTCCTTGCTGTGATAGGCCTGCCACTGGGCATACAGCTCGGGATAGGCGGCCTGGTAGGCCTGGAACATGGCGTTGTAGTCCGCCTCCTGCTTTTCAAAGCCGGGCAGCATGGCCGCAAAGTGCTCCCGCACATCCTGAGGGATCTCAAAGGGCGCAGCCTCCCAGTGATAGAATTCCCGCATGGCGGCAATGTTTTCCGCGCCCAGGGGTTCGCCATGGGCGGAAGCCTTGCCCTCCTTGGGGGTCCCGTGGGCAATGTTGGTATGGACGATGATCAAGGAAGGGGTGCTGGTGGTTTTGGCCTTGGCGATGGCCGCCTCAATGGCTGCCACGTCCTCGCCGTCGGCCACCTGCTGCACGTCCCAGCCGTAGGCTTCGTAACGCTTTTGCACATCCTCGGTGAGGGCGATATCCGTACTGCCTTCGATGGTGATCCGGTTGCTATCATAGAGGACGATCAGCTTATGGAGCTGCATCACCCCTGCCAGGGCGGCGGCTTCCGCCTGGACGCCTTCCATCATGCAGCCGTCCCCCATGAGCACGTAGGTATAGTTATCTACCACCGGATAGCCTTCCCGGTTGAAGATGGCAGCCAGATGGCTTTCCGCCATGGCCATGCCCACCGCCATGGCGATGCCCTGGCCCAGGGGGCCGGAGGTAGCTTCCACGCCGACGGTATGGCCGTATTCCGGATGGCCGGGGGTCTTGCTGCCCCACTGCCGGAAGGCCTTAAGATCCTCTATGCCAAGGGGATAGCCAAACAGGTGGAGCAGGGCGTATTCCAGCATAGAGGCGTGGCCCGCGCTCAGAACGAACCGGTCCCTCGCCTGCCAAGCAGGATCCTTGGGGTTATGTTTCATTTGCTTCCAGATGGCATAGGCCATGGGCGCGGAGCCGATGGGCATACCGGGATGGCCGCTGTTGGCTTTTTGCACAGAGTCTGCCGCCAGCATACGAATGGCGGTGATGGCGCGGGACTGGGCTGTCATGTTTGAAACCTCCTGGATAGAAATAAAATAGGAACCAAAACGAAAGAAGGGTTGATGTTACAAAACATCACAATTATGTTTAATGGTATCATCAACCTAAAAAGAAGTCAACCGTCTTCCCGGCAGCTTTCTGGGGAAACCCAGCGCAAGGGGGGGAGGCGGGGACCAGCCGGGCCAAGGGATGCCCTACAAAAAACAGCGTGGGGGCAAGGGCCCATACATAATAAGTATACTATTTCCCGGGAAAAAAGGGAAGGGTCAAGGCAACCGGGCCAGGGCCAGGAATATATCTAGGCCCCGGGATAGTACCGCCTCGTTAAAGTCAAAGGCCGGGTTGTGCAGGGGGGCAGCTTGTTCCCCCACTCCCAGGAAGAAAAACAAGCTGGGCCGGGCTTGGGCAAAAAAGGAAAAATCGTCCGTGGTCATGCTGGGGGCAGGGAGGGGGGATAGCAGATCCCCCGCCAAGGCGACCAATGCAGGGTCGTTCAACAGGGGGGGATAGCCGGGGCTGAAGGCCAGGGCCGCCTGGCAGCCCTGCTGGGCGGCGGTTTCCTCGGCTAAGGCTTGCAGGCCCTGTCGGGCTTGGGCGAACACCTGGTCGTTGAACACCCGCAAGGTGCCTTCCAGGCGGGTATGGTCGCTGAGGGCGTTGCGCACCTGCCCGCTCTCCATCCGGCCAAAGCCCAAGACCCGGGGCTCTGCCGGGGGGAAGCCGGCGTCCATAAAGGCATAGGCGGCCCGAAGGAATTCCGCCCCTGCCAGCAGGGCGTCGTTGCCCTGCTGCCGATTGGCGATGTGTACGCTGCGGCCTCGGATGGTAAGGGTCACCTCGCTACTGCGGGCCATCATGGGGCCGGGCCGGGCAAAGGCCTGGCCTTCCGGAAGCCCGGGCCAAAGATGGCAGCCGAATATCCGGCTTACCCTATATTCGTCCAGCACCCCCTGGCTACAGATATCCGCCGCCCCGCCGGTGGTCTCCTCTGCCGGCTGGAAGATCAGAAGCAGGTTGTGGGGCAGGCTGTCCCGTAGCGCTTCCCAGGCATGGGCCAGGCCCAGCAGCATGGCCATGTGGCCGTCGTGGCCGCAGGCGTGCATGCAGCCCGGGTGCCGGGACCCATAGGCCCGGCCTTCCGCTTCCTGAATGGGCAGGGCATCCAGCTCCGCCCGAAAACCGATGGTATCCCCTTTCCCGCCATCAAAATAAGCGCACAATGCCTGGGGGATGGGATGGAACAACCGGCAGGGCAAAGGGGCCAGGGCCGCCTCCACATAGGCTAGGGTCTCGGGGACTTGCCGGTCCAATTCCGGGATCTGGTGCAGGTCCCGGCGAAAACGGGTAAGCAGGTTTTGCATGGCATAGCTCCTATAGCAAGGATGGATATCAGGGCCCCTTATGGGAAAACACATACCCTTTTTCCCCCTATGGCCCTGTATATCATTGTAAGGCCCCAGGCCGGGAATAGCAAGGGGGCCGGCTGGGTGTAAAGGGAATGGCAGATGGGTTGTAAAAAAAATGATGCTTGACGGAAGGGAAGTCCATATGTTAGCATAAAACCAAGATAGAGGCGCGGATGCGACGAAGATCGGGGGAGCCGGCAGGCGACGATCCCTTTCCAAAGCAATTCCGCCGAATTCCTTCCGCGGGCGCGCGGTGGGGATGGGGCTGGGGAGAATATCTCCAGGACTGTCTGCAACCCTTGCAGGAGCGCTGTCTGGTTGATTGACGAGGTGTATTTGTATGTTGTTATTTTCCAGCATACCATCCATGGATACCTTGGCCGCCGGGCATTAGCCCGGCGGCCTTTCATATTGCAAAAATTACTTGGAGGAGGCAAAAACAGCATGGGCGTTGTACATAAATACGGCGGCAGCAGCGTGGCTACCCCCGCCCACATTCGGGCGGTAGCCGCCCGGGTAGCCCGGGCATATCAGCAGGGGGAGAAGATCGCGGTGGTAGCCAGCGCCATGGGCAAGAGCACCGATCAGCTGATCGCCCTGGCCAGCCAGGTGGGGGAGAATATCTGTCCCCGGGAGATGGACGCCCTCATGGCCACCGGGGAGCAAAAGACCATTTCCCTTTTGGCCATGGCCCTACAAAACCTGGGGGTGCCGGCCATGTCCTTTACCGGCGCCCAGTGCGGTATGCTCACCAACACCAACCATTCCCGGGCCAAGATCCTACAGATCAAGGCGGACGCGGTGGAAGCCTGCGTGGCGGCGGGCAAGGTGCCGGTGGTGGCCGGGTTCCAGGGGGTCAGCCAGGACGGCTCCATCACCACCCTGGGCCGGGGCGGCTCGGATACCACCGCCGTGGCCCTGGCCGCGGCCCTGGGCTGGGATTGCCAGATCTATACGGACGTGGACTCCATCTTCACCGCGGACCCGCGCAAATGCCCGGGCGCCAAGCCCTTGCACCGGGTCACCTACGAGGAGATGATGGAGATGGCCTCTCTGGGGGCCGGGGTGTTGGAGACCCGCAGCGTGGAGCTGGCCAAGAAATACGGCGTGAAGCTGTATCTGGGCCGTTCATTGGAAGAAGACCTGAGGAAAGGAACCTATATCATGGAATGGAATGAAACCTTTGAGGATATGCCGGTCACGGGACTTAGCATCAAGGAAAACTGCGCCATGTTCACCATAGACGGCCTGGCCCCGGATGGCAGCGGGGTGAGCCGGATCTTCGAGCTGGTGGCGGAGCTGGATGTAAACGTGGATATGATCTCCCAGCAGACCCTGCCCAGCGGGGTGCTGGCCTCCTTTAGCTGCTCGGAAGCGGACGCCAAGCTGCTGCTGGGCCGCATGGAGACGGGCGGCTTCCCCCGGCAGCCCCTGCATCAGGGGACCCTGACCAAACTCTCCCTGGTGGGGGTGGGAATGCGTACCCATGGGGGCATCGCCGCCGCCGCCTTTACCGCCTTGACCCAGGCGGGCATCCCCTATTACCAGGTGACCACCTCGGAGATCTCTATCTCCCTCACCGTGGACCAGGAGAACCAGAGCAAAGCCATCCGGGTATTGGCGGATACCTTCCAGCTCCGGGACGACCAGCTGGAAGCCCAGCAGGCGTGACCATTGGCCAGCATTGCCGGCAAATCATATATTAATTCAATAAGGAGGGACTCCCATGCTTCGTATCCAAGGCTCTATCGTTGCCATCGTGACGCCGTTTAACCAGGACGGCTCGGTGAACTTTTCCAAGCTGGGCGAGCTGGTGGATTGGCAGATCCAAAACGGGACCGACGGGATCGTGGCCCTGGGGACCACCGGTGAATCCGCCACCATGACCGACGAAGAGGACGACGCGGTGTGCGAATACGTGCTCAAGCGGGTCAACGGCCGTATCCCGGTCATCGTAGGCAGCGGCTCCAACTGTACCGCTTCCATGCTGGAGAAAAGCCTGCGCTACCAGGCCATGGGCGCCCAGGGCCTGCTGATCATCGCCCCCTATTATAACAAAACCAACGAGGAAGGCATGTACCGCCACTTTGCCACCGTGGTGGACGCGGTGGATATCCCCTGCATCCTTTATAACGTGCCCGGCCGCACCGGCTGCGCCATCTCCGAAGGCGTGGTCAAGCGTCTGGCCGGCCATCCCAACGTGATGGGCATCAAGGAGGCCTCGGGCAATATGAGCTATGCCTGCAAGATCGCCCGGTATCTTGGGCCGGAATTCGCCATGTACAGCGGCAACGACGATATCACCGTCCCCATCCTGTCCGTCGGCGGCAGCGGGGTCATTTCCGTATTGGCCAACATCCTGCCCAAGCAGACCCATGATATGGTCATGTCCTATCTCTCCGGGGACACCGCCGCCGCCACCGCGGCCCAGCTGCGTTACCTGGAGCTGATCAACAGCCTGTTCCTGGAGGTGAACCCCATCCCCGTGAAAGCCGCCCTCAACATGATGGGTTGGGAGGTGGGTCCCTGCCGGATGCCCCTATATGAGATGAGCCAAGGTGCAGCCCAACGCTTGCGGGCCGCCATGGAGGAAGCGGGGCTACTGGCATGAACCTAGTGCTGATCGGACGGGGCCGCATGGGCTCCATGCTGTGGGAGCTGGCGGAGGCCGCCGGCCATACCGCCCTGGCCCGGGTGGATGTGGACGACCTGGATACCCTGGCCGCCCTGCCTCGGGGGGACGTGGCGTTGGATTTTTCCGGCCCCGGCGCCCTGGAGGCTGCCGCCGCCTATGTGCGCCGTACCGGCACCCCCTATCTTTCCGGGGTCACGGCCTATTCGCCCCAGGATATGGATACCCTGAAGGCCCTGGCAGCCTATGCGCCCATCCTCTATAGCGCCAACTATTCCCTGGGCATTGCCGTATGCAAGCGGCTTTTGCAGGTCCTTTCCACCACCCCCTTGGCCGGCTGGGATGTGGAGGTCACCGAGACCCACCACAACCGCAAGGCCGACGCCCCCAGCGGCACCGCCAAGCTCCTGGTGGAGGCCCTGGATCCCCAGCATACCCTGCAGCCCGTCTACGGCCGGGAAGGCCTCTGCGGCCCCCGGAAAAAGGGGGAGATCGGCATCCATTCCCTGCGGGGCGGCACCGTTGCCGGCGAGCATAAGGTGGCCTTTTTCGGGGAGGACGAAGTCTTTGAATTGACCCACAAGGCCGCCAGCCGGCGGGTTTTTGCAGCCGGCGCATTGGAAGCGGCAGCCCGCCTTTCCAAAATGGAAAAGGGCTGGTATACTTTGGAGGAAGTCGTATTTGGAGGTGACCTATGACCAAAATGAACGCCCAGGAGCTCATTCGCTACATCAGCGAGGCGGAGAAAAAAACTCCGGTAAAAATATATATAAAAGAAAAACGCCCCATCGACTACGGGGACGCCAAGGTCTTTGGCCCGGGAGATAAGGTGGTATTCGGGGACTGGCGGGAGCTTGGCCCCATCCTGGAGGCCAATCAGGACGCCATTGAGGATATGGTCATTGAGAACGACCGGCGAAATTCCGCCCTGCCCCTGCTGGATATCAAAAACCTGGAGGCTCGCATTGAGCCCGGGGCCATCATCCGGGAACAGGTGAGCATCGGCAAAAACGCCGTCATCATGATGGGCGCGGTGCTGAACATTGGCGCTTCCGTGGGCGAAGGCACCATGATCGACATCGGGGCCAAGCTGGGCGGCCGGGCCACGGTGGGCAAGAATTGCCACATCGCCGCCGGCGCCATCCTGGCCGGGGTGATCGAGCCCGCCAGCGCCCAGCCGGTGGTGGTGGAGGATAACGTGATGATCGGCGCCAATGCGGTCATTGCAGAGGGCGTGCGCATCGGCGCGGGCTCCGTGATCGGCGCAGGCTCCGTGGTGCTGCAAGACGTGCCCCCTGGGGTCATGGCTGCCGGCGCGCCTGCGCGGGTTATCAAGGTAAAGGACGAAAAAACCGCTTCCAAGACCGCCTTGGAGGAGGCGCTGCGCAAGCTGTAAGCGCTGCGGCCGTCAACGCCCCCTTGGGCTTTGCCCAAGGGGGCGTTTTGGCTGTCGAAAAAGTGGCTTGCGCCACTTTTTCGAGGTGTTCATAGCTCCC
>UQOG01000097.1 GCA_900542615.1 uncultured Eubacteriales bacterium | reverse complement strand
TGGGACTCGAACCCACACGGTGTCGCCACCAACGGATTTTGAGTCCGTCACGTCTGCCAATTCCATCACACCGGCAATCGAATTACCAAGTGTGATTGTACCATAGTTTCGCCCGCTTTGCAAACCGTTTTTACGCGCTGCCGTCCATTCTTCCCGATGTTTCTCCGCCGCCCCGGTAAAACATCCGAAGCCGGCAGGCTGCTACCCCGATGAATTTGGAATTCCCCGGCGGCGTCTCGTAATCCCGGCCAAGCAGTTGTCCCAGCGCCCGCCGGTCCTGGTCCTGCCATAAGGCTGCAATCAGCGTGCGGATGCTCCGCTCTACGCTGGCCGCGCTTACGCCCCACCGCTGGGCAATGGCCGGATATACCTGGGTCGTAATATTCCGCCCTGCCTCCGGCTTGTCCCATACCAGCAGAATGCTGTCCAGCAGATAGGGATATCCTACGTATTCCGGCGTTGCCCCAATCCGCAACAGCCGGTTTTCCACATATTCTGATCGTTCCATAACCTTCCTCCTATTGTTTTGCGCTTTGTCTTGTTTTCTTGTGTCTTATTTTGCCATATTTTTTGGCGGAAGCAAGTAATCTAAAAAAATTGTACAAAGGTTTCCAATCGCCCACAAATTTCGACACCATTTTCCGTCTCTTTTCTTTATATTATTCTGTTTGTAGATCATCCATGATCCCCGCTTCCCGCTTCTGCAAAAAAAAGAACCGCCTTGCTTTTCCTGAATAAGACGGTTCAAAGCAAGACAGTCCTATGGATAGATTTCAGGCTGTCGAAAAAGTGGCTTGCGCCACTTTTTCGAGGTGTTCATAGCTCCCTTGCGCCTACGGCGCGGCCAGGGAGCTATGCAAGGAAACCCTTGCTACGCAAGGCTTTTTGCGGATTTGACGCACATGTCGCCAAATCCGATCAAAGCCTCCGGGGGCTGCGGCCCCCGACCCCCCGGGGGTTTTTCGACAGGCTGAGATTTGTGTATATTATGGAAGCCGAGGGGTTACTCCAGCATGGATTTGCCCCGCAGGTCCTCCATGCTCAGCTGCCGCTCAAAGCTCATGGTGAGCATTCGGCGGCTGGGGTTATCGAACAGGTTGCTCATGGGGATCCGGTCGTGGATGTGCCGCACCGCCTCCGCGAACATGGGGGCGGCGGACAGGATCTTGATCTTTTCACTCTGCCGGGCAGCCGGGCAATCCACCGTATCCGTGGAGACCAAGAGCTCAATGGGGCTGTCCTCGATCTTTTTGACGGCCTTCTCCTGCAGCACCACGTGGGACAGGAAGGCGTAAATGTTCTTGGCTCCCTTGTCCTTCAGGCCGTGGGCCACGTCCACCAGGGTGCCGCCGGAAATGGTGAAGTCGTCCACAATAATGCAGTTCTTTCCCTTCACCTCGCCGATGATTTCCAATACCTTGGCGTTCTCATCGTGGCCGGCCCGCATCTTGTCCCCGATGGCCACTGCGCAGCCCAGCTCGTTGGCCATGCTTCTGGCCCGTTTGGCGCTGCCCGCGTCCGGGGAGACCACCACCAGGTTGTCGTCCACAATGTTCAGCCGCCGGGCGTAGGCGCAAAGCAGGGATTGGGCATATAGATGGTCCACCGGCTTTTTGAAGAAGCCCTGTACCTGCGCCGCATGTAGGTCCATGGTGACCACCCGGTCCGCACCCGCCAGCTCGATGCATTCGGCGCAGACCCGCGCCCGGATGGATACCCGGGGCTCGTCCTTTTTATCGCCCTTGGCATAGCTGAAATACGGGATGATGGCCGTTACCGAGTTGGCGCTGGCACGCTTGAAGGCATCCAAAAAGAACAGCAGCTCCGCAAACTCGTTGTTGGGATCCAACCCCAGGGTCTGCACGAAGTATACGTCCTTATCCCGGATACTCTCATTGATACGCACAAAGGTGTTGCCCTCGGAAAAGATGATGGTGCTGCAATCCCCCATCTGCGTACCCAGATAATCGCACATCTTTTGCGCAAACCCCTTGCTGGCCGTGCCTGCGAAGATGCGGATTATCCCGTCTGTTCCGGACATAATGGTTTCCCTCCATGTTGCTTATATTCTTTATGGGACATTCCGCCCCATATAAAGTATACCAGAACCTGATGCATGTCGCAATGCGAAAACCGTCAAAAGATGAAGGAAAGATTGCAGATCCCATAAGCGCCCATTATACTGTTTCTTTGCTATATTTATAACATGCCTGCTATCCCAGGGAAAATCCGACCCCGCACCCCCCTTGCTCCTAAAAAATGACGGCCTGGGCTGCAAAAACTATTATGGCCCTATGGCCGTTTGCGCGGTATACTGAAGGCAGCGGCATACGTCCCATTGCCGCGGATAAGGAGGCCAATGATGGAATATCGCATCCTGATCGTAGAGGACGATGCCGTGATCGCCGATGGAATCGCGGCCTATCTAAAGAGTTGGGGCTTTGCGGCGGAGAAGGTCACGGATTTTCGCCGGGTATTGGAAACCGCCGCCGCCCTGGAACCCCACCTGATCCTTATGGACGTATCCCTGCCCTATTTCAACGGGTTTTACTGGTGCGCCCAGCTCCGTAAAACCAGCGCGGTGCCGGTGATCTTCATCTCCTCCCGCACCGAGGATATGGACATCGTCATGGCCATGAACATGGGGGGCGACGACTATATCACCAAGCCCCTATCCATGGAGGTGCTGCTGGCCAAGATCCAGGCCATGCTGCGCCGCAGCTATGCGTACGAGGTGCAGCAGCCTCTTCCCCGGCTCCGGGACGCGGTGCTGGACGCGGGGGCCGGCTGCCTGGTGCGGGATGGGGCCCGGATCCCCCTGACGAAAAACGAACTGGGCATTTTACAGCTCCTATTGGAAAAGCCCGGCCAGATCGTATCCCGGGAAGCCATTATGCTGCGGCTATGGGACAGCGACGTGTTTGTGGACGACAACACCCTCACCGTCAACATCAACCGGCTGCGGCGCACCCTCCGGGAGGCGGGCCTGGGGGAGGATTGTATCGTGACCCACAAGGGGCAGGGGTATAGCGTCCATGGGTAATGTTTTCGCCTATCTTCGCAGCCGCTGGCAGCTGCTGCTGTTTTACGGGATCGTCATGGCCATCCTGCTTCTCGCCGCCTTTTTGGGGGGCCAGGACATGGCCCTGGCCCTCTATGCCGGCGCCATGATCAGCTTCCTGCTGCTGCTGTTGCTGCTGGCGGAGGGCAGCCGGTTTTGCGGCAGGCTCCGGCAGCTCCAGCACCTGCTCCGGCGGCTGGGGTCCTTGCCCGCCAGCCTGCCCCGGCCGGACGGGGCCATGGAGGCCGCCTACGGGTCCCTGATCGAGGAGCTGGCCCAGGAGGCGGCCGCCCTGCGCCGGGCGCTGGAAAAAAACCAGGCGGACAGCCTGGCCTATTATACCCTATGGGTCCACCAGATCAAGACCCCCATCGCCGCCATGGAGCTGGTGCTGCGGCAGGATACCAGCCCCCAGGCGGAGGTGCTCAAGCAGGAGCTGTTCAAGGTGCAGCGCTACGCGGAGCTGGCCCTCCAATACAACAAGCTTCAGGATCTGGCCTCCGACCTGGTGATCACCCGGTGCGACCTGCCGGCCCTTCTGCGGGAATGCGTAAAAAAATACGCCCTATTGTTCATCCACCAGGGCCTGTGGGTGGAGCTCGGCCCCCTGGCCGAAACCGTGGTGAGCGACAAAAAATGGCTGGGCTTCCTGCTGGAGCAAATCATCTCCAACGGGGCAAAATATACCCATACCGGCGGGATGCGGATCTATATGGAAGGGGAGCGGCTGGTGCTGGAGGATACGGGCATCGGCATCCGGCCCGAGGACCTGCCCCGGATCTTTGAGCGGGGCTATACCGGCTACAACGGCAGGCTGGATAGCCGGGCCAGCGGTATCGGCTTATACATGGCCAAGCGGGTGGCGGACGCCCTGGGCATCGCCCTGGCGGTGGAAAGCCGGCTGGATCAGGGAACCCGGGTATTCCTCCGGTTCCCGGACGGGGACGCCTTCCGGTTTATGTGACAAAAATGTAAGGCTCTCCCGGCGGGATGTAAGGCCGGGCCATGGCGGCCGCCTTTTGGCCCGGCCTATAATGGCAGTATCCGATACAAGGAGGTCAGCCATGGAGCTTTTACAGATTCAAAATGTTAAAAAAGTATATACCACCAAATTGGGGCTAACGCAATGCGTAGCCCTGAAAAACATCAGCTTCACCGTACAGGAAGGGGAATTTATGGCCATCATGGGGGCCAGCGGCAGCGGTAAGACCACCCTGCTGAACATCATCGCTTCCCTGGACCGACCCACCGCCGGCCAGATCTTCCTAAACGGCACTCCCTTTTCTTCGGTGCGGGATCGGGATCTTGCCAAATTCCGCCGGGAAAACCTGGGGTTTGTGTTCCAGGAATTTAACCTATTGGATACCTTCTCCATTCGGGATAACATTCTTTTGCCCCTGGTGCTCTCCCAAGTCCCCGTCAAAGAAATGGAAGCCCGGCTCCAGCCGGTGGCCAAGATGCTGGATATTACGACCCTGCTGGATAAATTCCCCTACGAGGTGTCCGGCGGGGAAAAACAGCGGGCCGCCGTGGCCCGAGCGGTGATCACAGATCCTCAGATCCTCCTGGCGGACGAACCCACCGGCGCCCTGGATTCCCGCTCGTCGGTGGAGCTTTTGCAGAATTTCGCCCGGCTCAACCGGGAGGTGGGACGTACCATCCTCATGGTGACCCACAGCGCCATGGCCGCCAGCTATGCCAGCCGGGTGCTGTTCATCAAGGATGGGGAGATCTTCGCCCAGCTCTATCGGGGGGACGGGGACAACCGGGCCTTTTTCGACCGGATCGTCAGCAATCTGTCCGTCCTTTCGGAGGGGGGTGCGGATGTTGGGTAACGGCTTCTATCGCAAAATGGCCGCAGACAACATCCGCCGCAGCCGGGAAGTCTATCTCCCCTACCTGCTGGCGGCAGCCATCATCGGCTGCGTATATTTCCTGGTGGTGAGCATGTCCTTTGCCGAAAACTTGACCGGGGTCCCCGGCGGCGAAAACGCCCGGCTCATGTTTGCCATGGGGACCGTTGTGTTCACCATTTTCGCCTTCTGCTTCCTTCTGTCTATCAACCGCTTCCTCATCAAGCAGCGAAAAAAGGAATTCGGCCTGTATGGGGTATTGGGGCTTTCCAAGGGCCACGTAGGCCGGATCCTCGTATGGGAAAACGCCATGGTGCTGCTGGGGGGCCTATGCCTGGGGCTGGTGTTTGCCCTGATGTTCGGCAAGCTGCTCTTTTTGGTCCTGCTCAAGCTTATGCGCAGCCTCCCCAGCCTGGATTTCTCCCCCTCGCCTTTGGCATACCTTGCGGTGACCGGGCTGTTCCTGGCGGTATTCGTATGCACCTGCCTGTATAACCTGGCCCAGGTCCATCTTTCCAACCCCATCCAGCTCATGCAGAGCCATCGCCAAGGGGAAAAGGACAGCCGCCTGGTGGTTCCAAAGGCCATCCTGGGCCTGCTGCTCCTGGGCGCCGCCTATTACTTTGCCTGGACCATCCAAAAGCCCGGCATGGCCATGGGCATCTTTTTCCTGCTGGTACTCATGGTGATTATCGCCACCTACTTCCTCTTCCAGGCGGGCAGCATCGCCATTTTGCGGCTGCTGCGGGCCAATAAGAATTTCTATTACCAGCCCAGCCACTTTGTCTCGGTTGCCAGCATGTTCCACCGGATGCGGCAAAACGCCAGTAGCCTGGCTACCATCTGCATCCTGTCCACCATGCTCACCGTGACCCTTACCGGCACCCTCGCCCTTTATCTAGGCCAGGAGGAGACCTTAAAGCCCCTATATCCCTACAACGTATGCTATGATATCGCCCAGGACCCGGAAAACCCCAACCCTCAGATGACCCCCACGGCCATTGACGCCTTTCTGGCGGAACAGGCCCAGGCCCAAGGGTTGACCATGTCCGCCCAGACCGATGGACGGTTGGTACATACGGAAAACACCCAGAATGAAGGCTATCAAGCGCCCTTGGTTGGATTTCTGGTGGTCTACGCGGATTCCACCTGCCAGGCGCTGCCCCATTCCATCCTGCTGGACGACTACCTATATTTCGACCTGGCGGGGCCAGAGGACGCCTGCCTGGACTTTGTGGAGCAGATCCCTGCTAAGATGGCGGCGGCTTTCGGGGCGCCAGAGGAGGATTTCCGCCAGATCAACGACATCTTTTCCGCCCGGCAAACAGGCTATGGCACCTACGGCGGGCTTCTATTCCTAGGCGCTTTCTTTAGCATCCTATTCCTGGCGGTGGCAGTGCTGATGCTCTATTTCAAGCAGATCACCGAGGGCAACGAGGACCGGGAACGCTTCGCCTTGCTGCAAAAGGTGGGCATGGATCAAACGCAGGTGCATCGCGTCATCAATTCCCAGGTGCTGTGGGTTTTCTTCCTACCCCTGGGGGCTACCTTGCTACATATGGTATTTGCCAGCCGTATCCTCTCCAGAATGCTGGGCGCTTTCAATATGTCGGACTTTGGGCTGGCCATTACCTGCGCCGGGTTTGTCTCCCTGGGCTTTGCCCTGCTGTATTGGATCGCCTACCGGCTCACCGCCCGGGTGTATTACCGGATCGTCCGGTGGGGTACGGAGGGTCGCCCATGCTAAAGACCCATCTCCCTTATCTGTTCCTGCTGTTGGGCGTGTTCCTGCTGTTTGTGGTGCTGCTGCCCAAGGCCCTGGATACGGTGGGGCAAGATCATCTGTTGGCCTTTTATAGCCAAGCTGTGGAGCAAGCAGGGGCCCTGGCCCTGGATTCGCCCGCCCAGACCCCCGGCATCTTGGAGCGGGATCCGGACGGCTATACCGGCAGCTACCAGGCTTCCCTCTCCGATTATACCGGCAAGCTAACCCTTTTCGGCGGCACCAGCATTGAGCCGGAAGCCCTCTACCTATGGGGCCAAATCCAGGGCCAAGCGGGAACGGCCCAGCTCCGCTATCAGATCGGCAGCGGCGATCCGGAGGCGTTGCTTTCCGGCTCCGGGGAATACGAGGGCCCTCTGGAGGCCCCGGCAGGCAGCTGCTACCTGACCCTGGACCTGCAGGATTTCTCCGGGGATATCTCCATAACCGTGCAACCCCTGGAAGAATGTGCTATAATGTAGGCTGATTCGCGGCGCATCCTGCGCCGCGCCATTTCAAACGAGGAGGCTGTCTGACCCATGCGCTTGATCGGCAACATTCTCTGGTTCCTATTCGGCGGGTTTCTCCTGGGCCTGAGCTGGTTTTTGGCCGGCATCCTGTGGTGCGTCACCATCATCGGCATCCCCTGGGGGCTCCAGTGCTTCAAGTTCGCCAAGCTGACCTTCTGGCCCTTTGGCAAGGAGATCCAATACGGCGGCGGGGCCATGTCCCTATTGGCCAACATCCTCTGGCTTTTGATCAGCGGCCTGCCCTTGGCCATCGAAGCCTTTGTATTTGGCTGCCTGTGGTGCGTCACCATCATCGGCATCCCCTGGGGCAAGCAATACTTCAAGCTGGCCAAGCTGGCCCTTATGCCCTTTGGCGCCACGGTGGGATCCGCCAGCTAGCCCATCTGCCCCCCCTACGCAAGCGAGCCGCAAATTTATGCGGCTCGCTGCAGGCTGTCGAAAAAGTGGCTTGCGCCACTTTTTCGAGGTGTTCATAGCTCCCTT
>UQOG01000096.1 GCA_900542615.1 uncultured Eubacteriales bacterium | reverse complement strand
TGTTGT
The DNA here is from genome assembly GCA_900542615.1 of uncultured Eubacteriales bacterium. Classification (GTDB taxonomy): domain Bacteria; phylum Bacillota; class Clostridia; order Christensenellales; family CAG-138; genus Pelethousia. The sequence goes on along the minus strand of UQOG01000096.1, from coordinate 7,691 downwards.
TCGGATCCGCACCGCCGGCTTTGACTGCCATAACGATCTCACGGCCGATTACAGTAAATACTTTACCTTTTTTTGCGTCATTTTTTTCCTTTTTGTGCTTTATGTTTGCGAATTTTGAATGTCCTGACATTTTTCACTCTCTCCTTTTGTTTCTTTGTCATTTATTTTCTCGGCTCTGACCCTGCCGATCGTCCGGTTGCCCAGCGAAAGGATCTTAAATCTGTAGCCGTTTGCAACAATTTCTTTGTCCAGATCCTCCCTGGACGGAATATGTCCCAGAAGCTCTGTCAGATAACCGTTCAGCGTTTCCATTTCTACATCACCGAATTCAATATCCAGTTCCTGCTCCACATCATCCAGACTGGCAAGTCCATCAATAATGATACTGTTATCTACCTGTGTCCGAAATGTATCCCTGCTCTCATCGTATTCATCAAAAATATCCCCGACGATTTCCTCAATGAGGTCTTCCATCGTTACGATTCCTGCCGTCTGACCATACTCATCCACGACAACTGCCATATGTACCTGTCTGGCCTGCATGGTACGGAAAAGCTGTCCGATATGTCTGGTCTCAGGAACAAAAGTCGCTTTCCTGATAAGCCCCGGAAGCTCTTTCAGTGGTTTGAACTTCGCCCATGGATTCTGTGTAAAGAATTTCAGTGCATCTTTGTAATGGATCAGTCCCCGGATATCATCCATATCTTCCCCGCAGACCGGATATCGGGAATTTTCCTCCTCCATCATATGATTCACAACATCCTTGAGCAGATCATCCATCGCAAAAGCAGCCACACTGCTTCTGTGAGTCATAACCACACCCACTTCTTTATCTTCAAAAGCAAAAATATTCTGGATCATCTCTGCTTCATCTTTCTGGAGGACACCTTTCTCATGTGCCTCATCCACCATAGAGATGATTTCTTTTTCCGTAACAGAATCTTCCTGTTCCCCTTTAAAGAAATGAAAAACTCCAGAAAAAAGACCTTGGATCCAGTCTATAACCTTCGCCGGCCCCCTGCGGGGCAATCGACTGCCATCGTCCATTTTTTATCTATTCCTTCCGTAATTTGTTTAAAATCAGCACAATTACTGCTAAAATATAGCACTTTAGCTTCTGTTCGTCAAGGATAACAGCCTAAAAAGTAAGTTCAAGGCTGATTTCAAGGGCATGATTCACTCGATCCAGCATTGTCTGGTCAAGATGGCATACCTTATCCTTCAGCCTTTTTTTATCGATCGTACGCAGCTGTTCCAACAAGATCACCGAGTCCTTCTCAATTCCATAAGAAGAAGCATCGATTTCAATATGCGTCGGCAGCTTTGCCTTATTCATCTTGGAAGTAATCGCAGCACAGATGACCGTAGGACTGTGTCGGTTGCCCACATCATTCTGAATGATCAGAACCGGGCGGACACCACCCTGTTCACTCCCAACTACCGGCCTTAAATCTGCATAAAAAATATCCCCTCTTTTAATTACCACACAATCACACTCCGATTCTTTTTTCTCTGGAATTAGTATTTCCATTTTTTTCTCGTGTATACATGTGTGGTGTTTCCATCTGATTTCGTAACTGCTCAGCCTCACAGTTACGAATCATCTTCCTTAGTTAAAGAAGGTAAGCTCTCCCCATTCTCTGCCGTCTCTGATATAGACTCTCGGAACACGCTTGCTGATATCGCAGGCAAATTCATAGGAAAAACGTCCGGACAGATCCCCGAAGGTTTCCATGCTGATAAATTCCTTTCCGTCTTTTCCGATCAGAGTCACCTCGTCACCCATATCCGCCTCCGGAATCTTTGTGACATCCACCATAAACTGATCCATACAGACCCTTCCAAGGATCGGAGCCCTCTTACCGTGGATCAGCACCCAGCCTTTATTTGACAGAGAACGTGGATATCCATCTGCGTATCCGACCGGGATCGTTGCCACTCTCATTTTCTTCTTGACGGTAAAGGTTCCGCCATAGCTGATCGCAGCCCCCGGCTCCAGAGTCTTGACATAGGTGATGTGGCTCTTAAGTTCCATAGCCGGGATCAGTTTCAGATTGTCTCTCTCTACTTCGTTGGAAGGATACATTCCATAGATCGTAATACCTGCCCGTACTGCATTCAGATTCGCCTCCGGAATACGGATAATTCCGGCACTGTTGGAACAGTGCTTCATCGGAATCTGAACTCCGGCATCCTCCAGAAGCTTTGCAAAATTCAGATAACGCTTCAGCTGATCCATAGCCGGACTTCTGTCTGTTTCATCCGCTCTCGCAAAATGAGTGAACATTCCCTCAATCTCGACATTCGGAAGCTCTTTGATCTTTTTGATCTGGGCGACACTTTCCTGCCTGTCTGCAAATCCGATCCGGCTCATTCCGGTATCCAGACCAATATGAATATGTACATTTCTTCCCTGACGCTTTGCTTCCTCTGAGAGTTCTTGTGCCATCTCATAAGTACAGACCGTCAGACGAATCTCTTTTGCGATCATTTCTGTATAATATTCCTCAAAAACAATCCCCAGGATCAGAATCGGTTTTTTGACGCCGAAGGTACGAAGCTGAAGTGCCTCCTCAGGTGTTGCAACCGCAAATCCCCAGATATAATCATAGTCTTCGATCAGACGGGCGATTGCCTCTGCCCCATGTCCGTATCCATCTGCCTTGATCACCGCAACGATCTGCGTTCCCTCTGCAATATTTTTCTTCATTTCCGCAAAGTTATGTGCGATCGCATCTAATGATACAACCGCTTTTACTCTCTCGAATTTCTTCATAATCCTTTATCTTTTGGTGGCGGGTTTCTTTAGCTTTGCCCGGTATTCTCTAAACCATTGCGGCGAAAGGAGGTACCTTATGGAAACTGCCCGCAAAGCCCCTCTTATCCAGGTCTCGGCCCTGCGCAAGGAATATCCCGTGGGGGAAGAGGTGGTGGTGGCCCTCAAGTCCATCGACCTGACCATCCCCCGGGGCGAGATCTGCTGTATCTTCGGCACCTCGGGCTCCGGCAAAAGCACGCTACTTAATCAGCTGGCCGGTATGGAAAAGCCCACCCGGGGCCAGGTGTCCATCGGCGGGGTCCCCATCGGCCAGCTTTCCGAAGAGGCGCTGGCCAAATTCCGGCAGGAGCATTTGGGATTCGTGTTTCAATCCTATAACCTGCTGCCCGCCCTGACCGCCGTGGAAAACGTGGCCCTGCCCCTTATGTTCCGGGGCGTACCCCGGGCCCAGCGGGAGCGGGCTGCCGCCCGAATGCTTCGCCAGGTGGGCCTGTCCCACCGGCTGCATCACTATCCCGGCCAGATGTCCGGCGGCCAGCAGCAGCGAGTGGGCATTGCCCGGGCCTTTATCGCCAAGCCGGACGTGGTGTTCGCCGACGAACCCACCGGCAACCTGGATTCTAAAACCACCATTGAGGTCATGGAGATGATCCGGGGCTTTGCCCGGGAAAACCGCCAGACCATCGTGTTGGTCTCCCACGACCCGGAAATGGCCGACTATGCCGACCGCATCGTCACCCTGATCGACGGGGAGATCGTCAAAATTCAGCAAAATCATCACTTGCAGGAGGAACCTACCACATGAAAGGATGGACTACCCGCGTATGCGCTTTCGTCTTGGTCCTGATTACCCTTTGCCTACCCGCCATGGCCCTAGCGGAGGAGCCGGCAGCCCCGGCTCCTGAGGCCGTTGCGGCCGCGGGCAGCCCACCCGCCAATGGCGCCCCCCTGAGCGGCCAGCCCGGTGCAACGGACACGCCTCTTTCCAGCAGCCTGGTGGTCACCGGCTACCAGGCCCTGTCCGGGGGCGGCCCTGCCGGCAGCATCCGCAAGGGGGATAAGGTGACCATCGTGCTTTCCCTGATGAACACCGGCATCACCACCCAGCAGGCGGGGGATGCTTCCCAGCTGGACGTGAGCCGGCTGGTGGATAGCTTTTCCACCGGGGGCGCCCCCCAGGTGCAGCTCCTTTCCGGTCCCAATGACCCCCTGCAATGCACCGTCCTATTCCCGGATTGCACCTACAACGGCCAGGGCCGTTCCTTCCGGTGCATGGTGGGCTATCGGGCCCTGTCCCTGCCCTATGACCAGGCGGAGATCAGCCTGGGGGAGTGCGTGGAGTACACCGCCCCCGAGCCCACCCAGCCCCCGGCCCCGGTGGCGATCCCCGCCCCCTCCCTGCGGCTTTCCCGCAGCGACGTGCCCCTGCTCAAGGCCGGGGACGAGGCTGTGATCACCCTGTTTTTCACCAACATGGGCCGCGCCGGCATGGATAATGCCCTGGTCACCATCACCACCTCGGATTCCCTCATCCTGACGGAAAACGCCGCCTCCTTTCCCCTGGGGAACATTCCCAGCGGCCAGACTGCGGCCCTAACCCTGCGCTTCAAGGCGGCTAAGACCGTTTCCGCAGAGCAGCAGACCATTACCGCGGAGGTGAAATTTACCTATTACAATGGCGAAGCTCCTGTCCAGGGCGCCGCCTCCGACCGGCTGAACCTTTTATCCCGGGCCACGGACCCCAACGCCGCCCAGATGGACGGCCCGGTGCCCAACGTGATTTTGCAGCGGTACACCTATGGGGAAAGCGGCCAGCAGGTGGCCGCCGGCTCGGAATTTACACTGAAGCTGGACTTCCTCAACACCAGCGAAAAGAAAAAGCTGGAAAACGTGGTCATGACCCTGGAGCCCGGGGAAGGCCTAAGCCTGTGCGATTCCTCCAATACCTTTTACTACGCCAGCCTGGGCAAGCAGGAGGCCAAGTCCGAATCCGTGCGGCTCATGGCCCTGCCCACCGCCAAGCCGGGCGCCGGGGAGGTGACCGTCACCTTCAAATATGAATACGTGGATAACAACAAGCGCAGCCAGGTGACCATACCGCAAAAGCTATCCATTCCCCTGTATCAGCCGGACCGGTTTGAGGTGACCATGACCAAACCGCCCCAGGACGCCATGGTTGGCCAGGAAACCACCTTGACCCTGCAATACTACAACAAGGGCCGCAGCGATGTTGCCAACGCCCAAGCCCAGCTGCCCAGCTCCATCCCCGCTTTGAACACGGTGCAAAACCTAGGCAACCTGGAGCCCGGCAAGAGCGGCACCATCAACTTTGTCCTCACCCCGGACGAAGCCGGCGTCCTTAGCTTCAACGTGAAGATCAGCTATGAGGACGCCAGCGGCCAGGTGCAGGAAAAGGAAGTACCGGTATCCTTCAACGTGGAGGAGCCCTACTATGACCCTGTGGATTTGGACGATATGGGCATGGATCTGGACGACGGGGAGAAAAAAAGCCCCCTGCCCTATATTCTCATCGGCGTAGGCGGATTGGCCCTCATCGGCGGGGGCGTGCTGTTCTACCTGAAGAAGCGGGGCGCCAAGCAAGGAGGACAAAACAGCTATGAATGGAAAGACGAGGAGGCGTAAACCATGGGCCGGCAGGATCTGATCCGCATGTGCGTCCAGAACCTGCTGCGCCGGAAAACCCGCACCCTGCTCACGGTACTGGGGGTATTGATCGGCTGCTGCGCCATTGTGATCATGGTATCCATTGGCATCGGCATGAAGGAATCCCAGGATAAGCTCCTTTCGGAGCTGGGGGACCTGAACATCATCACCGTATACCCCCAAGGCCGGGGCAAGCAAGGGAATAAGCTGGATGACGGCGCAGTGCGGTCCTTTACCGCCCTAGAGCACGTGGAAGCCGCCACCCCCAAGCTGAGCCCGGATGACTTTTCCGTTCGGCTCTATGCCGGGGAGGGCCGGCGGTTTATGGCGGACTATGCCAGCGCAGCGGGCTTGGACATCAAGGCGATAGAGGGCTTGGGTTACAACCTGCTCTCCGGCCGTTATCCCCAGCCCCTTGCGGAGGGGGAAGCCCTGGCCGGCCAATATATGGAATACGCCTTTCAGGATACCATGCGGCCGGAAGGGTATAACACGGTGGACCTATACAGCATGTATCAGGACGACGGCACCATAGGGGAGCCGCCCCCCGCTTACTTCAACGCCATGGAAGGCCAGCTGTTGCTGGAGATCCGCTATGGGGAGGCCCCTCCCGTTACCCGGCCCATCACCATTACCGGCCGGATCAAAGAGGATTATTCCAAGGGCTATGAAACCTCCCAAGGGCTGATTTTGGACATTAAAAGCCTACAGGCCCTGATGGATCAAGCCAAGCAGGCGGCAAACCTGGTATCCGGCCCCCCCAAGGGCTACGAGACCGTGCTGGTAAAGGTCTCGGGCATCGACCGGGTGGCGGAGGTGGAAAAAAACATCAAGCAGATGGGCTTTCAGACCAGTTCCATGGAAAGCATACGCCAGCCCATGGAAAAGGAAGCCCGGCAAAAGCAGCTGATGTTGGGCGGCCTGGGGGCCATTTCCCTGTTTGTGGCGGCGTTGGGCATCACCAATACCATGATCATGTCCATCTCCGAGCGCACCCGGGAAATCGGCATTATGAAATCCCTTGGTTGCTACGTACGAGACATTCGCCGCCTCTTCCTTCTGGAAGCCGGCGCTATCGGCCTGATCGGCGGCGTAATAGGCTGCGTGATTAGCCTGTTGGCTTCTTGGATCATGAACCTGGTATCCCAGGGGGCCTCCATCACCTCCCTTATGGATGTTTATACCATCCTAACCACGCCAGGCAGCCGTTTATCCGTGGTGCCGGCCTGGTTGCTGGGGTTTGCCATATTGTTCTCCATCCTGATCGGCTTGGGTTCCGGCTACTACCCCGCCAACAAGGCGGTGCGTATCCCCGCCCTGGAGGCCATCAAGAGCGAATAGGGGAACGGGCGTAAACGCCGCCCGCCTCTATATAAAATAGATTCGGCCTGCTCCTTTGCCGCTAGAAGCAAAGGGGCAGGCCACTTTTTTCTACCTGTTTACGGGTTCAAGAGAGATATCCCCAGATTCAGATACGCGGCATAGGTCAGCCACAGCACATAGGGGAGCTGCAAATTGGCGGCGGCGGGCCGTATGGACCAGAACGCCCGGATCATCCAAAGCACCAAGCCATATAGCAGCGCCAAAATAAAAAACGCTAGCAAATATGCCTGGCCCAGGAAGAATACCAGGGGCCAAAGGAAATTCACAGCCAGCTGGGCCCCATAGACGGCCAAGGCGGGTTTTACCTTTGGCCCTTCGCCTTGCAAAATCAGATAAGAGGAGATCCCCATCAGGGCATACAGGATGGCCCAGGCAATGGGGAACGCCCAGGCCGGCGGCGCAAGGGGCGGCTTATGCAGGGTCTCAAACAGGGCGGCGGCGTCGCTGGTGAGCCAGCCTGCCAGTCCCCCCACCGCCTCGGGGATGAGCAGGCATAAAAGCAGTTGTTTCCAACGGATGGGTTTCATATTGGCCTCCTACTTTGTTTTCTCCCTATAGCATATGCGCCAAAGGGTTCTTCATCCGTCAAATGCTTCGCCGCATCCCTTTTCTGATCTTGCTCCGCGATTTGCTCCCGGTCCTTCCGTCTCCCAAAAGCCCCAAGATCCCTGCCAGCTCAAAAAGCGCTGCCTTGGGTCTGCCCTTCGGTATGCGAGAGGTCGTTCCCCTGCGGCGAAGCAACAGTATGCCCAGGACGCTCCAGAATCCGTTTATCTGGTCTCTATCGGACAGCGGAAGCCTCCAGGACGCTCCCACGCCCTTTCCTTCGTGTCCAAATAAAAAACCGGCCGGCCGCAGCGCGGCC
>UQOG01000095.1 GCA_900542615.1 uncultured Eubacteriales bacterium | reverse complement strand
GGGGCCATAGGCCCCGGCCCTGCGTTGGTTTTGCGGGGGCTGTAGCCCCCGCAAAACGCCGCCGCCCCCCCGCGCCGTTCCGCGGCCCTGCCGGGTGGAAGGAAAAAGCAAAAAGAAAAGACCGGGCTGTAACAGGTTGCTAACATTTCTATGGTATGCTAAACAAAAGGGGGTGTGGGCATGGCCAAGATCCTGGTGGTGGAAGACGAGGGCGCGATACGGGAATTGCTGCTTCGCAACCTGCGGCTGGTGGGGCATCAGCCCCAGGGGGCGGATAGCCTTCCTGCGGCCCGGGCGCTGTTGGAGCGGGAGCGGTTCGACCTGATGCTGTTGGACATCATGCTGGGCAAAGATAGTGGGTTTGACCTGCTGGAGCAGGAGCGGGAAACGCCGGTGATCTGCCTGACCGCCAAGGGGAGCCTGGGGGACAAGCTGCGGGGTTTGCACCTGGGGGCGGACGATTATATCGTAAAGCCCTTTGAGACGTTGGAGCTGGTAGCCCGGGTACAGGCGGTGCTTCGGCGCACCATGAAGACGGGCCAGGGGGTATTCCGGGTGGACGACGTGGCCATTGATTTTGACGCCAAGACCGTGACCCGGGGCGGGGAGCCGGTGGAATTGACGCCCCAGGAATACGCCCTGCTGGAGGCGTTGGCCATCAACCGGAACCTAGCCCTGTCCAGGGAGAAGATATTGGATAAGGCCTGGAATGTGAATGGGTTTTATGGGGATATTCGCACGGTGGACGTGCATGTGAGCCGGCTCCGGCAAAAGCTGGGGCTGGAGAAGCGGATCAAGACCGTGTACAAGGTAGGTTACCGGTTGGAGGTACGGGATGAAGGGGAATAGGCTGGGGCTCAAGCTGTGGGAAAAGAACTATGTGTTCAGCCTGGCCCTGTTTGTGGCGGCCTTTTACCTGTGCTTGTTTTTGATCGGCAAGGGGGCCTTGGATCAGGCCATGGAAAACGAAAGGGCAGCCGCCCTTCACATCCATGATCTGGCGGCTCGCTCCCTGGCGTTGGATGTGGCCACCCTACAGGAACGCCAGGAGGAGGACCTGCCGGCCCATATGGCCCTGGCCCAGGCTCTGGTGGCCAATTATCACCGGCTGGGCGTGGACCTGAGCGTCACGGAAAACGGGATGCTGTTGGCGGGGGCGGCGGTGCGGCCCCGGATCGAGGGCCGGGTGGCTGTCATGGAGCGGGAAGGGGCGCGCTATATGCTGCGCATCGACGGGACGCTGCCTGGGGCGGAGCAGATGCGCCTGGTGTATCACCGGGATGTGACCCAGGTGGTGCGGGAGCAGCGGCGGCTGTCCGCGGCGCTGCTGGCAGGGGGCGCGGCGGTGGCGGCTGCGGTGGCCCTGGGTCTGTATTGGGCCCTTAGGGCCCTGTACCGGCCCATGGATCAGCTGGCCCACGAGCTGCGGACCAGCCTGACCGCCGTGTGCGGCTATGGGGAATATTTGCAGCTGGCCAACGCTTCGGAAGTGGAGCGGCAGGAGGCGGCGGAATTTATCGTGCAGGAGAGCCGCCGGCTGACCGACCTGGCGGAGCGGCTGCTCCTATTGGGCAACCTGCGGGAGGGCAGCGTGCGGGTGGAGCAGGTGCCGGTGGCGGCGCTATTCGCAGGGGCGGCCAAGGCTTTTCCCCGGGTAAGCTATCTACCCACCGATGGGGAAATACAGGGGGACGGGGCGCTGCTGCAAAGCCTGGTCAATAACCTGGTGAAAAACGCCCTGGAAGCCGGCGCCACCCAGGTGGAGCTTTCCTTTCGGGAAGGCTGCCTCACGGTGACGGACAATGGCTGCGGCATGGATGAAGCGACCCTGGCCATGGCCAGGACGCCTCCCAGACGGGGCAGCATGACGGGCAACAAGGGCATGGGCCTGGCCCTGTGCCATCGGATCGCCGCCCTGCACAGGGCCCGCATTTCCTTCGCTTCCCAGGTGGAGCTGGGGACCCAGGTACAGGTGGATTTCACAACTTCCTAATATCCCCCTTACGATTTGGTAAACGCCCTGTGGGACAATGGAGAAAACCAAGGGAAAGGAAGGCGTATGCGTATGAAGAAAAAAATAGTGCTGCTGGTGCTGGCGGTATTGCTGTGCGCCACCGGGGTGTTTGCCATTGCCACCTATGTAAACCAGGATGCGGTGCTCTCCGGGGTCAAGAAGGTGGGCGAGGTGCCGGCGGAGGGCCTGGAGCCGGCGGCCGGCAGCGGCCAGCTGCCCATCGGCCCGGCAGGGGGCGCCAGCCGGGAGGCATTGGAGGGCCAGGTGATCCAGACGGCCGCCTACACCCAGGGGGAGCCGGGGGCGGCCCATATCACCCGGGAAGCCGCCCTGGATAGCGCCCGGGTTGTGCTGGCGTCCATGTTCGGGATGGAGCTGCCCCCGGAGGCGGCGGCTGCCTTCTGGAAGGACGCTACCGGACAATATGGAGACTACTGGGAGGTGTCCTATGGCAGCGACCCGGCCGCGGAGCCGGAATACGTGCTGGCCCTCATCAACGCCATGAGCGGGCAGGTGTATTTTGTGGAAACCGGCCGCTTCTTCGACCCGGCCTATAACATTCCCCTTGCCCAGCTGCCGGAGGACGCCTCCCAGCAGCTCAGAGAACCGGAAGTGCAGGCGGAATATATAGAGGCTGCCGAAACACTGGCGGAAACCTGGCTGCTGGCGGAAGGGGAAGCGGCGGAATATACCGTGGGCGCCACCCATGGGGACAACGTTATGGCCCAATGCGTGGATGTGGACATCTATACCAACGGCCTGTGCTACCGGATGGAGCTGGTAGGCGGCTATGGGAAGCTGCCCATTGCCCTGAAGGGGCTCTATGTATATCCGGATCGGGAATGTGCCTGGGAAGGCAGCTTTACCTATGCCGGCCTGCTGGAATCCCAGCAGGCGACGGCCGCAGCCCAGGCCGCCGCGCCCACCAATGTGGCGGATTCTGTAAGCCAGAATATCAATTCTGCGATCCGCCGGACCATATCGCAAAATTGGAGGTTTGAGGACGAGATCCACATGGTGCGCGCCTGTCTTAGGATCTATGGCCTGGATGTGAAGGAGCGGGGCTCCGCCACGGAATTGGCCCAGGAGATGGAAGGCAAAAGCCGGCGGATCGATGACATCAACCAGACTATCCCGGGCGACATCCTGTTCTTCTATGATTCGGATGGGGAAGCCATTGGATGGTGCACTCTGCGGGGGAACAGCACAAAGCCGGTAACCTGGATAGAGGTGATTACCGAATCGGAGATCGTAGCCGAACTGGGCTATCAAGTGATGGATGTGGTGGGCGAACTTCCGGCTGATTTCGCCTATGCCCTACGGATCACGGAGATGCCCCCGCCCCGGGATGATCTGATCGCCCCGGCCTTGGCGCTGGTGGGCAAGCCGTTTTCCGCCGGGGGCTCCGGCCCGGAAAGCTATGACGATGCGGGGCTGGTATATGCCTGCTTCCAGGCGGCGGGCATAGACGCCCAGCGGCTCCCGGCCAATCAATTGGCCGCCAGCAGCAGCATGGGGGGGCGGGTCCTGATGACCATTCGCAAAATAGAGGATGTGGCTCCAGGGGATATCCTGTTCTTTGAATACACCGACGAAGGGGTCAATTACCGCTGCGGCGTGTGCATTGGGGACGGGAAAATGGTGATGGCCTCCTCCATCGAGGGTAAGGTGGTGGAGGTGTCTTACGAGGACGAGGCATACCTGGGGGATTTTGTCAAAGCCCTGCGGCTGAGCGCGCCCCTGCCTGCCGTCGAGCCGGCCGCGACCCCTGCCCCCAGCCCGGGGCAATAGGAAAAATGCCGGGGCTGCAAGGCTTTTGCGTTGCAACGCCCACGAAAAGATGATACAATGGAACGCGTCCATGTTGCCCCCGAGGCGGCATGGACGCCAGCCTATTTTGGGGCTGAGGCGGAAAAAGGAGATGGTACGGGAATGGGCTTTGCGGAATTGCTGCTTTTAGCGGTGGGGTTATCCATGGACGCCTTTGCGGTATCCGTGTGCAAGGGCCTGGCAACGGGGAAGATACGCTTGCGGCATATGCTGTGCGTGGGGATCTGGTTCGGCGGCTTCCAGGCCCTGATGCCCACCCTGGGCTATCTGCTGGGCGCGGCCTTTCAAGCCTACATCACCGCGGTGGACCATTGGGTGGCCTTTGTGCTGCTGGCCTTCATCGGCGGCAACATGATCAAGGAATCCTTTTCCAAAGAGGAAAGCTGTGCAGACGCTTCCTTCGGCTTTCGGACTATGCTGCTCATGGCCCTGGCCACCAGCATCGACGCCCTGGCGGTAGGGGTCACCTTCGCCCTGCTGCCGGATGTGAACCTGGGGGCGGCGGTGGGGTGCATCGGCGTCACCACCTTCCTGCTCTCCGGCGTGGGCATCAAGGTGGGCAGCGTGTTTGGGGGGCGATGCCGCTCCAAGGCCCAGCTGGCCGGCGGCGTTATCCTGGTGCTGATCGGGACAAAGATCCTGGTGGAGCATCTGTTCCTGGCCGGTTGAACGCAGCTCTGTTTGATAAGGGGCGGGGGAAGGGCATCCTCCGCCCCCGCTTTTTTCCGGGGAGGGCGCCCGCGCCTGAAAAAGAACCGATTTTATCCCGGCAAGTCCCATCGGGCCTATTGAAACCTGGGGGGGACTATGCTACACTTCTTTTAGATTGCTGCTTCGTTTATAAAACATAATATGGAAGGATGGAATGCATGCTGGACCTGATTAGCGTCGGTGAAATGGTCATCGACTTTTTGCCAGGGGAGGAGGCTGGTGTATACATACGCAAAGCCGGTGGCGCCCCTGCCAACGCGGCCATCGCGGTGGCCCGCAACGGGCTGTTCGCAGGCTTTTGCGGCCGGGTGGGCGCGGATGATTTCGGCCGGTTTTTGCTGGATACCCTGAAGGAAAACCAGGTTGCGGTCCTCTGCCCGGCTATGGTGGAGGAGGCAGTGACCACCATGGCCTTTGTCACCCTGGGGCCAGGGGGGGAGCGGAGCTTTACCTTTGCCCGCAAGCCTGGCGCAGACATGTTCCTGACCAAGGCCGATGTGGACGTTGCCCTGGCCCAGGGCGCCAGGATCCTACATGCGGGCTCCTGTTCCCTGTCCGCGCCCCCGGCCTCGGAAGCCACCGCCTACGCCCTAAGCCAGGCGTCAAAGCGGGGATACATGGTCAGCTTTGACGTAAACTACCGGGATCTGATGTGGGGCGGCGACAGGGCGGCTGCCCGGGCATCCGTAGCGGCCATCCTGCCCTATGTGGACCTTCTGAAGATCTCCGAGGAGGAGACGGACTTTATGGGAGGCCAGGAAGGCATCCAGGCCATGGCGGCGGAAACGGGCATTGCCGTGGTGGTGGAGACCCTGGGCGCCCAGGGGGCCCAGTGCTATTGGCAGGACGCCGTGTGGGAGCTTCCCGGCCGGCCCGCCAAGGCGGTGGACGCCACCGGGGCGGGAGACGCCTTCTGGGGCGGGTTCCTGTCCTGCCTGCTGCACAGTGGGGTACACAGTACCCAGCAGCTGACCCGCAGCCTGCTTCAGGAGGCCATGGAATACGGCAACGCGGCAGGCTGGCTCTGCGTGCAGAAAAAGGGCGCCATTGAATCCCTGCCCACCCTGGCTGAGATCGAGAGGATCCGAAAGGAGGGCGTCCTATGAGCCTTTGGAACGAGCCCTGCATCTTTTCCCCTTCCCTGATCTGCCTGGATCTATGCAACCTGGAAGCCCAGGTGCGGGAGCTGGAAAACAGCGGCTGCCCCATGCTGCATGTGGACATTCTGGACGGCTATTTCAGCCCCAGTATGCCCATCGGCCTGGACGTGGTGCGGCAGCTTCGCAAAAAGACCAACCTGCCCTTTGACGTGCATCTGATGGCCCGGGAGCAGGATTACTTTGTGGAGGAGCTGCTGGATATAGGGGTGGATCAGCTGGTGTTTCACGGGGAGTGCGAGCCCCATCTGGACAACCGGCTGAACATGATCCACCGGGCCGGCGCCCGGGCGGGCATCGCCCTCAAGCCGGCCACCTCCCTGACCACCCTGGAGTATGTGCTGGAAAAGTGCGATACCGTGCTGCTGATGCTGATCAATCCCGGCTACGCAGGCAGCGCCAAGGAGAAGCAAGTCCCCTATGGGGAACGCAAGATCCGGGAGCTCCGGGGCATGATCCAGCAGCGGGAGCTGCCCGTGAAGATCGAGATCGACGGGCGGATCTCCCCGGACAACATCCTTTGCTACGGCAAGGAGCTGGTGGATATTTTCGTTACGGGCAGCACCTGCCTGAAGCGGGACGACCTAACCGGCAGCTGGGCTGCCCTTCGCGCCCTGCGGCAGCAGGCGCTATCCCAATAAAGGAGGAAGCATGAAGCAAGATCCCACCTATGGGGACGTGCGGGCCCTGGTCCTTTCGGAGCTGGACACCGCCCTGTCCGCCATTGACCCCCAGTCTGTGGAACAGCTGATGGAGGCGGTGCTTTCCAGCCGGAAGGTATTTTTCGTAGGGGTAGGACGGGTGCTGCTGTCCCTGGAGGCCATGGCCAAGCGCTGGGCCCATCTGGGGATCGACACCCATATCGTCGGGGAGATCACCGAGCCTGCCATTACCCCGGAGGACCTGTTGATCGTGGGGTCCGGCAGCGGCACCACCCTGTTTCCCGCAGGCATCGCCCAAAAGGCCCATGCCCTGGGCGCCAAGGTGGTCCACATCGGCTCCAACCCCAACAGCCCCCTCAAGGATATCGCCGCCTTTATGGTGCGGGTGCCTGTGCGCACCAAGTATTACCTGGAGGACGAGATCGATTCCCAGCAGCCCATGACCTCTTTGTTTGAGCAGACCCTGCTGCTGCTGGGGGACATTGTGGCCAAGCTGCTCATCGACCGCCAGGGCCTGGATATGAAGGGCCTGTGGCAATACCACGCCAACCTGGAATAAGCTGAATCGCATACGGACCAGTTAAAATGAAAAAGGAGAAAGAAAATGAAACGCTCTGAGATCAATGCGGTCATCCGCCGTTTTGAAGCCATGCTGGCTGAACACTGCTTTGAGCTGCCCCCCTTCCTCAAGTTTACCCCGGAGGAGTGGGAGACCAAGGGACACGAATACGATGAGATTCGGGATAACCAGCTGGGCTGGGATGTGACGGACTACGGCATGGGGGATTACGCCCACCTGGGCCTGGCTCTGATCACCCTGCGCAACGGCAACGTCCACAACGACAAGTATACCAAGTGCTACGCGGAAAAGATCATCATGTGCGACGAGGGGCAGGTCTCCCCCATGCACTTCCACTGGAACAAGATGGAGGACATCATCAACCGGGGCGGCGGCAACATCGAGTTCAAGCTCTACAATGCCACCGAGGATGAGCAGCTGGCGGATACGGACGTGGAGATCTTCCAGGACGGCCGCCGCTATACGGTGCCCGCCGGCTCCGTGATCACCCTGCATCCCGGCGAGAGCCTCACCCTGTATCCCTACTACTATCACGAGTTCGTCATTCCCCAGGGGGGCGGCTCCGTGCTGATCGGCGAGGTCTCCATGTGCAACGACGACAATACGGACAACCGCTTCCTGGAGCCCCTGGGCCGGTTCCCCACCATCGAGGAGGATGAGCCTCCCTATCGGCTCCTTTGCACGGAGTATCCCCCTGCCAAGGACTGAGGCTTTCCGTGACCCATTCGTAAGGGCGGCTTGTGCTGCCCTTTCTCTTTGCCCCGAGGCCGGCATAGGCCGTTGCGGCCCGGGGGGGCGG
>UQOG01000094.1 GCA_900542615.1 uncultured Eubacteriales bacterium | reverse complement strand
CAGCACCATGCGGTTCTCGATGCCGTCCAGCCCGGCGGCCAGCACCAGGCCGATGCCAACGGCGCCCCAAAGCCCCATGGGCTCCTTCAGGATGACCACACTCACCACCGCGCTCATGACCGGCTCGGCGGTGGCCAGAATCCCGGCCTTGCCCGTATCCAGGGTCTCCATTCCCTTGGTATATAGGAAAAAGGGCGCTGCACTGCAAAGCAAGCTTCCCACGATCCCCACCAGCAGGGCTTCCATGGAGCCGGCAAGGCCCCGGAGGGTAGCCCCTACCCCGCCCAGGGGCAGGGTGGCCAGGGTAGCGAACAGGAAGGTATAGAGGTTGATGGTAAGGGTATGGTATTTCTTCAGCGCCACCCTTGCGAAAATGCTGTACAAGGCGTAAGTAAGCCCCGAGAGCAAGCCGGTGACCACGCCATAGACAGGGACCGCGCCAAAGCCGTCCATCAGGCCGCTGACCAGGCCGCAGCCCGCCAATGCCAACGCCATGGCCAGGAGTTTGCGGGGGGTAATCTTCTCGTGGAACAGCAGGGCGGAAAAGAGCATGATGAAAACCGGCGACGTATACAGCAGGATGGCGGAAACGGACAGGGGGCAATATTGCAGGGAAGTGAAATAGAAATAACAAAACGCCCCAATGCTCAGCACACCGGTCCCAACGAACATCCAGCAATCCTTCCAATGGATGCGGAATAGCCGCCGGTCGAATAAAAGGGCGTAAAGGAGGAACACCACGGCGCTAACCAGCATACGCACAGCCGTGGTCTGCATGGGGGTAAAGCCCAGGGCGTCCATGAACCTGGCGTACAGGCCCAGGGTGGAGCCCCAAAGGATCCCGGCGCCCAGGACGAACAACAAGCCCTTTTGTTTGTGCAAGATAGCCATCCTCCAATAAAAACGGGTACGCAAAAAAACCGGCAGGGCCGGTTTATTGCGCTTTTAACAGCCGAAGGGATTATTTTGCAGCCAGCTTAATGGCCAGTTGGGCCTTTTTGCGATCCGCGGCATTCTTGTGGATCACGCCCTTCGCCGCAGCCTTGTCCACGGTGCTAACAGCGTTGAGGTAGCTGCTCTGAATGGCGGCTTCATCATCGGAAGCCAGGGCCGCGTCAAAACCCTTGACGGCGGTTTTCACCTGAGAAGTGATCATGCGGTTGCGAAGATTCTTTTTCGCGGTAATGCCAACCCGCTTGAGCGCGGACTTATGGTTAGCCAAAATACGTTCCTCCCTTTTTTTACTCGAACAGTAGAGATTATACCATGTCCCATTCACCTTTGCAAGCCCAAAGTCCCGTATTCCAGCGGTTTTTTTGCAAATAATGCGGCGATCATCGCCCCATACTAATCGGGAACCCATCTGACAGGAGGAAGGGCATATGCAGAAGAATATCTACACCGACCTGGCGCTGGAGGCCAGGGAGTTAAACCCCGCGCTGGAAGGGATCGAGGAAGAGAAGGAGGAAGGCCAGGGCCTGACGGTTTCCCGGATCCGGGTCACCACCCAATCGGCAGCCGAAAAGCTGGGCAAGGCCAAGGGGCAATATGTGACCCTGGATGCGCCGGAGCTGGCGGACCGGCCGCTGGATCTGTTTGCGGCGGTGAGCAAAAGCCTGGCAACGGAATTGGCGCAATTGTGGGAGGATCTGTCCCAGGCTGCCACGGTATTGGTGGTGGGGCTGGGGAACCGGGCCATCACCTCGGATTCCTTGGGGCCAAGGGTGGCGGAGCAGGTCTACGTGACCCGGCATGTGACAGAATACCTGCCGGATGCCCTTTCCCGCCCCATCCGCTCGGTGTGCGCGGTGGCGCCGGGGGTATTGGGGGTCACCGGGATCGAGACCATGGAAATCGTCCAGGGGGTGGTGGAGCGGTTGCACCCGGACCTGATTTTGGCCGTGGACGCCTTGGCCTCCCGCCGAGCCGCCCGGATCAGCACCACCATCCAGATGACGGATACGGGCATCCAGCCGGGCAGCGGCGTGGGTAATACCCGCAAGGGGTTAAACCAGGCCACCTTTGGCGTGCCGGTGCTGGCCATCGGGGTGCCCATGGTGGTCTATGCCACCACCATCTCCCAGGATACCATCTCCCTGATTGCGGACGAAACCGGCCTCCATCAGGATGAGGAAAAGCTCCGGGGCCTGGCGGAAAAGGTCATTGAGGAACATTTGGGCTCCATGATCGTCACCCCAAAGGATGTGGATCAGATCGCCATCGACATGTCCCGGGTCTTAGCGGATGGGATCAATATGGCCCTATTCGGCGCGGATTACGATGAGGTGCGTATGCTGGTATCCTGAGGCCTCAGGGCGCAAATAAGCTGGGGGCGGCATCCGTGCCGCCTTTTTCCATACCCGCCGCCTGGGCAATGGCTGCCGCCAGGTAATCCACCGCGTTCAAGGCCTGCTCCAGGGTGTTGGCGTTATGCCCCACCTCCACCAGCAGGCATTGGTTGGAAATATGCTGGTTGTACCGGCCGGGCTTGACCCGGATATTCCGCACCAGGCCCGGATCCACCGCCGCCAGGGATTCGGTAATGGCCTTGGCCAAGGCGTAGTTGGAGGCAAAGTCCGGCATCTGCTCATAGCCCGTGCCGGTGGCCCCCTCCCCCGTCCCCACCACGAACATCATGCGGGCCACTTCCTTGCCGTCGATGCTCACATAATCCGCCGGCTCCTTTGGATCGTTTCCATAGGCGTCCCGGTGCACGTCGATGAACATGGTGATGGAAGGATATTCCGCCTGGTATTTCTCCATGGTCTTTACGGAGCGGGAATAGCTGGTGGCCAGCTTGGGGGGTTCGTGATCCGTGGTATCGTGGAGCACGCTGATCCCATAGGTTTCCCGTAGGATCTTGGCCAGCCGCTCCCCTACCGCCACGATGTTGTATTCGTTGTTTTCCGTGCGCCAGGCGCTGCTTTCCTCGTAGTCCTGATCCGCCGTCTTAAAATAGGATTCCGTGGTATGGGTATGGTAGATCAGGATCTTTGGGGCGTCGCCGCTTAGATCCACAGCCGGGGTCTCCGATATGGTCAATAGTTCCACCCGAATCCCCTCGCCAACCCCCTTTTCGATATCCGTGCCCACCGTAGGGGCAGGGGTCGCCGGCGCAGGCGTGGAATAGGGGACCCCATATAATACCGGAAGCTGCATTCCCGCCAGCCTATGCTCCAGGGCCATGGTTTCGCCGTAATAAGTCCGCCCCTGTACCCATAAAACACCCAAACAGCACATGCCCAGCAAGAGCGGGAGCAGCGCGGACCTCCTTTTGCCTTTCTGCCGGGGCAATCTCTTTCGCATCATACAAGCCCTCCATGCTATCAGGGTATGACCCCCGGGCCCAAGATATGATTGGAATATGGAATTGCCCCTTCCATGCCAGGCTATCAGCTCATCCGCCCAGTTTCCGCGTTTTTTGCCATCTCCACCAACGGCGGCAAAAAAGCCTTTATTTGTCATGGCCGATGCCGTATAATGCAGATATGGGCGGTGCGCCGCCGATTCTATAGAATATGAGGTAATGGATATTATGAAACGGCTGATCCTTGTCCTGCTTTGCCTGCTGCTGCTTTGCGGCTGCGCCGGTCCCACGGTATATACCTCCGCCGAATTGCAGCTGGAGATCCCGTCCAACTGGCAGGTCTCCCCGGTGGAAGCGGACCTGGATCAATATTTCTTCTATTCTCCGGATGGGGGGATGATCTACCTTACGTATCAAACCAATCCCAGCGAGGACTATCTGGCCCAGCCGGGTATGCTGGAGATTTTCATCCAGGCCTTTACCTGGGCCATCCCCGAGGCCAATGTGCTGGAGGTATCCCAGGCGGAAATGGCCGGCTATAACTGGGCCAAGGTAAGCTATACCGGAGAGCAGGACGGAGCGGTCTGGTATAATGAATTGTATATCGCCTATACCCCTTCCTATATCTATTGCGTATGCTGCGCCGCCCCCCAGGCGGATTTTGAAGGCTTGCAGTCCACCTTCTCCCAGGTCCTGGATACCATTCAGGTGACGCCGGCCGGCTGATCCCCCGTTTTTCGGCGGGAACTTGATCCGGTCCCGGCATTATCCCATGCCGCCGGCCGGGCTCGCGCCCGAAATTGCTAGGTCCAGGCCCGCCGCCTCCCTTTAGGGGCGGCTTTTTTATGCGCAACCGAAAAATCATATTTGAATATATATTGTTTTATGTTATATTTTATATAGCAGGATATGCCGCTCCTGAGTTTTTTCCACTGGCAATAAAAATGTAAGCCGATTCGTTATAAAAATAACGATGTTTCTCTATCGATATCAGAATATCGATATTCCCATTTTATCTTTCCCTCTACAGCCTCTTCTATAGTACAATACTATCGAAAAATCAGGGAGGCGGCCCTTGGAAGGCCGCAGGCGCAGCGAGGTCTAGCATGAAGGAACTTTGCACGGATGTGGGCTATGTCAGCATCAACCATATTGGCGAACAGCTCTGCGGCGACCATGTGGAGCTGGTGGAGCAGGACGGGGGAGATTCCCTGGTGCTGGTGCTGGCGGATGGATTGGGCAGCGGCGTAAAGGCCAGCATCCTTTCCACCCTCACCGCCAAAATCATTTCCACCATGGTGGCCAACGACCTGCCCCTGGAGGATTGCGTGCAGGCCATCGCCAAAACCCTGCCCATCTGCAAGGTGCGGGGGGTGGCCTATTCCACCTTCACCATCCTGCGGGTCACCGCCAGCCTGGAAGCGGAGATCATCCAATACGACAATCCCCGGGTGATCCTGCTGCGGGACGGAAAAGGCACCCCCTACCCCATTACGGAGCGGGTCATCGACGGCAAAGCCGTGGCCCAATCCCGCATCCGGCTGCGGGAAGGGGATACCTTCGTGGCGGTCAGCGACGGGGTGATCCATGCGGGGGTGGGGCCCAAGCTGAACTTCGGCTGGCAGCTGCCCAACGTGACCGCGTTTTTGGAGGAGCGCTACGACGCCGCCCTGACGGCCAAGACCCTGTCCGCCATGCTGATCGGCCAATGCGAGCAGCTCTATGGCGGGGAGCCCGGGGACGACGCCACGGTCTGCACCGTGAAGATCCGGCAGCGGAACCCTGTCAACCTGCTCTTCGGCCCGCCCACAGACCCGGCGGACGTGAACAAGATGCTCAGCCTGTTCTTTTCCAAGGCGGGCAAGCACATCGTCTGCGGCGGCACCACCTCCACCCTGGCCGCGGAGCATCTGGGCAAGCCCCTGACCGTTGCCATGCCCCTGTATTTGGATCCGGAGATCCCCCCCACCGCCTCCATCGAAGGGGTGGACCTGGCCACCGAAGGGGTCATCACCATCAACCGGGTGCTGGAATACGCCCAGGATTACCTTAAGGACAACGCCCGCTATGGGGAGTGGAGCAGCAGGATGGACGGGGCCTCCCAGATCGCCCGGATGCTGTTTCAGGACGCCACGGACATCAACTTCTACGTGGGCCGGGCCGTCAACGCCGCCCATCAGAACCCCAACCTGCCCATCAGCTTCAGCATCAAGATGCGCCTGGTGGACGAGCTGAGCAAGTGCCTGGAGGAAATGGGCAAGAAGATCCGGGTCAGCTACTTCTAAACCAACCCTTTCCTTCGCCCTTTGCGCCGGAAGGTTGCCATATGGTTTTTAATCTAAATAGGAGGATGAATAATGGACAGCAACGTACAGTATCCCCTTGTGGACAGCCTGGAGACCCTGGAAGCGGCATTTGCCCGGGTCCGCCGGGCCCAGGCGGTCTTTGCCACCTATTCCCAGGAGCAGGTAGACCGGATCTTCCTGGCCGCTGCCACCGCCGCCAACAAGGCCCGTATCCCCCTGGCCAAAATGGCCGTGGAGGAGACCGGCATGGGCGTGGTGGAAGATAAGGTCATCAAGAACCACTATGCCGCAGAGTATATCTACAACGCCTATAAGCACACCAAGACCTGCGGCGTCATCGAAGAGGACAAGGCTTACGGCATCATGAAGATCGCGGAGCCCGTGGGCGTCATCGCCGCGGTGATCCCCACCACCAACCCCACCTCCACCGCCATCTTCAAGACCCTCCTGTGCCTCAAGACCCGCAACGGCATCATCATCAGCCCCCATCCCCGGGCCAAAAACAGCACCATTGCCGCGGCCCGTATCGTGCTGGAGGCCGCTGTGGCAGCCGGCGCCCCGGAAGGCATCATCGACTGGATCGACGTGCCCTCCCTGGATCTGACCACCACCGTCATGCGGGAATCCGATCTGATCCTTGCCACCGGCGGCCCCGGCATGGTAAAATCAGCCTATTCCAGCGGCAAGCCCGCCCTGGGCGTTGGCCCCGGCAATACCCCCGCCATCATCGACGATAGCGCGGATATCCGCCTTGCCGTCAACTCCATTATCCATTCCAAAACCTTTGACAACGGTATGATCTGCGCCTCTGAGCAGTCCGTCATCGCCGTGGATAGCGTATACGCCGGGGTGAAGGCGGAATTTGCCGCCCGGGGCTGCCACTTCCTCCAGGAGGACGAGCTGCGCAAGGTGCGTAAGACCATCCTCATCAACGGCGCCCTCAACGCGAAAATCGTAGGCCAAAGCGCCTATACCATTGCCAAGCTGGCCGGGGTCTCGGTGCCGGAAGGCACCAAGATCCTCATCGGCGAGGTGGAGAGCGTGGATCTTTCCGAAGAATTCGCCCATGAAAAGCTCTCCCCTGTGCTGGCCATGTACCGGGCCGCGGATTTCAACGAGGCCCTGGATAAAGCCGAGCGTCTGGTGGCGGACGGCGGCTATGGCCATACCTCTTCTCTGTACATCAATGTCAACGAGAAGGAGAAAATGGCAAAACACGCAGCAGCCATGAAGACCTGCCGTATCCTGATCAACACACCTTCTTCCCACGGTGGAATCGGTGATTTATACAACTTCAAATTAGCTCCATCTCTGACACTGGGCTGTGGTTCCTGGGGCGGCAACTCCGTTTCTGAGAACGTAGGCGTGAAACATCTGCTGAACATCAAGACCGTAGCTGAGAGGAGAGAAAATATGCTGTGGTTCCGCGCACCGGAAAAGGTTTACTTTAAGAAAGGCTGTATGCCAGTTGCATTAGACGAATTAAAACATGTAATGGATAAGAAGAGAGCATTTATCGTAACCGACTCCTTCCTGTACATGAATGGATATACCAAACCGATCACTGACAAATTAGATGAACTGGGCATCGTATATCAGTGCTTCTCCGATGTTCAGCCAGATCCGACACTGGCCAATGCACAGGCTGGCGCCAAGGCAATGACCGCATTTAAGCCAGATGTGATCATCGCGCTGGGCGGTGGTTCCGCAATGGATGCAGGCAAGATCATGTGGGTAATGTACGAGCATCCGGAAGTAGATTTCCAGGATATGGCAATGCGTTTCATCGATATCCGTAAGAGAGTTTACACCTTCCCGAAGATGGGCGAGAAAGCTTATTTTGTAGCAATCCCAACATCTTCCGGTACTGGTTCTGAGGTAACTTCCTTCGCAGTTATCACCGATCAGGAGACTGGTGTGAAATATCCGCTGGCTGACTATGAGTTAATGCCAGATATGTCCATCGTAGACGCTGATAATATGATGAGCCAGCCAAAGGGCTTAACCAGCGCTTCTGGTGTTGACGTTCTGACTCATGCGTTAGAGGCATACGCATCTGTTATGGCAACAGACTATACAGACGGTCTTGCTTTAAAAGCAATGAAAAATGTATTTGAGTACCTTCCAAGAGCTTATGAGAATGGCAATGATGTAGAGGCAAGATGCAAGATGGCAGACGCTTCCTGCATGGCTGGTATGGCATTCGCAAATGCATTCCTT
>UQOG01000093.1 GCA_900542615.1 uncultured Eubacteriales bacterium | reverse complement strand
GGGCCTGCCAAACAAAAGAGCGCGGGGCGGGGGCCTTTGGCCCCTGCCTCGCGCTCTTTCAGGGCGCTTCGCGCCCCGCCGCCGCCCCCCCTGGACCGCAGGGGCTTCCACCGCCGCCAAAAAAGGCAGCAAAAAGCCAGGCCCCGCGCTCTATGGGGCCTGGCGGCTAAAAACCAAGGCAAGAAAGGGGCTGCGCACCGCGCCGGCAACCTAGGGCAAAGCCCGGGCCCACGGCCTACGGGCCCGGGCAGCACAAACCGCCCGCCGCGGGCTGCGGCCTCAGGACGACCGCGCCCGCTGATGCGCGAATACCGCCGCCCGCGTAGGGCCGCCGTGCGCGCAGCACTAGAAGTCTTCTAGGATGATCTGATCCCGGAGATGGCGGCGCACATCCAGGGCGATGACGAAGTCGATGATGGCGTCCAGCATCAGGGAGATGCCGATATAAATGGTCATGGCCTTGAGGCCGGTGAAGGGGTTGAAGAGCAGGATCACGCCCAGCACCAGGGTGATCAGGGCGCAAATGGCATTGCGCCGGGCGCTGGATTTATTCTGCCCGGAGAGCTGGTAGCTGATCTGGAGCTTGATGATGCTGTCCGCCAGCAGGAGCAAGCCCAGCACCGTGCCGAAAATGGCCAGCACCGCCTGGGCCTGGATGATGATCAACAGCCCCACCAGCAGGCATACCAGCCCGGCCAGGAACCCATTGCCCAGGGAGAGGAAGCCCAGGGCGCTCCACTGCATGAGGATGCGGATCACGCCATAAAGCGCTAGCCCAATGCCTATGGTATAGCAGATCGCCAGCCGGGAAGCGTCCGGCCAAATCACCATGGCAAGGCCCAAAAGGAAATAGAGAAGCGCGCTTATCATAAAGGTTCTGCTGAAGCTTTTTGTCATCCTGGTTCTCCTTTGCATAGAATGTCGCTACTTTTATTGTAACCATTTTTTTCCGAAACACAACCCCCCTTTGGATATGGGCGCGGCGCGGACACAGCCGTTGACAAGGGAGATAAATCGATATTATAATATCGATATAGAAAAACGATGGAGCAGGGGGGAATGGAGATGCGGGAACAAGGCGCGCCCACGGCCATATCCAAGCAGGCGTTGCAGCGGCTGCCCTATTACATTCGGTTTTTGCGGGAAATGCAGGCGGAAGGGTTGCAGGTGGTCGCGG
The DNA here is from genome assembly GCA_900542615.1 of uncultured Eubacteriales bacterium. Taxonomy (GTDB): domain Bacteria; phylum Bacillota; class Clostridia; order Christensenellales; family CAG-138; genus Pelethousia. The sequence continues at coordinate 6,669 of UQOG01000093.1, read as the reverse complement.
CGCCGGCGGTAGCGGCCCGGCTGGGGCTGAACGAGGTACAGGTGCGCAAGGACCTGGCGGCCATGAGCAATGGCCATGGCAAGCCAAAGGCGGGGTTTATCATCGACGAGCTGATCAATAATATGGAGGAGACCCTTGGGTACCACAATAGCAACGACGCGGTGCTGGTGGGGGTAGGCTCCCTGGGCCGGGCGTTGTTGGGGTATGGGGGGTTTGCGGAATGCGGGCTGAACATCGTGGCGGCCTTTGACGCCAACCCGGCCCTGGCGGGCAAAACGGTGAGCGGGAAGCAGGTATTCCCCATGGAGAAGCTGCGGGATATGTGTAGCCGCATGGGGGTGCATATCGGCATCATCACCGTGCCGGCGGGGGCGGCCCAAGGGGTGTGCGACGCCCTGGTAAGCGCGGGGGTGCTGGCCATATGGAATTTTGCGCCGGTGCATTTGCAGGTGCCCGGGGATATTTTGGTGCAAAGCGAAAACATGGCGGCGTCCCTGGCGCTGCTGTCCAACCATCTGCGGGATCGGTTCCGGGAGGCGCAAGGATGAATACGTTGCATTTTCAATACGCGGTCACCGTGGCCCGGACAGGCTCCATCACCCAGGCGGCGGAGGAGCTGTTCATGGCCCAGCCAAATCTGAGCAAGGCCATCCGGGAGCTGGAGGATAGCCTGGGGATCGAGATCTTCCGGCGCACCCCAAAGGGCATGGTGCCCACCGCCCAGGGGGAGGCCTTTTTGCGGTATGCCGGCAATGTGCTGGATCAGGTGGCCCGCATGGAAGCCCTGGGCCGGGGAGCCGGGGCGGCCCAGCGGTTTTGCGTGGCCATGCCCCATGCCGGATATATCGCCGGAGCGGCGGCCCGGCTCATGGCGGAGCAGGCCATTACCGGGGAGATCCGGGTGCTGGAGCTGGGGGGCGTAGGCCCTCTTCGGGAGGTGCAGGAGGGCCGGGCGGATCTGGCTATCCTCCGGTATGCCCAGCCCCAGGAGCCCTATTTTGCCGACCTGATCGCCCGGGGCGGCCTGAACAGCGAAAGCCTGTGGGAATACGACGCCCGGCTCACGGTCCATGCCAGCCATCCCTTGGCGGCGCAGCCCCAGGTGGAAATGAGCCAGCTGGCCGGCCTGCCGGAGCTGCGCTTCTACGGGGAGGAGCCGGCCGCCCCCCAGGGCGGGGACGGCCCCCGCATCCTCTTTTCCGACCGGGCGGCGATCCCGGGCTTGCTGGCGGCCACCAAGGGGTATCTTTGGTCCGCCCCCCTGGATGGGGAATATATGGAACGGCATAGCCTATGCCAACCCCCCTGCCCCACCGCCGGCGCCGGGAGCCGCCGGTGGCGGGATGTGTTGCTATACCCGAAAACCCAGCCCCTGAACCAGCTATACCTGCGGTTTGTAGACCTATTGTATGCTGCCCGCAATGCATTGACCTTTCGATAATTGGGCCGGCATGATTCCATAAAAGATATAAACATATATTGAATAGCATATGGATATGCCTGGGAATTGGCGGCGCAGCCCGGGCAAAAGGATAAAATACCGATAATGCCATATCGATAAATAAATATCGATATGAGAATATCGGTATTTCGCTTTTTCGGCAAAGGTTTTACACTTAGATCGTAGCCCAGGCGGGCAAGCTAAGAAGCAAAGCAAAAATTTATAAATATTTAAGGAGGAACCAAAAAATGGCACGTTTCACCCTTCCCCGGGACCTGTATCATGGCAAAGGCGCGCTGGATGCGCTCAAGGATCTCAAAGGCAAAAGGGCCATCGTGGTGGTAGGCGGCGGCTCCATGAAGCGGTTTGGCTTCCTGGATAAGGTAGAGGCCAACCTGAAGGCGGCGGGCATGGAAGTGGCCCTGTTTGAAGGGGTAGAGCCGGATCCCTCTGTGGAGACGGTGATGAAGGGCGCCAAGGCCATGCAGGAATTCCAGCCGGATTGGATCGTTGCCATTGGCGGCGGTTCCCCCATTGACGCGGCCAAGGCCATGTGGGCGTTCTACGAGTATCCGGACACCACCTTTGCGCAGCTGTGCATTCCCTTCAACTTCCCCACCCTCAGGACCAAGGCCAAGTTCTGCGCCATCCCCTCCACCTCCGGCACGGCCACGGAAGTGACGGCCTTCTCCGTGATCACCGACTATCACAAGGGCATCAAGTACCCCCTGGCAGACTTCAACATCACCCCGGATGTGGCCATCGTGGATCCGGAGCTGGCGGAGACCATGCCCAAGAAGCTCACCGCCCATACCGGTATGGACGCCATGACCCACGCCATCGAGGCGTATGTATCCACCTTGCACTGCGATTATACGGATCCCCTGGCCCTGCACGCCATCAAGATGATCAGCGAGGACCTGGTGGCCAGCTACAACGGCGACATGGACGCCCGGGACCGGATGCATAACGCCCAGTGCCTGGCCGGCATGGCCTTCTCCAACGCCCTGCTGGGCATCGTCCACTCCATGGCCCATAAGACCGGCGCCGCGTACACCGGCGGCCACATCGTCCACGGCTGCGCCAACGCCATGTACCTGCCCAAGGTCATCAAGTACAACGCCAAGGAGCCCGAAGCCGCCAAGCGTTACGCCCAGATCGCCAAATTCCTGGGCCTGGCCGGGACCACCGACATGGAGCGCACCGACGCCCTGATCGCCCACATCAAGGGCCTGAACGCCAAGCTGGACATCCCCGCCTGCATCAAGGATTACGAGGGCGGCATCATCGACGAGAAGGAGTTCCTGGAGAAGCTGCCCACCGTGGCCGAGCTGGCCGTGGGGGACGCCTGCACCGGCTCCAACCCCCGCAGCATCGACCCCAAGACCATGGAAAAGCTGCTCACCTGCTGCTTCTACGACACCGAGGTGGATTTCTAATCCCCCTTCCCCCTTTCAAAAAACCGCACGGCGTCCCAATGGGGCGCCGTGTTTTTGCGCATCCAAAAAGGCCGGGGGGCTCGTCAAGCTCATCCCCGCGAGGGCGAATAGGGGGCAACCCCAAGGGCATGGAGGCTTAAGCCGCCTTCTCCCACATACCAAGCGCCTGCATCCATCGTTCACAATGGCCGTTGCGGGTCGCCGCCCTCTGGGGCGTTGAAGCTTTGCCAAACCAAACGAGCCCGCCGCTCCCGATGAGCGGCGGGCCCGCATAGTCCGCCGAAAAACAGTAGAAGCTTTCCCGCTGGTTTTCCCCCGCTTTTTTCAAAAGCGGGCGGGGGTTTGGGGGCGGAGCCCCCAACGGGGTCCAGGGGCGGAGCCCCCAACGGGGTCCAGGGGCGGAGCCCCCAACGGAGTCCAGGGGCGGAGCGCCTGGCGAAATTCCCCAGGAACCCCAAAGAAGCTACGAGGCGGGTTTTTTATGCCGGGCGGCGACCAGGTATAAAAGCACGCCGCTCAGCAGCAGGATGCTGATGAGCTGGGAGGTGGACAGGCCCCACAGGAAGCCCCGGTAATCGTCCCCCCGGAGGTATTCCAGGAAGAAGCGGCCTACGCTGTAGATCCCCAGGTAAAGGGCCAGCAGCCGGTTTTTACACCGGCCCCGGCGAAACAGGGAAAATAGCAGCAGGAACAGGAAAAAGCAGAACAGGGCTTCCAGCAGCTGCACGGGAAAGCGGCGCACACCGTTGGCCATGGCGATGGGGTTCTGGGTATAGACAAAGCCGAAATCGCAGGGGATACCGTAGCAGCAGCCACCCAGGAAACAGCCGATTCGGCCAAAGGTATGGAACAGGGGCGCCACCATGGCGGTAAGATCCGCAAACACCGGGGGAAACCCCTTCTTTTTATAGTAAAGGCCGCCTGTGACCATGGCCCCAAACAGGCCCCCGTAAAATACGGAACCCCCAAAGGTTTGGATCAGGCCGTCCCAAAAGGCTTGGGAAAAGCCCTCCGAAAAAAGGGTGCGGAAGGTTTGCAGCATCACGGGCAGCTGCAGCAGGCCATAGAGCATATGGCCTCCCAGCAGGGCGCCTACTGCGCAAAACAGCAGCACGCAGATCATATCGTTGTCATCCAGGCCCCGCTTGACTGCCTGCTTGCAGGCGAAAATGCCGCTGACAAACACCCCGATCAGGGCCATGATGGGATAAATGGTAATGGTTTTTCCGAGAAATTCCACAGGCGGGATCATATAGACTCCTTTTTATCCAAGAAAAAAATGCTATATGCCAGGGGCATATAGCAACATAATAATTTTAAATACGCATGTTAACTAAATGAGGCTAAATCTGTAAGGATAGAAGCCGCAGTCCCACCAACACACAACGCACACAAAGCTATTATGCCTGACAGCGCGGTGCCAATAATGCCAAGAACTAGACCAGCTGTAGCTAATCCTGTTTTGCCATCGGCGTCCGTAGCGCCTCGGGCCTTAACACTAAAGACAATGGCTAAAATCCCGCAAATCAGCGCGACATACATAAATATGAAAAAAAAGATAACACTTATTATTCCAAGCACTAGCGAGGCTATTGATAATCCCTTAGTATTCATAGTGACCTCCGAAAATAATATTTTTCAATGATTTTCTTTAGTATACTTTACCAAGCTTTTTTCGTCAACAGAAAGTTTTAATAACTATCCATTTAGATTATTTAAAAAGCGCCTATTTCTGAAGAAAGATATTTTGAAATATATCGAAATAGTTATTGACAAAGCCGGCGTCCGGCGTTATACTCCCCCTAACAGCCGGACCTGCTCCACGGGTTCGGAAAAGGAGGCGTTGGATATGGAAAAGCGGCGTCTATGGATCTATATGGGGCTGACCTTTGGCCTGACCTGGGGGCTATTGGGGGCCGGTGTACTGGCGGGCCTTACATATGGAGGGACCGGCATGAGCCTATGCTTTTTCGCTTGTATGCTCCTGCCGGCCGTCAGTTCCTTGCTCACCCGGTGGATCACCCGGGAAGGGTTTGGGAAGATGGGGCTTGGCTTTGGCTGGAAGCAGGGCGGCTGGCACTGTTACTTGGCGGCTTTTTTTGGCCCAACGGTGCTGGTGGCCTTGGGAGGGCTGGGATACTTTTTGCTCTTCCCCCAGCAGTGGGATGGGAGCGGGGCCATTGTGGCCATGCAGCTGGAGAGCCTGGGGCAAAGCCCCGACCTGGCCCAGCTGGTGATATGGAGCCAGTTGTTTTCCGGTATCCTGTTGGGTCCCATCATCAACGTGCCCTTCACCCTGGGGGAGGAGCTGGGCTGGCGGGCCTACCTGCTGCCCAAGCTGGCGGACCTGTATGGCCGGCGGCGGGCCATCCTGTTTTCCGGCTTGATCTGGGGCCTGTGGCACGCCCCCATGATCGCCATGGGCCACAACTATGGCGTAACCTATTGGGGCTATCCGGTGACCGGCATTTTGACCATGGTGGTATTTTGCCTGGCCGCCGGCTCCTTTGAAGCCTACCTTACATTCCGCACCAACAGCGTTTGGCCTGCCGCCATGACCCACAGTGGCATCAATGCCCTGGCTGCCGCCCCCACCCTGTTCCTGGCCCTGGACGCCCAGCCCAATCCCCTGCTGGGCCCCATCTTGGCGGGCCTGCTGGGCGGCTGGGCGCTGCTGCTGGTAGGGCTCTGGTGCTTCATCCGTTGCCCCAAGGAGGCGCCCCATGTCCCTAAAGGAAACCTTTAAAGCCCTGAGCGACCCGGTGCGCCGGGATATCCTGGAGCTGCTCAAAGCCGGTTCCATGCGGGCCGGGGACATCGCCGCCCAATTCCAACTGGGCCAGGCTACCATCAGCTATCACCTTTCCCTGCTCAAGCAGGCGGGGCTGATTCGGGAGCGGCGGGAGAAAAACTACATCTATTACCAGCTGAACGCTTCGGTATTTGAAGAACTGCTCCTGTGGGCCAAAGGCTTTGCCCCGGAGGAAAAGGAGGCGGTCCAAGATGAAGAAAGCCGATAAGACCCTGGTATTTACCACGCTCCTCTGCCTGCTGCCTATGGCGGCCGGGCTGTTCCTGTGGGACCAGTTGCCCCAGGAGATGCCCATCCACTGGAACGCCGCCGGCCAGGTGGATAACTATGGCTCCCGGGCCCTGGCGGTGGTGGGCTTGCCCTGCATCATGGCGGGCGCCCACCTGCTGGTACACCTGCTGCTGCGTACCGACCCCCGCCGGGAAAACATGAGCCCGGCCCTGCGGGCCATCACCTACTGGATCCTGCCCGGCCTATGCATCCTGCTGTGCGCCGTCACCTACATGGCGGCCCTGGGCATCCCCGTGCGGGTGGAGGTGATCGTCCCCTTGGCCGTCGGCATCCTGTTCATGGCCATTGGCAACTACCTGCCCAAGTGCCAGCAAAACTACACCATGGGCATCCGCACCCCTTGGACCCTCAACAGCCCGGAGAACTGGGCCCGTACCCATCGGGTGGGAGGCTGGTGCTTCATGGCCGGCGGCCTGCTGATGCTCCTATGCGCCCTGCCCGGCATGTGGTGGCTGCTATACCCGGCCATCGCCATTTCCGCCCTGGCGCCGGTCATATATTCCTACCTGCTCTATCGCAGGGGCATTTGATCCTGGCGCCTGTTTTGGCGATCCCCCTTTCCACGCCCCTTCCTCCCTTCAGCCGTCGGGACCGCTGCGGACCGGGGGGGCGGCGGGGGCGCACAGCGCCCTGAAAGCCCGGGCGGGGGCCTTTGGCCCCCGGCCCGGGTTTTCCATTTGGCAGGC
>UQOG01000092.1 GCA_900542615.1 uncultured Eubacteriales bacterium | reverse complement strand
CTGTATGGCCGCCTTTACGCCCCGCAGTGCCGCGTTCGTCTCCTCCGGCCCGGCGTTCATGGTGGTGGGCAGGAACGTGGTCACGCCGTGGCGCGCCAGGGCGCGGGACATCTCCAGCACGTCGTGCGCACCGCGCATGGTGTCGTGCCCGGCGATGCCGTGGATGTGCTCGTCGAGGAAGCCGGGCACAAGGTCGCCGCAGACGCGCAGCACGTCGCCCTCCAGGCCCTCGCCGACCGCGGAAATGCGGCCGTCCCGGATCTGGACGTCCGCATCCAAAAAGCTCCCCTCGCGCAGCACGCGCGCGCCGCGCAGGACCAAGGTTTCGCTCTTCATAACGTATCCTCCTTATGCGTAGGCGATGGAGAAGATCTCCAGCGCGTGGACCTTTTCATCCACCGTGTAGGCAGAGCCGGAGGGATAGACGCCGGCCTCGTCCGCGGCGACCTGCAGGATGGCCTGCAGGTTGTCCACGGCGTCCCGGCACTGCGCAAGCGTGGCGAACTGGACGCTGAGCGCCGTCTCCCCGCGGGAGAGGGCCTCGGCCAGCCAGCCGGCCAGCAGGGCCTTGGCGTCCTCCCCCTCCGGGATAAAGGTGCCCGCCTGCACGCAGTAGTTCCAGTCCAGCGTCGCAAAGTCCGGCATGCCCGCAAGGCCGAAGTCCGGCGAGGGCGCGTGGCTCCCGTTCATCAGGGCGGCGTCGAGGTTGAAATAGGCGTGGGAGAGCGTCTCCCGCTCCCCGACCGGGTCGTCCCAGGTGGCATCCAGGAGCACCCAGTCCCCCTCGATGCACACGCCGTTCCACGCGTGGGACTCGGTTCCGCTCTCGCTGGTCGCCTCGCCGAAGAGGTAGATGCACGGGATGCCCAGGCGCCGGAGCGCCAGCATCATGGCGTTCGCATAGCCCTGGCACCGCGCGCGGCCGAGCACCCACGCGCCGTAGGCCGAGCCCGTGTGGTCGGACGCGCTGTCGTACGTGCAGCCGTTCACCAGCGCGTCGTGGACGCAGAGCTCGGTCTCGTAGTCGCTCATGCCCTGCGTCTCCTGCTCCAGGCGCGAAAGGACTTCCTCGAGCGCCTGGTCGGCCTGGGCCTTTTCCTCCGGGGTGAGCACGTAGGTCACGGCCACCTCCAGGATCACGTCCGGCGCGGACTGCACAAAGGTATAGGAAGAGAGGTGGGAAAAGTGGATCAGCTCCGGGCAGTCGACGTAGAGCAGCTCGTCCACGGCCTCGACCTGCTCGCGTGTCGTGCCCTGCGGCAGCTCGATGCGCTCCGCGAAGTTCGTCACGCCCTCGTAGACCAGCCAGAACAGGGACTGGATCTCCTCGCTCTGCTGGGCGACGTAGTAGTGCATGTCCGCCTGCGCGGTCTGCACGGCCTGCGCCCCCGGCGTGGCCTCGGGCGCGGTGGTCTGCTCCGGCTCCGCCTCGCCGCCGCCCCCCGCGCCGTCCTTCCTTCCTCCGCCGCCAAGGCGCATTGCCTGCCCCCCCTTTTTTGCGGCCGCTTCTCCCTCCTGCGGCCGGGAAAAGACGATGCGGCCCGCGCCCCTGCGAAGCGGCTGCCCCAGACGATCGCAATCCGCCATCATAGGCAGCCATTGCGATTTGCCCTCGCCAACAGTTGCGCGGATATGGCGATCCCCCGCCAGGCCGCCCGGCGCGCAGCATGTTTGCAATCGTATGGGCAAACCCAGCGTTCTTTTTTTCCGGGGGAAATAGCGCAGGGACACGGCCAGATGCCGATAATTTGCAATAAGCAAAAACCCCCGCGGTCGCAAAGCAGACCTTGCGGCCACGGGGGTACATATGATACAAGGCGCCTTATTCGGGCTTCTCTAAAATGACGAAGGAGACCAGGGTCTCTTTATGAAGGTAGCTTTCCAGCTTGGGATCCACAGCCACCGTTTGGGTATTCATCTGGGCGATGACCCAGCCGTCTTGCAATAGGCTGTTGATGCGCGTAAGGTATTTGTTGTCGTTGATATCGTTCTGTTCCGTGTAATCCCGGCTGTTGCTGATATAAACTACCTTTTGCATTGCGTTCCTCCCCCTGCGGTTTGTTTTCGTTCTTCTTTTGTAAGCGCCTCTACGTCCCCTGCCTATGGGCAATCTCCTTTGAATAGATGCGGCCCGGAGCGCAATTTTGCTCCGGGCCGTTGGCGGAGAAGGAGGGATTCGAACCCTCGCGCCAGTCACCCCAGCCTACTCCCTTAGCAGGGGAGCCCCTTACAGCCACTTGGGTACTTCTCCGTATATGATATTGGTAGGGGATAAGCCCGGCCATGCTGGCGGTTTGGCGGAGAGAGAGGGATTCGAACCCCCGGTGCCTTTCGACATCACCGGTTTTCAAGACCGGCTCCTTAAACCACTCAGACATCTCTCCGAGTTATTCATGCTTGGATATTATAGCAATAAGGCACCGGATTGTCAAGGCATTCCGGAGAAAACCTGGGAAAAGGGGCGATGGCGAAGGCCATCGCCCCTTGGCAATATCAATCCCGGCTGGAGCGGCGGGCCATCAAAAACAGCCGCAGGAAGGTGACCAGGGCGCTGAGCACCGCCACCACATAGGTCATGGCAGCCGCCCGGAGCACCTTGCGGGCGGCGGGGGTCTCGTCGTAGGAGAGGAAGCCGCCGTCCTGGAGCATAACCAAGGCGCGACGGGAGGCGTTGAGCTCCACCGGCAGGGTGATGAGCTGGAACGCCAGCACCGCCCCAAACAGCCATACCCCGGCCATGGCCAGGTCCCCCATGCCGAAGATCAGCCCCAGCACCACGATCCAGGGGGCCGCGCCGGAGCCCAGAGAAGCCACGGGCAGGATGGCGTTGCGCAGGCGAATGGGGAAATACCCCTCCTCATATTGCATCACGTGGCCGATCTCATGGGCGGCCACCGCCAGGGCGGCGATGGAACGGCTGCCGTAAACGCTGTCGGATAGGCCCACGGTCTGGTTCCGGGGGTCGAAATGGTCCGTCAGGGAGCCGCGCACCGGCCGGATGGTCACGCTGCTGCCCCCTTGGTACAGCAGCCGTTGGGCCACCTCCTGGCCGGTCAGGCCGGAGGAGGCGGGCTGCTTGGAATATTTGGAAAAGGCGCGGGTTACGCCCCCCTGGGCGATCAGGCCCAGGATGAATACCGCGAGCACCGCCAGGATCAGCGGGTCATAATACAGGCCATAGGGATAGATCATAGGTTATTCGCTCCTCTACTCTTGGGGGGTGGCGGCAGGCTGGCTGCTCCCCGCATCCTCCACGGGCTTGGCCACCACCACGATCCGGTCGTTGTGGGTGCCCGCGCTGCTGTTCCAGTCCCCGCCGCAGGTGATCATGGTCATGCGGGTATCCCCCGTATCCGTGGCCATGACCCATTCGGGATAATCGTCTATGGTGAATACATCCCGGCTGGTTACCTGGAAATACGCTACGCTGCCGTCCTCAAAGGTGACGGCAATGTTCTCGCCGATCTGGATGTCCTTCAATACGGAGAATACCCCCGCCACCTTCTTCCAGGTGATGTGGCCGTTGAGGATGGCGTTGCCGTATTCCCCCGGGGAGGGCCCGGTCTCCAACCAGGCGGCTTCCTTTTCGGAATCCAGGGTATCCATGGTGTACAGGGGATTGCCCGCATCGTCATAAAGGGGCTGATCGTCCTTGTCCGTGGCCTGGATGATCCCCACCGGCACGATGGGACAGGAAACCTCCCGGTCCACAAAGTGGAGGGTCACAGGGATCTTCTTCACATAGGGGGTGGGGCTGGGGGTCGCCTCCGGGGTTTGGCCGGGGGTGGCCGGGGCGCTGGTCATGGCCGGCGTGGGGGTGGCGGGCGCCACATATTCCCCAGGTATGAATACATATTGCCGGATCAGCACCACCACCCCCGCGATGAACAGGAGGATACTCCCCGCAAGGAGCAGCCAGTTCAGCCGGCGGGCCCGTTGTTTTTTCCGTTCATCCTGATTATTTTCAGGCGTCTGCTTCATTTCTATACGATCGTTTTCCATAAGCGGATTATATCATTCTCCAACAGGGGAAACAAGGCGATATCCGTTAACAATTTTGCGGCCATGTGATATAATTGGAAAATACCATTGGCATACTGGGAAAATGGGGGCCGAAAACCGGAATATCCGGCAGGCTTGCCCCTTTTCCCTTTGCAACGATTTGCAGGGCCCTGGCCCTGACATCCTAATATTATTGGAGATCGACATGGACAATAAGACCGCTTTGGCCGCCGCCTTGGCCCAACAAACCGGCCTGGACCCCCAAGAACTTTCCGGGTGGCTGGAAACCCCGCCGGACCCTGCCATGGGGGACTATGCCTTCCCCTGCTTCCGCCTGGCAAAAAGCCTGCGCAAAGCCCCTCCTGCCATCGCCGCGGAGCTGGCCGCTTCCCTGCCCCTGCCCCCGGGCATCGCCCGGTGCGAGGCCAAGGGCGGGTATCTCAACTTCTTCGCCGACCAGGCCGCCTATGCCGCCGGGGTGCTTGCCCGGGTATTGCAGGCGGGCCCGGATTACGGCAAGGCAAACCTGGGGGGCGGCCGGCATGTTTGCATGGACTATTCCTCCATCAACATCGCCAAGCCCTTCCATATCGGCCATTTGCCCAGCACCGCCATCGGCAATTCCCTCTACCGGATCTATAACCACCTGGGCTACCGGGCGGTGGCCATCAACCATCTGGGGGACTGGGGCACCCAGTTCGGCAAGATGATCGTGGCCTATAAGCTGTGGGGGGACAAGCCTGTGCCGGAATGCACGGTGCGGGAGCTGGTGGCCCTGTATGTGCGCTTCCACCAGGAGGCGGAGCAAAAGCCCGAAATGAACGACCAGGCCCGGGCCTGGTTCAAGAAGATCGAATCCGGGGACCCGGAGGCCGTGGGCCTTTGGAAGCAATTCAAGGACCTGACCCTAAAAGAGGTGGGCCGGGTATACCACCGGCTGGGGGTCGCCTTTGACAGCTATGCCGGGGAGAGCTTTTATGAGGACAAGATGGGCCCGGTGATCCAGGAGTTGCGGGATAAGGGCCTTTTGAAGGTGGACGACGGGGCCAGCATCGTAGATCTGTCGGCCTACGATATGCCGCCCTGCATCATCCTCCGCAGCGACGGGGCCACCCTATACGCCACCCGGGACCTGGCCACCGCCATCTACCGGAAAAAAACCTATGATTTCGTTAAATCCCTCTATGTGGTGGCCTATCAGCAGGCCCTTCACTTCCGGCAGCTGTTCAAGGTGCTGGAGCTGATGGGGTACGACTGGGTGCAGGATTGCGAGCATGTGCAATTCGGCATGGTCTCCATGGCGGAGGGCACCCTTTCCACCCGCCACGGCAACGTGGTCTACCTGGACGACGTGCTGGACGCAGCCGTGCAGAAGACCCGGGCCATCATGGAGGAAAAGAGCCCCGACCTTGCGGATAAGGACGCCGCCGCCGAGGCGGTGGGGGTCGGCGCGGTGGTATGGGGGGTCCTATATACCAGCCGCATCAAGGATACGGTATTCGCCTGGGACAAGGTGCTCAACTTCGACGGGGAGACCGGCCCCTACGTGCAATATACCCATGCCCGGTGCTGTTCGGTGCTGCGCAAGGCCCAGGAAGCGGGGGTCGCCTTTGACCCGGCGGCCATCGACGCCGCCCTTATCACCGACGCCGGGGCCATGGCCCTGATCAAGGCCCTGGACGCCTTCCCCGCCGCCATCCAGGCCGCGGCCGGGAAAAACGAGCCCTATCTGGTGGCCCGGGCCACCATGGATATTGCGGCGGCCTACAACAAATTCTATTACGACAACCGGATCATGGTGGAGGATATCCCCCTCCGGTCCGCCCGGCTGGCCCTGACCCAGGGGGCCCGGGACGTGCTGCGTACCGGCCTGTACCTGGTGGGGCTCCAGGCCCCGGAGCGGATGTGAGCCCCCTTGGGCCGCAGCGACGAACATGCAATCCAAATTTACATAACTGGAGGATAAGGAACCATGTTGGATCTCAAACGCATCCGCAACAACCCGGAGGCATTGCGGGAAGCCATGCGCAAGCGCCGGAACAAGGGCGCGGACGTGACGGAATTATTGGCCCTGGACGAAAAGCGCCGGGAGCTGATGCAGCAGGTGGAAGCCCTTAAAGCCCGGCGGAACCAGGTTTCCGCCCAGATCCCCAAGATGAAAAAGGCCGGGGAGGACACTTCGGCCGTCATGGCGGAGATGAAGGAAGTGGCGGACAAGATCAAGGCCCTGGACAGCACCCTGGGGGAAATGGACGACACCCTGAACGCCATGCTTATGGGGGTGCCCAACATCCCCCACGAATCCGTGCCCGAGGGCGCGGACGATACCGCCAACGAAGAGCTGCGCCGCTGGGGGGAGCCCACGGACTTTGCCTTCCAGCCCAAGGCCCATTGGGACATCGGCGAGAGCCTGAACATCCTGGATTTCGCCCGGGCCGGCAAAATCACCGGCGCCCGGTTCACCGTGTACCGGGGCCTGGGCAGCCGGCTGGAGCGGGCCATCATCAGCTATTACCTGGACACCCACACCCAGCACGGCTATACGGAGATCTTCCCGCCCTATATGGTGAACCGGGCCTCCATGACCGGCACGGGCCAATTGCCCAAGTTTGAGGAGGACGCCTTCAAGGTGGCGGGCACGGATTATTTCCTGATCCCCACCGCCGAGGTGCCCGTCACCAACCTGCACCGGGACGAGATCCTGGACGGGGACAGCTTGCCCATCAAATACTGCGCCTACAGCGCCTGCTTCCGCAGCGAGGCGGGCAGCGCCGGCCGGGATACCCGGGGCCTGATCCGCCAGCACCAATTCAATAAGGTAGAGCTGGTGAAATTCACCAAGCCCGAGGACTCCTATCAGGAGCTGGAAAGCCTCACCCAGGATGCGGAGCGGGTGCTTCAGGGCCTGGGGCTGCCCTATCGGGTGGTGGTGCTCTCCACCGGCGATTTGGGCTTCTCCTCCGCCAAGACCTATGACCTGGAGGTCTGGATGCCCAGCTACGGCCGGTATGTGGAGATCAGCTCCTGCTCCAACTTCGAGGATTTCCAGGCCCGCCGGGCCCAGATCCGCTTCCGCCGGGAAAAGGGCGCCAAGCCCGAGCTGGTCCATACCCTCAACGGCAGCGGCGTGGCCGTGGGCCGCACTGTGGCCGCCATATTGGAAAACTACCAGCAGGCGGATGGCTCCGTAAAGGTGCCCGACGCCCTGGTCCCCTACATGGGCTGCGAATTCATCGGGCGCTAACCATGGCCGAGGGAAAGGGACGCTGCTTTCTGGCTTGCCTATGCATCCTGGGGCTGGCCTGCTGCCTGGGCGCTTGCGTCCCCGGGCCGGGCCGGCTTCCGCCTTCCCTTTCCCCTGACCCCACCCCTACCGTCGCCCCGGCGCCTTCGGAGACCCCTGCCTCCCCTTGGGCCAGCCTCTCCGCTTGCCAGTGGGTGGACGTTTACGACCCGGATTTCGTCCTTACCTTTGACCCTGTGGCCGGGGAAATGGTGGAGGAAAACCAGCCCGCCGGCATCCGCACCGTCTACCGGATCGGTCTCTCCGTTCATGCCATCCTGATCTACGACCATGTGGGCCGGGTCTCCCAGGCCCTTCCCTATACCCTGGCGGAGCAACGCCTTTCCATCGATTACGGCCAGCCCCTGGGTATCCTGGAATACCAGCCCCGGCCCTGAACGTTCGCGTAAGGCCCGGCGCCGGAGGCTTTGCTGCGGAGGGGCTGCCCCTGGACCCTGTTGGGGGCGCTCCGCCGGGCGCCGTGGGGGGGCTGCCAGGGGCGCTGCCCCTGGACCCCGTTGGGGGCTCCGCCCCCCTCGCAGTTCGCAAAGGTCGTTGCGCGTCGCCGCTAAAGCGGCTTCCT
>UQOG01000091.1 GCA_900542615.1 uncultured Eubacteriales bacterium | reverse complement strand
CCCCCGCCGGGCCCCGCCCAACCAAAAAAAGCGGAATAAAAGCCGCTTTTTTGCGCACACGTCGTCGCTTACGGGGTATAGAACAGAGCCAGGAACACCCCCGCCGCGATGGCGGAGCCGATGACGCCGGCCACATTGGGGCCCATGGCGTGCATCAGGAGGAAGTTGCCGGGCTTTTCCTTCTGGCCCACCACCTGGGATACCCGGGCGGCCATGGGCACGGCGGACACGCCGGCGGAGCCGATGAGGGGGTTGATCTTATCCTTGGAGAACAGGTTCATCAGCTTGGCCAGCAGCACGCCGCCGGCGGTGCCGCCGCTAAAGGCGATGACGCCCAACAGCAGGATGGACAAGGTCTCGATATTGAGGAAGGCTTCCGCGGTGGCGGTAGCGCCCACGCTGATGCCCAAGAAGATGGTAACGATGTTGATCAGCTCGTTTTGGGCGGTCTTGCTGAGGCGGTCCACCACGCCGCACTCCCGAAACAGGTTGCCCAGCATCAGCAGGCCGATCAAGGGGGCCGCAGAGGGCAGGAGCAGGGAGACGAAAATGGTCACCACGATGGGGAATACGATTTTTTCCGCCTGGGAGACGGGGCGCAGCTGCTTCATGACGATGCAGCGTTCCTCCTTGGTGGTGAGGGCCCGCATGATGGGGGGCTGGATCACCGGCACCAGGGCCATATAGCTATAGGCGGCCACGGCGATGGGTCCCAAGAGATGGGGGGCCAGGCGCAGGGTCACATAGATGGCCGTCGGGCCGTCGGCGCCGCCGATGATGCCGATGGAGGAGGCCTCGTTCACGCCGAATTCGATATAATCCGGGAACCACTGGCCCAGATAGATGGCGCCGATAAAGGTGATAAAAATGCCCAGCTGGGCGGCGGCGCCCATGAGGAGGCTCTTGGGGTTGGCGATCAGGGGCCCGAAGTCCGTCATCGCGCCCACGCCCATGAAGATCAAGGAGGGATAGATGCCCAGCTTCACGCCCAGGTACAGGTAATCGATCAATCCGGCGCCATGGCCCAGGGCCGCCCAATCGATAACGGTCTGGCCATCCACCACCTTGAGGAAGTAGTCCGTATGGAACATTTCGGCGCCGGGCAGGTTGGTCAGCAGCATCCCGAAGCCGATGGGGATCAGCAGCAGGGGTTCAAACCCCTTGACAATGGCCAGATAGAGCAGCAGGCAGGCAATGAGCATCATAATGATGCAGGGCCATTGCTCCAGCAGCTTGTAGAAGCCGGTGCTAGCGATAAAGTTTTGAATGGCTTCTCCCGTCATGGATCACGCCCCCTTTCCCTTGCCAAGGCAGCACAGCTTGCTCATCAATCCCGTAAGCAGGATCAGGGCGATGAGCCCGATGAATACGGTTGCCATACCGATGGTCATCACAAACCAGGGTGAAATGTTGGACATGTGCTCGATTCTCCAATCCTCGTTATTTCAATTGCCCGCAAGAAGGAGGGCAAAGGTCAGTCTTCCGTATAATCCACCATCCGGTAGCCGATGCCGGTCTCGGTGATGATGTAGCGGGGCTCGGCGGGATTTTTCTCCAGCTTGCGCCGGATGTTGGCCATGTTTACCCGCAGGATCTGGTTATCCACCGTGGGACGGCTGCCCCATACGTTGCGGATGATATAATCGTAGGTGAGCACCTTCCCCAAATATTGGGCGATCAGGGTCACGATCTTGTATTCGATGTGGGTCAGGTGCACCTCGTTGCCGTCCACCAGCACCCGCCGGGTATCGTAATTGATGCATAGGCCGCCGTTTTCCAGCTTGCCGCTGGCCGCGCCCCGGCCTCCCGCGCCCTCCGCCCGGCGCAGGGCGGTGCGGATCCGGGCCAACAGCTCCGCCGTGCCAAAGGGCTTGGTCACATAGTCGTCCGCCCCGGCGTCCAGGGCGTCCACCTTTTCCTGCTCCCGGCTCCGGGCGGATACCACAATGATGGGAGTCTTGGTCCATTGGCGCACGCTGCGGATGATCTCCAGCCCGTCCATATCCGGCAGCCCCAGGTCCAACAGGATCACATCCGGACAATGGGAGGAGATCAGCGCCAGGGCCTCCCGCCCGGTCTGGGCGTGAAGCACCCGGTATTGGTTGGCGCAAAGCACGGTGTTCATAAAATTGACGATGGCTTTATCGTCTTCAATCAGGAGGATAAATGGCGTGTTGTTCATGGCTTGTCCCCTTTCTGGAATTCCCGATCCTCCCTCATTATAATGATTACATTATATACACCGCAACCGCCAAGAAGATGTTAAACTAGGGGCTTGTATTGTTAAAATCCCGCTAAGGAATCCCTGCACACCATAAACGCAGCTTATAGATTCGTCCCTTGTTCCCGAGAAAATCAAGGTACAGCCTTTCGGGCCATAAGAAAACCGCTTTACAAAACCGTAACAATCCGCTAAGCCCTGGCCCTACCTCCGCCATTCCAGGGCCTGCGGAACGCCCTGGCTTCCCTCCCTGCCTTCCCCGCCGGGGCGGCGGTGCAAAATCCCAGCGCCCGGGGGGGCGGCGGCTGGGCGCGAAGCGCCCTGAAAGAGCGTACCCGGGGCCAAGGGCCCCGGGCGCGCTCTTTTGTTTGGCAGGCCGGGGGCAGTCCTGCGGGCCGCCCCCGGCCGCCAAACGCCGCCGCCCCCCCCTCCGCCGGGTTTTCCGCCAACGCCAAAAAGGCAATGCTAAAGCCAGGCCTTTCATCTAACCTAGCCACGCCCCGTCCACCACCCGAAAAAAGGTGGTAGCGACCGCGAGCCGTCGCGAAACAGCTACCCCAAGGCGACAGCAGCCCTCTTCCGCCGCGGGCTACCGCCGTAGGCCGCCAACAGCCGCTGTTGCGCGAATCTCGCCGCCCGCGTAGGGCCAACCGAGCAGGCGAAAGGGAGCGTGCCTTTTTCCGGGGGGCATGGGGCAGGGGCTGTGTGTTCTGGATTTGCGGCCATGCTGCCCCCAGGCGCGGCGGAGGAGGGAGCGCGTAGCCGGTGCCTACGCCGACCGACGACAACAATGCCTGGGGGCAGCAGGGCCGTAAAGACAGGGCGTACCCGCCCCTGTCCCATGCCCCACTGGAGCCGCGACGGAATGAGCGAAGCCCCGGTAAAGGAATTTTACCGGGGCCAAGCGGATGGAGTCCGCGGCGACGAGGGGCCTGGCCCGTGAAACGCTATCAGGAAGGGGCACGGCAACGGCTCCGCCCCTCGGGCAAAGCCGCTGCCCATGCCCTACGGGCAGCGGCGGCTTCATCCGCCCCGCCGCGGGCGACTGCCGCAAGCCGCCAACAGCCGCTGTTGCGCGACTATCGCCGCCCGCGTAGGGCCGCCGTGCGCGTAGCACCCTTGGCAAAAGGGGGGTAGGTGTGGCAAAATAGGGATGAGACACATCAAGCGAGGAGGTGCGGTATGGGGGTATTAGCGGGCATACTACATCAATATTTCAGGGATCTGAAGGCGGAGATGCGGCATTTCCGGCCCACCTGGAAGCCGCTGCTGCAAATGCTGGGGATCATGGGCGCGGCCACGCTTTTTTCCCTGGTGATGAATCTATTTTTCGCAAAGAACGGCAATATCTCCGTGATCTATACCCTGGCGGTGATGCTGGTGGCCTGCGTAACGCCGGGGTATTTTTATAGCGCCATCGCCTCCGTGCTGGGGGTGCTGGGGGTAAATTACTTTTTCATGTGGCCGTATTTGGCCTTCAATTTCACCCAAACGGGCTATCCCTTCACCTTTGCGCTTTTGTTCTGCACGTCGTTTCTGACCTGCTCCATCATGGCGGCTTACCGGTACCAGGCGGAACGGGCCCAGCGGAGCCAGCGGGATACCCAGGCCCTCCACGCCATGACCAACCGGCTATTAGCCCTGCGGGAGGAGGAGATGGTCACCGGCGTGGTATCGGATTGGATGGAACGGGCCTGCGGCTTTCCAGTCCAATACTTCCCCCAAGGCCAGGAACCGCCGGCCACGGCTTTTTTGCTGCCGGTGCAGGTAGGGGGCCGGGCAAGCGGCGCCTTTGGGGTGGAGGACGGCGGGGCCCTGGCCCAGCGGCCCCAAACGGCGCAGCTGCTGCGGCTGTTCGCAGCCCAATGGGCCCTGGTGGAAGAAAACCTGCTGCTGGCCCGAGAGCGGAACCGGGCGGCCTTGGAGGCGGAGACGGAGCGGCTGCGTTCCAACCTATTGCGGGCCATTTCCCATGATCTGCGCACCCCCCTTACCAGCATTTCCGGGGCGGCGGGGGTGCTGGCGGAAAGCGGGGAAGCCTTGAGCCCCGAGGATCGAGCCCAGCTTTCCGGGGATATCCGGGAGAATACCCAGTGGCTGATCCGCATGGTGGAAAACCTGCTGTCCGTCACCCGGATCACCCAGGGGCCTACCGCCATACGCAAGGCGCCGGAAATGGCGGAAGAGGTATTGGCGGAGGCTGTGGGCCAGATTCGCCGGCGTTTTCCCGGCCAGGCCCTGTCTGTAAAAGCTCCGGCGGAGCTGCTGATGGTGCCCATGGACGCCACGCTCATTGAGCAAACCCTCATCAACCTGATGGAAAACGCCATCTATCATAGCCAAAGCCAAGCGCCCATCCAGGTGGAGCTATCCCAAGTGGGCAAGGATGCGGTATTCACAGTACGGGATCACGGCAAAGGCATCCCGCCAGAACGATTAAGCCGGCTCTTTGAGGGGGGCCCGGCGGAGGGAAACGGCGACGCCCGGCGGGGCATGGGGCTGGGGCTATCCATATGCGCCAGCATCGTCAAGGCCCATGGCGGGGAAATTTCCGGCGAAAACCTGCCGGAGGGCGGGGCATTATTCCGATTTACCCTGCCTTTGTAGCGAGCAAGCGGAAACTTTCATTTTATTTCTTGTGGGGAATATAGTAAAATAGAGGGGAAACCTTCCCTTTCGCGCGAGATCCCTTTCCCTATTGCGCAGCGTTTGCATTACAATTTTTAGGAGGACTCAACCATATGTGCGGAATCGTGGGCTATGTGGGCCCGAAGGAAGCGGCGCCGTTGTTATTGGAGGCCCTGCATAAGCTGGAATACCGGGGCTATGATTCCAGCGGCATCTGCGTGGCCGCAAATGGAAGCATCCAGGTGGCAAAGGCCCGGGGCCGGCTCCAAGTGCTCCGGGACATGACCCAGGAAGGCGCCCAGCTGCCCGGCCATATCGGCGTGGGGCATACCCGTTGGGCCACCCATGGGGAGCCCAGCGACGTGAATTCCCACCCCCACCTGAGCCAAGGCGGCCGGGTGGCGTTGGTGCACAACGGCATCGTGGAAAACTATATGGAGCTGCGGGAATTCCTTACGGAAAAGGGCTATTCCTTCGCCTCCCAGACCGATACGGAGATCGCCGCCCAGTTGATCGACCATTGCTATCACGGGGACCCGGTGCAGGCGGTGCGGGAGGCCGTAAACCTTTTGACCGGCTCCTTTGCCCTGGGCATCATCTTCAAGGACCATCCGGATCAGATCATCGCCGTGCGCAAGGATAGCCCGTTGATCGTGGGGCTGGGCCAGGGGGAAAACTTCATTGCCTCGGATATCCCGGCCCTGCTGAAGCATACCCGGGACATCCTGCGGCTGGACGAATATGAGCTGGCGGTGATCCGCCGGGACCGGGTCCAGGTATTCGACCGCTATGGGGACCCGGTGGAAAAGCCGGTCCAGCATGTGGATTGGGACCCCGGCGCAGCGGAAAAGGGCGGCTATGCCCACTTTATGCTCAAGGAGATCATGGAGCAGGACCGGGTGCTGCGGGATACCCTGCGCCCCCGGATCCGGGACGGCCAGATCCAGCTGGCGCTCAAGCATATCACCCCGGAGGATTTCCGGGATTGCGACCGGGTCTATATCGTAGCCTGCGGCTCCGCCAGCCATGTGGGCCACGTGGCCCGCACCTACATCGAAAAGCTGACCCGGGTGCCGGTGTGCGTGGAGCTGGCCTCTGAATTCCGCTACATCGATCCCATCATCACCCCCCATACCATCACCATCGTCATCAGCCAGAGCGGCGAGACCTTGGACACCCTCTTTGCCCTGCGGGAAGCCAAGCGCCGGGGCAGCAAGGTATTGTCCATCGTCAACGTGGTAGGCAGCTCCATCGCCAACGAAAGCCAGGACGTGATTTATACCTGGGCGGGCCCGGAGATCGCCGTGGCCACCACCAAGGCCTATAGCGCCCAGCTGGCGGTATGCTATCTGGTGGCCCTCTATATGGCCCAATGCAAGGACGCCCTTTCCCCCCAGGCCTTATCGGATGCCATCGCCGCCCTAGACGCCCTGCCCGAGCTGGCCGCCCATATGCTCCAGGGACAGGAGCAGCTCAAATATCTGGCCTCCCTGTATTTCGGCTGCAAGGACATCTTCTTCATCGGCCGGAACGTGGACTGGGCCATCGCCCTGGAAGGCTCCCTAAAGCTTAAGGAAATTTCCTACATCCATTCCGAAGCCTATGCCGCCGGCGAGCTCAAGCACGGCACCATCTCCCTGGTGGAGCCGGGCACCCTGGTGGTGGCCCTTTGTACCTATGGGCCCCTGCGGGAAAAGATGGTCAGCAACATCCGGGAGGTCAAGGCCAGGGGCGCCATCGTTCTGGCCCTGGCGGAGGAAGGCCAACCCCAGGTGGAGGAGGCGGCGGACCATGTGGTCTGGCTGCCCAAGGCAGACCCCCTGCTGGCGCCTTCCCTGGCGGTGATCCCCCTTCAGCTGTTCGCCTACTATGTGGCCCTGCTCAAGGGCTGCGACATCGATAAGCCCCGGAACCTGGCCAAATCCGTTACCGTAGAATAAGAAAGGAGCCTTCCACCATGATCACCCTCCATCCTTTTGGTACATTGCCCGATGGCCGGGCCGTCACCCGCTATCGGCTGGAAAATCAGCAGGGTGCCTATGCGGATATCCTGGATTATGGCGGCGTCATCCAGGCCCTGTGCGTGCCGGACCGTAACGGCGCGCTGGTGGACGTTTCCCTGGGCTACGACGATCTGGCGGGCTATTTGCAAGGGAACGCCCATTTGGGCGCCTCCCTGGGCCGCTATGCCAACCGGATCTGCGGCGCCAGCTTCCCCCTGATGGGCAAAACCATATCCGTCACCCCCAACGAGGGGGACAAGTGTCTCCATGGCGGGCCCCAGGGCTTTGACCGGTATCTTTGGGCAGCCCAGGTCCGGGGGGATACCCTGGCCCTGCGCCGCACCTCCCCGGACGGGGAGGCGGGCTTCCCCGGCAATTTGCAGGCGGAGGTCACCTACACCCTGCTGCCGGACAACAGCCTGCGGATCACCTATCAGGCGGAAACGGACATGCCCACCGTGGTGAACCTGAGCAACCACTGCTATTTTAACCTGGCGGGCCAAGGCAACGGCCAGATCCTGGATCATACCCTGACCATCCTGGGGGATGCCTACACGGAGACCGACGATACCATGCACACCACCGGCCGCATTCTGCCGGTCAAGGATACGCCCCTGGATTTCACCGCCCCAAAGCCCATCGGCCAGGATATCGGCCATGCTTCCCTGGCCGCCACCAAGGGCTTTGACCACAACTACGTGTTGCCCGGCCAGGGCCGGCGGCTGGTTGCCCGGGTCTATTGCCCCCGGACGGGCATCGGCATGGAGGTGCTGACCGACCAGCCCGGCGTACAGCTCTACACCGGCAACTTCCTAAAGGAGACCGGCAAAGGCGGCGCGGCCTATGGCCAATACGACGCTTTCTGCCTGGAGACCCAGAACTATCCCGATGCACCCAACCATCCCAACTTCCCCAGCGCCCTGCTGCTGCCCGGCATCCCCTACGTCCGGGAGACGGTGTACGCCTTCACCCGGGCGGATTAGGCCCTGCCCCTTTCCCCCCTGGGTCTTTGGTGACCGCAGCGGCCCAGGGGGGGCGGCGGGCGCGCAAAGCGCGCTGAAAAGCGGGAGCCGGAGGCTTTTGCCTCCGGCTCCCGCTTCAGCCTGTCGAAAAACCCTTGGGGGTTCGGGGGCCGCAATGCAGTTCGCAAAGGTCGCGCTGCGTCGGGCCGTGGGGCCTT
>UQOG01000090.1 GCA_900542615.1 uncultured Eubacteriales bacterium | reverse complement strand
AAGGAAGCCGCTTTAGCGGCGACGCGCAACGACCTTTGCGAACTGCGAGGGGGGCAGAGCCCCGCAAAAAAGCCCTAAGGGTTACTCCAGCCAGATATCGGACTCCGCGTCGGAGGGCATCCGCCAGTCGCCCCGGGGGGAGAGGGCCACGGAGCCGACCTTGGGGCCGTCGGGGAGGCAGCTGCGTTTGAACTGCTGGGCGAAGAAGCGGCGCAGGAAGGTATGGAGCCAAGCGTCGATGGTAGCCGGGTCGTAGACGCCCTGGAAGGCGGCATTGGCCAGGAACCGGAGCTTGTCCGGTGGCGTACCGTAGCGCAGCATATGGTAGAGGAAGAAGTCATGGAGCTGGTAGGGCCCCACCAAGTCCTCAGTGACCTGGGCAATTTGGCCGTTTTGGGCGGGGAGCAGCTCCGGGCTGACGGGGGTATCCAGGATATCCAGCAACACCCGGGAGAGGGCCTGGGAGGCGGCGGTGGCGGCGCAATGGGCCACCAAATGCCGCACCAGGGTTTTGGGCACCCCGGCGTTGACCCCGTACATGCTCATATGGTCCCCGTTATAGGTGGCCCAGCCCAGGGCCAGCTCGGAGAGGTCGCCGGTGCCGATCACCAGGCCGCCCTCCATATTGGCCACATCCATGAGCACCTGGGTGCGTTCCCGGGCCTGGCTGTTTTCAAAGGTCACGTCCTGGTTTTCGTAGGCCTGGCCGATGTCCTGGAAATGCTGGCGCACGGCGGGGCCGATGTCGATGCAGCGGAAATCCGTACCCAGGGTTTCGCAAAGGATCTGGGCATTGCTGCGGGTGCGGCTGGTGGTGCCGAAGCAGGGCATGGTAATGGCCAGGGCGTCCTGGGCGGGGCGTTGGAGCAGGGATAGGGCCCGGACGCTCACCAGCAGGGCCAGGCAGGAATCCAGGCCGCCGGAAATGCCGATCACCAGCCGTTTGGCCCGGGTATGGGCCACCCGCTTGGCCAGGCCCTGGGCCTGCATGGCCAGGATCTGCTCGCAGCGAAGGGCCTGGGCCTGTTGGCCATGGGGGAGGAAGGGCTGGGGGGATACCTGCCGGTAGGCAAGGTGCGGGGGGCCTTCCATAGCCAGGGTAAAGGGGATGGCGCGGAAGGCTTGGGCAGGGGGCGCAAAGGTATGCATCCGCATCCGCTCGTGGGCCAACAGGCCCAGGTCGCAGTCCCCGTAGGTAAGGCCCTGGGAAAATAGGCTGCTTTCCCCCAGGAGGACGCCGTTTTCCCCGATGAGGTTATGGCCGGCGAACACCAGGTCCGTGGAGGATTCCCCGTTGCCTGCGTCCGCGTAGGCATAGGCGCACAGGAGCCGGGCGCTGTGGGAGCGGATGAGGGTGCGGCGGTAATCCGCCTTGCCCACGGTCTCGTTGCTGGCGGAAAGGTTGGCGATCACCGTGGCCCCGGCCTGGGCCAGGGCGGCGCTGGGGGGTACGGGGGCCCAAAGGTCCTCGCAGAGCTCCACCCCCAGGCGAAACTCCGGCAGATCCTGGCAGCAGAAAAGCAGGTCCGTGCCAAAGGGCACGGTTTGGCCCAGCAAGGTGAGTTCCCCGTTTTCCAGGGGGGTTCCGGGACGGAAATGGCGCTGTTCATAGAACTCCCCATAATTGGGCAGGTGCTGCTTGGGGATGACCCCCAGGATGCGGCCGCCTTGCAACAGGGCGGCGCAATTGTAAAGGTGATCCCCCCGGCGCAGGGGCAAGCCCACCAGGGCCAGGGTAGCGAGATCCCCGGTGCCCGCCAGGATGGTTTGCAGGCCCTCCAGGGCGCCGTCCAGCAGGCGCTGCTGGTGAAACAGGTCCCCGCAGGTGTAGCCGGTGAGGCACAGCTCGGGGAATACCGCCAGGGCGGCGCCGTTTTGGGCGGCTTCCCGGTATTGGGCCAGGATGGCGGCGGCATTGGCCCGGGGGTTGGCTACCCGGCAGGGGGGCGTAGCCGCGCAAAGGCGGATAAAGCCGAATTGATGCATAGCAAACCTTTCTGCCTATAGGGCCTGGGTGGCGTTTTCCAGATAGTCCAGATCCTCCCCGTGGAGATAGGGGGACAGGGCGTCATACACCAGGGCGTGGTAGGCGTCCAGCCGGCGGATGTCAATGGGCTCCATAAGGGCGGGGTCCAGCACATCCCGGTCGATGGGGGCCATGGTCAAGGGGACAAAGCCCAGCATACCGGTGGGCAGCTCCACGCATTCCACCAGGTTTTCCATTCGCACCCCGTGCTCTCCCTCGAAATATAGCCCCGGCTCGTCGGAAATGACGATGCCCGGCTGGAAGGGCAGGGTGTTCTGCTGGCCATAGTTGATCCGGGCGGGGCCTTCGTGGACGGAGAGCATAGCCCCCACCCCGTGGCCGGTACCGTGGCCATAGTTGAGCCCCGCCGCCCAAAGGGGCCGCCGGGCGAACACATCCACATGGCTGCCGTCCATGCCCCGGGGGAAGGCGGCGTCCATCAGGGCCAGCATAGCCCGCACCACCAGGGTGCAGTGGGCTTTTTCCGCCCGGGTCAGGGGGCCCATGGCCACGGTGCGGGTGATATCCGTGGTGGCGCCGGGCCATTGCCCGCCGCTATCCACCAGGTAAAGGCCCTTCTTTTCCAGCTTGGCGCTGCCCTGGGCAGGGGCGGAATAATGGGGCAAGGCCGCGTTGGGGCCATAGGCGCTGATGGTGGTAAAGGAAATATCCGAACATCCCGCCTCCAGCCGCATCTGATCCAGCCGGGCCGCGGCGCCGGCCTCGTCCAGGCCGGTACCCCCCTGTTCTTTGACCCAGCGCAGGAACCGGGTCATGACCACCCCGTCCTTTATGTGGGCTTCCCGGATGGCCTTCAATTCCCCAGGGGTCTTGAAATTGCGGCTGCGGGCGCTCCAGGCGGACTCCGTCAATTGGACGCCCCGCTCCAGGAGGGGTTGGCCCAAGGCAAAGCTCAGGGAAGGGGTGACCAGCAGCGTATCCCCCGCCCCGTACCGGGACAGGAAGGCATAGACGGCGTCATAGGGCCGTATTTCCGCCCCCAGCTCCTTTAGGTAAGCCTGGATGGGCGCAGCGGCTTTATCCTCCATAAACAGGAACAGGCTTTCCGCCTCCGCCAATACGAACATGCGCACCACCGGGGTATGGGGGATATCCTGGCCCCGGATGTTCAGCAGCCAGGCGCAATCCATCAGGTCGGAAAGGAGCATGGCCTTCGCGCCCCGGGCCTTGAGCTGGCTCCGCAGCTCCCGGAGCTTATCCTGGGCGGTCCGGCCGGCCAGGTGGTCGGCAAGGCGGAAGGCTTCCCCGGTGAAGAGGGGGGGCCGGTCCTGCCAGAGGGGGCTTATCAGATCCACATCCACAACCGTTACGGCCTTGGCCCATGCCTTGGCCTGGTCCAGGGATACGCACCGGCCGTCCAGGCCCAGGGTTTGGCCGGGAAGGGTCTCCAGGATGAATTGGGACAGGCTGGGCACCCCGGGCAAGCCCTCCTTCATCAGCAGGATGCCGCTGCCGGCGATCTGCTGTTCCGCCTGAAGATAGTAGCGGGAATCCACAAACAGCCGGGCGTCCTGCTTTGTGACCAGCAGGTTGCCGGCGCTGCCGGTAAAGCCAGTCATAAAGGCCCGGGCCTTGTGGTGGGGGCTTACATATTCGCTGCCGTGGGGGTCTGCCGTAGGCACCAGATAGGCGTCCAGGCCCTGGGCTGCCATGGCAGCCTGCAATGCGCGTAGCGTTTCAACGGTATTCATAGATTTCCCTCCATTATGGCTTTTATCCAAATGCACGCCCCTTGGGCGTCAGAAAGGTCAACGGTTTCCACGGGGGTATGCACATACCGGCAGGGGAAGGAGATACATCCGGCGGCAATGCCTGTAAGGGTGCGGGAAATGACGCCGGTATCCGTCCCCCCCGCCTTGAGCACCTCCCGTTGGAAGGGGATGCCGGCGGCCTGGGCGGCCTGGGCCATCCGCTCCCGTACCGGCTGGGACACCACCACGGACCCGTCCATGAGCTTAAGGGCCGGGCCCTTGCCCAGGGCGATGGGGCTGGGAGGCGCTTCCGGCCAATCCCCGGCGGGGGTCACATCCAGGGCGATGGCTAGATCCGGCTGGATGCCATAGGCTGCGGGCCCGGCTCCCCGGGTCCCCACCTCCTCCTGGACGGTGAATACCCCGTACAGGTCGTGGGGGCAGGGCTGCCTAAGGGCTTCCAGCACCACGGCGCAGCCCAGCCGGTCGTCCAGGGCGCCGCCGGTGGCCAGGGAACCCTGGACCCGCATGGGAGCGTGGAACACCGCCACATCCCCGATGGAGACCATGGCTTCCGCCGCGGCCTGATCCTTGGCCCCGATGTCGATGAACAGGTCTTCCATCTTGGCCTCCTGGGGCTTTTTATCCTTGCCGCCGAAGAACACCGTGCCCAGAACGCCGCTTTGGAAGGCCACCTGCCGGGCAATGGCATAGGCCGGCTGCAGCCCGCCCACCGCCGCCACCCGGAGGTAGCCGGACGGGTCCACATCCGTGACCATCAGGCCGATCTGGTCCATATGGGCGCACAGCATGAGGGTTTTGCCGCTGGCGCCCGGCTTATAGGCGATCAGGTTCCCCAGGGGATCCCGGTCGATCCGTTGACAATGGGGGGCGGCCAGGCTGCGGATGGCTTCCGCCACCCCATCCTCCCGGCCGGAGGGGCCATAGGCCGCCGTCAAAGCGTATAGATCATGTTCCAGCATGGTGCAGGACCTCCTTCCACATTTCATCCAATAGAAAATGCCGCGCCAATTGGTAGGCGGCGTCCATATCCCCCAGGCTGCACAGGCTGTTGGGGGAATGGATATACCGGCAGGGCACGGAAATGCCCCCCACCGGACAGCCCCCCAGGCCCTGGTGAATGGCGCCGCCGTCGGTACCGCCCCGGGCGCCCCGACGGGGCTGATGGGGGATGCTGTGGGCCTTGGCGGTTTGGAACAGGGCGTTTACCATTTGGGGCAGGGCCAGGGTACGGCTGTCCATCAAGGTGATGGCCGCCCCCTTGCCCACCTGGGTCACCATCTGGTCGGGCCGCAGGCCCGGCAGGTCGTTGGCGGTGGTGCCCTCCAGCACCAGGGCCAGCTGGGGGGCTACCCGGGCCGTGGCCGCCATGGCGCCCCGGAGGCCCAGCTCCTCCTGGACGGTGAACACCCCGTAAAAATCGCAGGGGAAGGCTTCCTGGAGCAGCTGGAGCAGGATGGCGCAGCCCAGCCGGTCGTCCAGGGCCTTGGAACACACCAGGTCCCCCAGCAGCATGGGCGCGCTCTGGAACCATACCGGCGTGCCCGCCGGGGCCTTGGCCATGGCTTCCTCCCGGCTGCCGGCGCCGATGTCCAGATACAGCGCCTCATGGGGGATGCGCTTTTTGAATTCCTCGTCGGTTTGCAGGTGGATGGCCTTGCAGCCGATGACCCCGGGCAGGGCATGGGGGCCGAGGCCCACCCATACCCGCTTGCCCGGCATGACCCGGTCGTCGATGCCTGCGGCGGCATAGGCCAGGGTGCCGTCCTCCCGGTGGCCCCGCACCACCATGCCCACCTCGTCCATGTGGGCCGCCACCATGACCCGGGGGCCAGGGCCGGGCCGGTGGGCGTACAGGTTGCCGATGGGGTCTGTAAACACCTCCAGCTCCAGGGGCGAGAGCGCTTCTTTCAGATAGGCCCGCACCGGCCCCTCATGGCCGGAGATCCCCGGCAGGGCGCATAAGGCCATCAATCGTTCCAGCATAGGGCCTCCTTTGCCTGGGCTTCGTCCAGGCCCAATATCCATTGTTCCAGCAGGCGTTCCATCCGCTCCAGCGCCTGCTGGCTGATCACCTCCGCCCCGGTATGCATATACCGCAGGGGCACGCTGAGCAGGGCCGTGGCCACGCCCCCCGCCTGGGTGGCGATATCCCAGGCATCGTTCCCCTTGGCGGCCATCTCCGCCTCCGTTTCAAAGGGGATGTCATGGGCCTTGGCCGTTGCCTCCAGCTGCCCTACCAGCCCCGGATGCAGGCTGGCGCTCCGGTCGATGACCAGGCTGTCCAGGGGGAAGGTGGAAAATTCCTTCGTAGGGGGCGGCGCGTGGCCCACGTCCACCGCCACCGCCAGATCCGGCTTCAGCCCCCGGGTGGCGGTCAGGGCGCCTGTTCCGTGCTTTTCCTCCTGCACTGAGGCGCACAGCACCGCCTGGCAGGAAAGGGGCTTGCCCACCAGCCGGCTAAATAGATCCAACAGCGCCCCAAGGGGCCCCCGGTCGTCCAGGGTCTTGCCGGTGAGCCGGCCGTCCAGCAGCTCCCAAAGGGGCTCCGGGGCCAGGGTCACCGGGTCCCCCACCTGGATCCGGGCCTTGACGGCCGCCGGGGAAAGCCCCGTATCGCACAGAAGGTCCTCCCAGGTATAAGCGGGCTGCTCTGTCCCCTGCTGCAAATGAGGAGGCAAGGCCCCGGCCACGCTGGGCAGGGGGCCCTGGGCCGTATGGATCACCAGCCGGGACCCGGGCAGGATCCGGGGATCCACCCCGGCGATCTTCCATAGCCGGACCATGCCGTTTTCCTCGATCCGGTGGACCATCATGGCCACCTCGTCCATATGGGCCATCAGCAGCACCACAGGCCCCCGGGTCCCCACCCGGCCAAAGACGTTCCCCGCCGGGTCCTGCCAGGCCTCCGCGCCCATGGCGGTCAGATGGTCCAGCACCTCTCCGGCCACGCTCCCTTCCAGCCCCGTGGCGCCCGGGGCCTGGATCAGCCGGTCAATTCGTTCCTTTCGCTCCATAGTCATCCTTTCATACATGCCGCGAATACCCGCAGCGCGTTCTCATGGGTGATCCGATCCAGCTCCCGGGGGGTGAAATGGGCTTCCAGGGCCTGCAACAACCGGGGATAGCCGGCGTAATCTTCAAATTCCAATCCGCAGCCGATCCCGTCAAAATCCGAACCCAGGGCCAACGCCTCGATCCCCGCCACCTTGCGGATGTGCAGGGCGTGGCGCAAAATGGCCTCGCAGGTGGTATCCCCCGCCTCCCCTAGGAACAGGTTGTAAAAATTCAGGCCGACTACCCCGCCCCGGTCCGCCAGGGCCTTGAGCATGGGGTCCGTCAGGTTCCGGGGATGGTCCGTCATCGCCCGGGCATTGCTGTGGGAGGCCACAAAAGGCTGCCTGCACTGGGCCGCCACGTCCCAGAACCCCCCGTCGGACAGGTGGGACACGTCCACCACCATGCCCAATTCCTCCATCCGCGCCACCACGTCCCGGCCCAGCGCCGTAAGGCCCAGCTCCATCTTGGCCGGATCCGTACTGTTGGGATGGCCCAGGCTGTTTGAAAAATTCCAGGTCAGGGCCACCATCCGCACCCCTTGGGCATAGAGCTGGTCCACCTGGGAAACCTCCCGGATCACCGCCCCGTCCTCCAATGTGAGCATGGCGCCGATCTTCCCTTGGGCCTGGTTGCGGGCCACGTCCTCCATGCAGCGCACCTGGCCCATGCATTCCCGGTTCTCCTCCAGTTCCCGGGTAAACCATCCATGGCTTTCCTGATACACCGCCTCCGGGTCCCTGCCTACGCGCGCCAATTCCCCCACCGGCTGGGCCGGCGCGAAAATGGCAAAACACTGCAAAAGCGCACCCCCTGCCTGAAGCCGGGGAATGTCCAAATGCCCCCCGCTGGCCTTTAGCCGGTCCTGGCCCTGGCTATGGGCTATGCGGCAGGTGATGGTATCGCAATGCAGATCCACAATGGGGTAAGTCGTTTGTGTTTTCATAGTACTATCATATACCAAATTCCGCCTAAGAAAAAGGGGCCATCCAAGACGATTTGTCCACAATGCAGCCCTGCGCCGCCGCCGGGGCGCTGCCCCGGACCCCGCCAGGGGCGCTGCCCCCGGACCCCGTTGGGGGCTCCGCCCCCAAACCCTGGCCCGCTTTTGAAAAAAGCGGGGGAAAACCAGCTGGAAAACGGCTGCTGATTTCCAGCGGAATATGCCGGCGGGCCGCTCATCGGGAGCGGCCCGCTAGGTTGGTATGGCAAAACTCCAGCGGAGGGGGGGCGGCGGGCGCGCCCAGCGCGCACAAAGCAGGGGCGGGGGCCCTTGGCCCCCGCCCCTGCTGAGGCTGTCGAAAAA
>UQOG01000089.1 GCA_900542615.1 uncultured Eubacteriales bacterium | reverse complement strand
CCCCTCGGGCAAAGCCGCTGCCCATGCCCTACGGGCAGCGGCGGCTTCATCCGCCTGCCGCGGGCCGCCGCCCCAGGGCAATCCCGCCCGCTGTTGCGCGACTATCGCCGCCCGCGTAGGGCCTAGAGGTCGATGCTGTCGCTGGTTTTGTCGTTGACGGTATAGTAGGCTTTGCCGTCCTCGGGTTTGACGTATACGTTCAGGTCCCGTATGGCGGAAGCCCGGTGGCCCTGGGCCACATAAGCGGCCTTCACCTGCTCCAGCAGGGAATCCACCTCCCACTCCATGCCGCCGAACTGGATAAAGACCTTCTGGGTCTTTTGGACGGGGGCCTTGGGGGCGCGGGGTTTTTTGGCGGGGGCTTTCTGATCCTTTTTGGTTTCTTTCACAGGCGCCTTTGCCGTTTCCAGCACGGGGGCGGTTGTTTCTAAGGTTTTAGGCATGGTTGATTCACTCCTTGTTTTGGACGATGCCGTAATTTTATTGCTGGTATATTTTACACTGTCTCCTATCCAAAAGCAAGGGGGGGTGCCGTCGAACTTTGGAAAAAGCCGTCTTTCTAGGTCTTTTGCCCGAAAAACAAGGGAAGGGATGTTGGAAAATTACGCAATGGAACCGGTGAAGCTATACGCGGCGGGGCCGGCCATATAGATGTTCCCATCCTCCGCCCAGCGTATGGCCAGGCTGCCCAGGGCCAGGCGCACCTGGACGTTGCGGCGGGTAAAGCCGGCAACGGCGGCGCATACGGCGGCGGCGCAGGAGCCGGTGCCGCAGGCCAGGGTACGGCCGCAGCCCCGTTCCCAGGTGCGCACCTCCAGGGTATTTTCGTCCAGCACCCGGGTGAAGTTCACGTTGGTCCGCTTGGGGAACAGGGGATGGGTCTCCAGGGCGGGGCCATAGCGCAGCAGGTCGGATTCCGGCAGGGCCTCCTCCAGGAATACCACCAGGTGGGGCACGCCGGTATTTACCGCGCTACAGGTAAAGGTGCGGCCCAGGGCCTCCACAGGCGTCAGGCGGCAATCCCCCTCTCCGCCCAGCATGGGGATCTGGGGCCGGGCAAAGGCAGGGGTCCCCATGGAGATCTCCACGGCGGAGACCTGGCCGTCGGTCAGGGTAAGGCTGGCTTCCTTGATCCCGGCGTCGGTTTCGATGGGGAAGCGGGTGGCGGTTTGGATCTTGTGGTCGTAGACATAGCGGGCAAAGCAGCGGATGCCGTTGCCGCACATATCCGCCAGGCTGCCGTCGCTGTTATACAGGCGCATCCGCACCGGGGCCTGTTCCCCCCGGCGGATGAACATCAGGCCGTCCGCGCCAATGCCGGTACGGCGGTGACAAAGCCGCTGGGCCATGCCGGGGCATTGGTCCTCCGCCAGGGCGGCGTTCAGGTCCTCCATGAGGATAAAGTCATTGCCCAGGCCGTGCATTTTGGTAAATTCCACGGGATCAGCCTCCTTTTCTGGATTGGTCTATGGGTCTATTATACAGGAATATGGGCGGCAATGCAAAATATCACAGCTTGTTCACGGAAAGGCGGCTGTACAATTGGCGGGTTTTCGATTATGATAGGAAAAGGATTATCTTGGGGTTTCAGGGTCTGTTGGGCGCTGGCCCTATAGAGGTATGGTAGGATGGAACGACTGTTTTTTATTTTGAATCCCGTGGCCGGCACCGGTCGCGGTGCAAAGTACTTTCCCCAGCTGCGGGCAATATTGGACGCCAAGGGCGTGGATTACGGCTATGCCCGGTCCGAGCATCCCGGCCACGCGGTAGAGCTGACCCGGCAGGCGGTGGCCGCGGGAGAGCGGCGTATCATCGCCGTTGGCGGGGACGGCACCATCAGCGAAGTAGCCTCCGCCCTGTATGGCACAGGGGCTGTAATGGGAATCCTTCCCTTGGGGACGGGCAACGATCTGGCCCGCACCCTGGGCCTGCCCACGGACCCCTTGGAGGCGCTGGATGTGGTGCTTCATGGCCGGGTCCAGCCTATGGACGCGGGCATGGCTAACGATTGCTTTTTCATCAACGCGGCGGGCTACGGGTTTGACGTGGACGTATTGCAGCGGGTGGAGAAGTATAAAAAACGGCTCAACGGCATGTTGCCCTATTTGCTGGGCATTGTGGAAGCGCTTTTCCATCTGCGGCGGCTGAAGCTGACTCTAAAGCGTTCGGAAGGGGTCACGGAGACCACGGGCTTCATTCTGGTGGCGGCCAACGGCCGCTATCTGGGCGGGGGCATGAACGCCACCCCCCAGGCAGACCCCTTTGACGGGCTGCTGGATGTGTGCCTGGTAAAGGATATGCCCTTTTACAAGTTTTTGCCGG
The DNA here is from genome assembly GCA_900542615.1 of uncultured Eubacteriales bacterium. Taxonomy (GTDB): domain Bacteria; phylum Bacillota; class Clostridia; order Christensenellales; family CAG-138; genus Pelethousia. The sequence goes on along the minus strand of UQOG01000089.1, from coordinate 6,023 downwards.
CCATTGCGCGCTTTGTCAAGGGCGCCCATCTGGATCTGGCGGAGGTGGACTATTTCAAGGTGCAGGAGCTGGAGCTTTCCTGTCCGGCGGGAGGGCCGCTGGATCTGGATGGGGAGCTTAAAAGCCAGCCGCCGGTGGTATTTCGGGCATTGCCCGGGGCCATTCCGGTGCTGCTGCGGGGCTAAGGCCCGGCCACCATGGAGGAAATATGCGTAAGCGACGCTTTATCATCCGGAAAAAGGGCTCGGCCCTGCTGCGGATCGGCCTGATCCTGGGTATCATCCTGGTGCTGGGAGGGGCGGCCTATGGCATATTCGCCCTGACGGGCAGCCAGGAGCAGAGCCAGGGGCTGGAACAGCTGCCCTTTACGGCGGATACCAACTATGTATTTACCGGCAGCGGGTTCCTCTATATGTACGGGGACCGGCTCACCTATGACGACCTGCTGGACGCGAAAAAAGACGCTTCCTACCAGGTAAGCACCGGCTCCGTGCAGCTGGCGGCATCTCCCACCCTGTCGGTGCTGTATCACGAAACGGCGGTGCAGATCCTGGGTGCGGCGGAATCCTTGACCTTTACCCAGCAGGTGGAGCAGGTGGCCTGCGGGGTAAGCCATGTGGCGGTGCTGCTGCGGGGCGAAGGCCAGGCCATGTCCCTGCAGGTGTATGATAAAACCGGGGTTCAGACCGATCAGATGGACTTCCCGGACAGCGAATTGGTGAATTTTGGCTTTGCCCAGACCCAGGACGATACCCTATGGACCCTGGAGATGTCCCCGGCGGGCTCCCTGCCCTTATCCACCCTAACCACCTATAACCTGGCCACCAACCACACCACCGGGGTTATGACCATCCAGGGCCAGCTGGTGGATCAGGTATGGTTTACGCAAAACAGCATCTTTTTCAGCTGCACCAACAACCTGATCCGCTTCACCCGCACGGGGAATACGGAGGCCTACCGGCTGCTGGTATACGGCTGGGATCTGTGCGACGTATCCACCGCCGGTTCCACTCCCCTGTTCCTGTACCGGGAGCGGGGCTCCACCGGCACCACCGGCACGGTAAAGATTTACGCCCTGCCCGAAGGGGATACGGCCAGCGCTACGGTGAGCGCCGTGCAGCTGCCCGCCGGCACCCTGGGCGCCTTCCTGGCGGAGGGCAAGCTCTATGCCTGCACCAGCGATACCCTGTATACCTATTCCTCCACCGGCAAGCAGACCAGCGCATCCGCCCTGCCCCGCACGGTGGAACGGGTCCAGAAGCTTTCGGAGACCCATCTGCTGCTCACCAGCGGCAATGGCTTGTATGTGGCGCCCCTGCGATAGGGGCCGCCCCATTTCCCGGGAAATCGTCGGAAAAGGAGGCGTGTTTATGAATCCCATCGATATTGCCGTGCTGGCGATTCTGGCGCTATTTGCCCTGGCCGGGCTGTATCGGGGCTTTTTGGCCACCCTGTTCAACCTGGGCGCCTATCTTATTTCCGTTTTGCTGGCCCTGCTGTTCATGCCCCTGGGGGCCAATGGCATTCGCGCCAGCGAATCCCTCTATAACATGATGCTCTACTATACCGAGGGCAGCGAATATATCACCAATGCGGAATACGTCCGGGCGGATATTTCCTCCATCAGCGCCCAGGAGCTTTCCGATATCATCAATTCCGCCCGGCTCCCCTACCCCATGGCCAAGGAAATCAGCGAAAACATCGCCACCGAAGCCTTTGCCGACCAGGGGGTCACCACCTTGGGGGATTATTTTAACCAAACCATTGTGTGCGTGTTTATCAACATTTTGGTGTTCCTGGTTATTTTTGCCTTGGTGCGGCTGATTCTGGCCTTTGTCATCAATGGGGTGGACTATGCCTGGACCTTCCCCCAGCTGCGCAGCGGGGATTCCCTGTTGGGCATGGGCCTGGGCGTGCTTCGGGGCATGTTTGCCCTGTTCCTGCTGTTTATGCTCCTGCCCATCGGCTTGACCATTCTGGGTCAATTCGAGCTGGTGCAGGCCCTGGTGGATCACTCGGTATTCTCCGCCTTCTTTTACCGCTCCAACTTCCTTTTGGCCCTCATGCCCGGCGCATGAGCAGGCGTATCCCGGCTGTGTCCCCCTCCCGGCGGCCACAGCCTTTTTTCACCGGCTCGTTTTACTTTTCACACCGATAGGGGGAATGCATATGTATTTGGCGGACGCTTGGCAAGATTATGAGATCCTGGACGCGGGCAACGGCAATAAGCTGGAACGCTGGGGCCAGGTTCGGCTGCTGCGGCCGGACCCCCAGGCGGTTTGGCCCATGCAGGAGCCCCGGTCCGTGGACGCCCGCTATATCCGCTCCGCCTCCGGAGGCGGCCATTGGGAATACGCCAAGGCCCTGCCCGAAAGCTGGGCCATCCAATACCGGGACCTGACCTTCCAGGTGCGGCCCACGGGCTTTAAGCACACGGGCCTGTTCCCGGAGCAGGCGGTCAATTGGGACTGGATGCGGAGCCTGGTGAAAAAGGCGCCCAAGCCCTTCCGGGCCCTGAACCTATTCGCCTATACCGGGGGCGCCACCTGCGCCCTGGCGGCGGCGGGGGCGGAGGTAGTCCACGTGGACGCGGCCAAAGGCATGGTGGCCTGGGCCAAGGAAAACTTGGCCCTGTGCGGCCTGGGAGAGAAGCCCGTGCGCTTTATCGTGGACGATGTGATGAAATTCGTGCTGCGGGAGCAGCGCCGGGGCCGGCAATATGAGGGGATTCTCATGGACCCTCCCAGCTATGGCCGAGGCCCGGGGGGCGAAATGTGGAAGATCGAGGAAAACCTTTACCCCCTGGTGGCGGAATGCTGCAAGCTCCTGTCTCCGGAGGCCCGGTTTTTCCTGATCAATTCCTATACCACGGGCCTGGCGCCCACGGTGCTTTCCAACGTGCTCCAGGCCGCCCTGCCCGGCCGGGGCGGCCGGATCGAAGCCGGGGAGGTGGGCTTGCCCATCTCCCGGGGGACCCTGGTGCTGCCCTGCGGGGCCAGCGGCCGCTGGTATCGGTGATATGGATATCCTGTATCAGGACAACCACCTGCTGGTGGTGGTCAAGCCTCCCAACATGCCGGTGCAGGCGGATGAGAGCGGGGATCTGGACCTGCTCACCGCCCTAAAGGCCTATATCAAAGAAGCCTATCACAAGCCCGGGGCCGTATACCTGGGCCTGGTCCACCGGCTGGACCGGCCCGCCGGGGGGGTGATGGTATTTGCCCGCACCTCCAAGGCGGCCAGCCGGCTCAGCAGCCAATTCGCGGGCCACGGGGCCAGGAAGCGGTATTTTGCCCTGGCCTGCGGCCACGGGGCGGGCGGCCAGCTCCAGGGGTATATCCGGCGGCTGCCGGAGGGGGGCGCCTGCCTGTGCCAGGCCCAGGACCCGGAGGCCAAGCCGGCCCGGCTATCCTATCAGCCCCTGGCCTATGCCCAGGGCCTTACCCTGGCGGACGTGGCCCTGTACACCGGCCGCCACCACCAGATCCGCCTGCAATTCGCAGGGGCGGGCCTCCCCCTCTACGGGGACCAGCGCTATAACCCCCAGGCAAAGCCCGGGCAGCAGCTGGCCCTATGGGCCTATTCCCTCACCATCGAACATCCCACCCTGCACAAGGCCATGACCTTTACCGCCCTGCCCCAGGGGGGCGCCTGGGATACCCCCGGCTTTGCCCCGGCTATGGCTGGGGCGGCGGCGGGGTTCCGGCTGGTCTACCAGGATGAAAACCTGCTGGCAGTGGACAAACCCACGGGCCTGGCCACCGCCGCAGCGGACGAGGCCCCGGGGGCGGATACCCTGGAAGCCCGGCTTGCTGGCCTGTTTGGGCCTGTCTATCCCCTCCACCGGCTGGATGTGAACACCACGGGCCTGGTGCTCTTTGCCCGGAACGCCCCCTGCCGGGACGCCCTGCTTGCGGCCTTTGCCCAGCGCCAAATCCATAAGACCTACCATTGCGTGGTCAAGGGCCGGCCCCAGCCGCCCCAGGCCACCCGGACGGCCTATGCCCGGAAGGATCCCCAGCGGGCCAGGGTCCAGGTGCTGGCCCACCCTGCCCCCGAGGCCAAGGAGATGGTCACCAGCTACCGGGTGCTTTCCGCCAAGGGGGACGCCTCCCTGCTGGCGGTGGATCTGCATACCGGCCGCACCCATCAGATCCGGGCCCACATGGCCTATCTGGGCCATCCCCTCTTGGGGGACGATAAATATGGAGACCGGGATTGGAACCGGCTCCACAAGGTTTCCCTGCCCCGGCTATGCGCCGTGGCGCTGCGCTTTGACCTGGAACCGGATAGCCCTTACGCCTATCTCAACGATCTGCCCTTGCAGATCCAGCCCCCCTGGACCTTTTAAGGAGGAACCATGCAGACCTTCAAAACCTTCGACATCGTGGGGCCAAGGATGATCGGCCCTTCCAGCTCCCATACCGCCGGGGCCGCCCGGCTGGCCTATGTGGCCTGGCGCATCGCCGGGGAGGACGTGCAGCGGGCGGAATTGACCCTATACGGCTCCTTTGCCCAGACCGGCAGGGGCCACGGCACCGATAAGGCCCTGTTGGCCGGGGTGCTGGGCCTGCACCCGGACGATGAACGGCTGCGCTATTCCCGGCTGCTGGCCCAGGAGGCCGGGGTGGAATATACCATCCGCTTCGTGGGGGACCCCCCCACCCATTACGATTACGCCAACATGGCCCGCATCCGCATCGAAAGCCACGACGGCCGGATCACCGACGTATTGGGGGCCTCCATCGGCGGCGGAAACATCCTCATCACCGAGATCAACGGCCTGGAGGTGGAATTTACAGGGGAATACCCCACCCTCATCGTCCGCCACAACGACCAGCCCGGGGTCATCTGCCGGGTGACCGCCGTATTGGCGGATGCGGCCATCAATGTGGCGGGCATGAAGGTATTTCGCCATTCCCGGGGCCAGGACGCCTATATGATCATCGAGACCGATACCCATGTGGCCCCCCACGTCCAGGAGGCGGTTTTCGCCTGCAGCGACAACATCCTGGCCATCCGGGCCATCGACAACCAGTAAGGAGGCCGTGCCATGACCTATGTATTCAACACCGGGGCCGAACTGCTGGCCTGCTGCCGGGAAGAAGGCATCCCCATCCATGAAGCCATGATCCGGCGGGAGCTGGAGCTGGGTGACTTGGGCCGCAACGACCTGCGGGAGGAAATGCAAAAGAACCTGACGGTGATGCGGGCCTCCGTGGAAAAGGGCCTGGAGGACGCGCCCCGCTCCGTTTCCGGCCTGTCCGGCGGGGATGCGCAAAAGCTGGACGCCTATCAGGATAAGGCCTTCCTGGGCAAGACCGCCACCCGGGCGGCCGCCGCCGCCATGGCGGTGGTGGAGGTGAACGCCGCCATGGGCCGGATCGTGGCCGCCCCCACCGCCGGGGCCAGCGGCATTTTGCCCGGGGTGCTCCTTTCTGCGGCCCGGCTGCGCAATTGGAGCGATGACAAGCTCATCGACGGCCTGTTCACCGCCGCAGCCATCGGCGCCATCATCGCCGCCCAGGCTACCATCGCCGGGGCGGAAGGCGGCTGCCAGGCGGAAACCGGCGCCGGCGCCGCCATGGCCGCCGCAGCCATCGCCGCCCTGTCCGGCGCCCAAGCCCCCGCCTGCCTGGACGCGGCAGCCATCGCCCTGAAAAACGTCATGGGCCTTGTGTGCGATCCCGTGGCCGGGCTGGTGGAATGCCCCTGCATCAAGCGTAACGCCATGGGGGCTGTCAACGCTCTCCTGGCCGCCGACCTGGTGCTGGCCGGCGTGTCCAGCGTGATCCCCTTTGACGAGGCTGTGTCCGCCATGCGTTCCGTGGGCAAGGCCCTCCCCCTGGATCTGCGGGAAACCGCCCGGGGCGGCTTGGCCGCTACCCCCACCGGCCGCCGCATCGCTGAGGGGCTTAACTAGGCTTGCGCTCTGTCGCGCCGCCATGTGGGGGGCTACTCGCCCCCCTCGCAGTTCGCAAAGGTCGTTGCGCGTCGCCGCTAAAGCGGCTTCCTTCAACTCC
>UQOG01000088.1 GCA_900542615.1 uncultured Eubacteriales bacterium | reverse complement strand
CATGACCCAAACCCGGCGTATGCCTGATGCATAGCCGGGTTTCTCGACAGACTGAACCGGCCCGGGCGAAGCCCGGGCCGGTTGTGCGCGCTTTGCGCGCCCGCCGCCCCCCCCGGCCCGCGCTTTTTTTATGGAGCCGATGATGCTATACTAGAGGAAAGCCCCGGCGCTGCCGGGGACTCTGTCCAGGGAGGATAGGCGGGTATGCGTCTTTTTATCGGCATCCAGCTGCCGAAAACCTTTCGGCAGGAGCTGATCCGCTTGCAAACGTTGTTGAAGGATACCAGCCGGGGGGGCCGGTTTACCCCGGCGGACAATTTTCATATCACCCTGCACTTCATCGGCGAGAGCGGGGATCTATCCGGAGCCGCGCTGGCCGTGGAGGAGGCGGTGCGGGGGATCCGGCCCTTTGCGCTGCACCTGGGCCGGATCAGCGGCTTTGCCCGCAAGGAAGGGTATACCGCCTATGTACAGGTGTTGGGGCAGTTGGAGGAGCTAAACGCGTTGTACGAATCCCTACAGGCCGCCCTGCAGGAGCAGGGGTTCCCCCGGGAGCAGCGGGCGTATGTGCCCCATATTACCCTGGGCCGTGGGGTGGGGCTGGGGGCAGCGGATCTGGCGGCCTTGGGGGAGGTCCCGGCGAACGCCTCCATGCAGGTACAGGAGATCACCCTGTTTGAAAGCCAGCGCCAGGGCAGGGGCATGGTATATCTGCCCCTGCACCGGGCGAGGATCTAGCTTATGGCGGCGGCGGTATATTTTATCCTGGGCCGGGCGGGCTCGGGAAAGAGCCGGTATTTGCGCAGCCGGATCCGGGCCTTGCTGGAGGCCGGGGAGCCGGTGCGGTGCATCGTGCCGGAGCAATTCACCTATGAGGCGGAGCGCCAGCTGGCGGAGGAAGGCATCGCCGGCGCGCCGGTTTATTCCTTTACCACCCTGGCCCGCCGGGCCCTGGAGGAGCAGGGCAACGGCCGGGTATTTTTGAGCCCCCAGGGCAAGCGCATGGCGGTGCGCAAGACCCTGGAGGAAATGCAGCAATCCCTGTATGCCTTTGGCCGGGTACAGAACACCCCCGGCTTTACCCAGGCCTGCGCCCAGCTGTTTACCCGGTTCAAGCGCAGCGAGATCAGCCCAGAACAGCTGGCCCAGGCGGCCCAGGGGCTGCCGGAAGGGGATCTGTTGGGGGATAAGCTAAGGGATCTTGCCCGGCTCTACGGGGAGACAGAAGGGTATTTGCAGGGCCGGTATCTGGATGAGGAGGATGGGTTTGCAGCCTTTTGCGCAGCCCTGCCCACCTCTTCCTTTGCGGGCAAGCACATCGTGCTGGACGGCATCGAGTTCAAGGGCCAGCAAACCTGGCGGGCCCTGGGGCTTTTGATGGACGTGGCGGCTTCCCTGCACATCGCCCTGCGGCTGGACCCCAATCCCAGCCGGGACAAAGGGCTGTTCGCCGGGGAGGCCCGGGCCTTGGACCGGCTCAGGGCCATGGCCGGGGAACGGGGCTGCCATGTCCAAACCATCGCCTTGCCCCATCCGGATTTTCCGCCCCGGTTTGCCGCCCCCATGTTGGCGCATTTGGAAAAGGAGGCCTTTGCCTTTCCCTTTTTCCCTTATGGCGGGAAATCGGATGGCAGCATCCGGCTGTTTGCCGCCCTGGATCGGGAGGGGGAAGCGGCGGCGGCAGCGGAGGCGGTGCTCTCCGCTGCCCGGTCGGGCGTCCGGTACCGGGACATGGCGGTGATCGCGGGAGATCCTTCCTATATGGGGCCGTTGGAGCGGGCGTTTTCCGCCCGGGGCATCCCTTTCTTTTCCGATGCCCGGCATAAGCTGACGGATTTCGCCGCGCCCCGGCTGTTGATGGCCGCCCTACGGTGCGTAAGCCGGGGCTTTGTCCAGAACGACCTGTTGGATCTGATGAAAACCGGCCTGTGCGGGGTAAGCCGGGACGATTGGGAATATTTGGAAAATCATCTGGTGGCTTGGGGGCTTCGGGGGCAATCCCTATCCCGGCCCCTGGGGCAGCCGGACACGCCGCCCCAGGCGGAAGCAGCCCGGCAGCGGCTGATGGGGCCTTTGTTCCGGCTCCGGGACGCCCTAGGGGGGGCGTCCACAGCGGCCGGCAAGACCGAAGCCCTGTTCGCCTATATGGAGGAGCTGGATCTATACGGGCAGCTTCAAGCCCGTACGGCGGCCCTGGAGGCAGCGGGGGAGCTGGAGCGGATGGAGGAAAACGCCCAGGTATACGCCCATATTCTCACGGTACTGGATCAAATGCACGCCATCTTAGGGGATACGCCCCTTTCCACCCGGCGGTATCTGGCCATCTTCCAAGAAGGGCTTAACGCCTATGAGATCGGGGCCATCCCCGCCACGGTGGATCAGGTGCTGTTGGGGAGCCTGGACCGGACAAGGGCCAGGGATCTGCGGGCGCTGTTCATTTTGGGAGCCAACGAGGGCAAATTCCCGCCGGACACCCCGGACGACGGGGTGATCGATGATGCGGAGCTGGCCCAGCTGGAGGCTTTGGGCCTGCCCCGTTGGGAGAATACCCAGGAGTTGGCCCAGGCCGCCAATATGGACCTATATGGGATGCTCACCAAGCCCCGGGAATTGCTCTATCTATCCTATGCCCTGTCCGCCGGGGCGGATGCAGCCCTGCCGGCGGCCATGGTGGATCGGGTCCAGGCCCTGTTCCCGGACCTTCCCTTAGAGACCCAGTTGGCCCCAGCCCTGCCCGGCAGCGATGCGGGAGGGCTGGACGCCCTGGCCCGGGGGCTGCGCACCCTGGCGGATACCGGCCATGCGCCGGCGGGTTTGGCGGCCCTATACGGCTATTATGCCGCCCAGCCGGACCATGCCAATACCTTGGCCGGACTGGAGCAGGCCCTATTCCCCGCCCTATCCCCGGCGCCCTTTGGCTACGACCTGGCCCTGCAGCTGTACGGAGGCGCGCCGGGGGGCAGCGCTACCCGGCTGGAAGCCTATAATACCTGCCCTTTCCGGCACTTTGTGCAATATGGCCTTCGGGCCCAGCCCCGGCGGGAATACAAGGAGCGGCGGGCGGACGAGGGGGCCTTTTGCCACCAGGCGCTGGATGGGTTTTTACAGGCCATCCGGGAAGAGGACCCCGCCGCCCTGGATGAAGTCCGGGTGGACGCCCTGCTGGATGGGATCCTGCCCCCCCTGCTGGCCGCCCATAACGGCGGGGTGCTGATGGATACCGCCCGGGGCCGGGCCAAGGCCGCCCGGCTGGTGCGGGCGGTGCGGGCCACGGCCCAGGCCATGGTGGCCCAGCTGAAGGATAGCGGCTTTCGGCCCGGGGAAAGCGAGGTGGCCTTTGGGGAAGGCTGTCCCTACCCGCCCTTGCTCCTCCGGCTGGAGAACGGGGCCGTCTATCAGCTCAGCGGCCGCATCGACCGGGTGGATACCGCCCAGGTGGACGGTGCGGCCTATTACCGGGTGGTGGACTATAAGCAAGGGGGCCAGGCCTTTGATTACGCCCAGCTCTATCACGGGCTACGGCTGCAATTGCCCCTGTACGTGGCCGCCCTGGAGGCGGCGGAATCCCTTGCCGCCCCGGCGGGCATGTACTATATGCCCGTGGGGGACCCCGCCCTGCCCGAGGAGGAAGCCCCCCTGACGGAGCGGCTCCAGGCCGCCTTCCGGCTTCAGGGCCTTACCCTCAGCGACCCGGTGCTGGAGGCGGCGGGTATGCTGGGGCCGGGGGCGGACACGGGCCGGGGCAAGGGCCTGGTGAGCCGGGACGAATTCCAGGCGGTGGTGGATTATTCCGTGGCCAAGGCCAAGGACACCCTGGGCCGGATCATGGAGGGCGGGGCGGCGGTCTCCCCGGCCCGCTACAAGCAGTCCGACCCCTGTAAAACCTGCCGCTACAAGGGGATCTGCGCCTTTGACCCCCAGCTGGGCTGCCGGGCCAGAGGCTTGGGCAGCATGAACAAGGACGCCTTTTTGACCGCCATTGGGAAAAAACAGGAGGATGGCCATGAACTGGACGGATGAACAATTGCAGGCCATCGCCCAATCCGGCAGCCTGTTGGTATCCGCCGCGGCGGGCAGCGGCAAGACCGCCGTGCTCACCGAGCGCATCGCCCGGCTGGTGGCGGAGGGCTGCCCTTTGGATCAATTCCTGGTGATCACCTTTACCCGGGCGGCGGCCGGGGAAATGAAAAAGCGCATCGGTGCCCGGCTGTCCCAGATGGCCCGGGAACCCGGCTGGGAGGCCCAAGCCCAGCGTCTCAATGCCGCGGCTGCCGGGGTGGGCCAAGCCAGTATTTCCACCATTGACGCCTTTTGCGCCCATGTGCTCCGGCGGCATTTTCACGCCGCCGGGTTGGACCCGGCCTTCCGGGCTGCGGACGAGACCCAAGCCGCGGTGCTTCAGCAGGAGGTATGGGACCAGGTGCTGGAGGAAGGCTATGGGGAAGGGGCGCTCAGCGGCCTTTCCAGCCTGTTTGATTCCGAGGACACCTTCCTTTCGAGCCTACAGCAGCTTTATGAATTCCTTTGCGCCCAGCCGGATATGGAGGCCTGGCTCACCCAGGCCCATAAGGCCTACCAAGTGGATGCGGCGGGGCTTGCCGCCTCCCCCCATATGGCCGTGTTCCTGCAAAGCCGCAGGCGCCGGCTTGCCGCCAGGGTCCAGGCCCTGGCGGACCGGCGGGATGAGATCGCCGAAGCCTATCCCAACGCGGCCAAGGTGCTGGACCAGGAGCTGTTTCAGGTGCGGGCCCTGCTGCTGCCCCATACCTACGAAAGCCTGGGGGCCCAGCTAAAGAGCGTGGCCTTTGGCCGGCTCTCCTGGCCCCGGGGCACGGAGGGGGCCGTGAAGGAGCCGGTGGTCAAGGCCCGCAACAGCCTGAAGCGGGAATTGGAGGAGCTGGGCAAGGAGCTGGCCCTGCCCCTTTCCCAGCACGTTGCCCGGCTCCGGGAATTGGAGCCCCACGTGGCCCGGCTCCAGCGGCTGCTGCTGGATTTCCAGGCCGCCTATGCCGCCCGCAAGGGGGAGCTGGGGCTGGTGGATTACGGGGATATGGAGCGGCTGGCCCTGGGCCTTTTGCAGCAGCCCCGGATTGCGGCGGAATACCAGAGCCGCTTCCAATACGTATTCGTGGACGAATACCAGGACGTAAACCCCCTGCAGGAGCGGATCATCCAGGCGGTGTCCCGGGGGGACAACCTTTTCCTGGTGGGGGATGTGAAGCAGTCCATCTACGGCTTCCGCATGGCGGAGCCAGGGCTGTTCTTAGCCAAGCAGGCCGCCTTCCGCAAAGGCCGGGGGGGCCGGGCCATCGACCTGCAGGCCAACTTCCGCTCCGGCAGCGGGGTCATACAGGCGGTAAACGGCCTGTTTTCCCGGGTAATGGGCCGGGAAGCCGGCGGCATCCAATATGGCCCTGAAGCCGCCCTGCGCCAAGGGCGGGCCGGACTTGCCGCCTACGGGGAGCTACACCTGATCAAGGCCCAGAGCCTGCCCGAGGACGAGGAATCCTGCCTGGATCCGGAGGAGCTTGCCGAGCAGCTGCAAAGCGCCGAGGCGGAAGCCCGGCTGGCGGCCCAGCGGATCCGCAGCCTGAAGGGCCAGCCCGGCCCGGATGGCCGGCCCCTCTCCTATGGGGATATGGTGATCCTCCACAGCGCCCCCAAGCGGGTGGCGGAGCTTTGGACCCGCACCCTGGCCCGGGAGGGCATCCCCGCCTACGCGGAGCTGACCGGCGGCTACTTTGAGGCGGTGGAGGTACAGGTGATGCTGAACCTGCTGCGGCTTTTGGACAACCGGCGGCAGGATATCCCCCTATTGAGCGTGCTGCGCAGCCCCATCGGCGGCTTTTCCACGGAGGAGCTGATCCGGCTCCGGGCCGGCGGGCAGGACCGCCCCTGCCTGGATTCCCTCCTGTCCGCCGCCCAAGACGATACCCCCCTGGGCCATAAGGCGGCGGGCTTCCTGGCCCGGCTATCCCTCTGGCAGGAGCAGGCGGCCTTGCTCTCCCTCCCCGCCCTGATCGCCCGGCTGCTGGAGGATACGGGCTTTGCCCGCTACGTGCGGGCCCTGCCCGGCGGCGCCGCCCGCCGGGGCAACCTGACCGCCCTGCTGGAGCGGGCGGAGCAATGGGCCCAAAATGGCCAGGGCCTCGGCGCCTTCCTCCGGTTCATGGACCGGGCCAAGGACACGGACCGGATGGGGGCCGCCCAGGTGGGCGGCGCGGATGTGGTGCGGGTGATGTCCATCCACAAAAGCAAGGGCCTGGAATTCCCGGTGGTGTTCCTGGCGGGCCTGGGCAAGGGCTTCAACCTGCGGGACGCCTCCCAGCCCCTGGTGCTGGACCCGGCCCTGGGCATCGGCCTCAAGCCCGTATGCCGCAACGCCCGGCTGAAAAACCTCTATTACAGCGCCATCGCCAGCCAAACCGCCGACCGGGCCGTGGCGGAGCAGATGCGGGTGCTGTATGTGGCCATGACCCGGGCCGTTTCCCACCTGATCCTCCTGTGCGCCCTGCCGGACCCCTTGGCTGCCCTCCAGCGGGCCCGGGCCCAGCTTTCCCCCGGCAACAGCCTCCTGGCCCGCTCCTTCCTGGATTGGGTGCTGCCCGCCGTCCTCCAGGAGCCCGGGGCCCAGGCCCTGCGCCAGGCCGCCGGCATCCCCCATCAGCCCCAGCCGGGCCCGGACACGGGGCTGGCCTGCTATCTGCATCCCGGGGTAGCCCCCGTCCAGGGGTCGGCTGTGCTGGACCCCGATCAATACCGCGCCTTTGCCGCGGCCGCTTGCAGCGCGCCTCCGGATCCCCAGCTGGCGGCGCGGTTGAATTGGGCTTACCCCTTTCCCCAGGATACCCGCCTGCCCAGCAAGGTCACCGTATCCGCCCTGGTGGGGAACCCCCCCACCTTGGAGCGCTGCCCCGCCTTCATGCTGGAAAACCAGCCCCTTACGCCCACCCAGCGGGGCACCGCCGCCCATATCCTCATGGAGCACATCCCCCTGCAGCCCCATACCGCCGCTTCGGTGCGGGCTTCGCTGCAAGCACTCCAAAGCCAGGGCCTGCTCTCCCCCGCCCAGGCTGACGCGGTCTACGCCCCCGCCATCGCCGCCTTCTTCCAAAGCAGCCTGGGCCAGCGCCTTTGCAGGGCCCAGCAGGTGGAGCGGGAGCTGGCCTTCAGCTGCCGCCTGCCCGCCCAGGCCCTGGGCTTTGCCGGCAGCCGGGAGCACGTGCTGCTCCAGGGCAGCATCGACTGCTGCTTCCTGGAGCCGGACGGCTGGGTATTGGTGGATTATAAGACGGATTTCGTCTCCCCCGGCCAGGAACAGCAGGCCGCCCAGGCCCATGTGCGCCAGCTGCAGCTCTATGCCCTGGCCTTGGCCGAGATCACCCGCAAGCCCGTAAAGGAACGCTACGTGGCCCTGCTGCGCACCGGGGAGGCGGTCCCCGTTTAGGCCCCGGGGGGGCGGCGGCGTTTTTCCCGGGGCTCCGCCCCGGGAAAAACCAAAGCAGCAGGCGGACGCCCATGGGTGTCCGCCTGCTGCTTTGTGGGCGCTGCGCGCCCCCGCCGCCCCCCCGGGGCCGTAACGGGGACCTGCGCCCCAGCGAGCCGGGACTAAAAGCCCAAGCCCGCCCCTTATTCCTCGATCAGCAGGATATACGCCAAGGGGTCCACGGCCTTGCCGTCCACATACAGCTCATAGTGCAGATGGGCGGCCGCGCCGCATTCCGCCACCGCCGTATCCCCAACGGCTCCCACCAGGTCCCCGGCTTGCAGGCGCTGGCCCTCCTCCACGGGGAGATCCGGGTCCAGGTTGCCGTAAACGCTGATACGGCCATCCCCGTGATCCAGCTCCACCATCACCCCCAGGGCGTCGTCCGTGTAGACCCGGTCCACCCGGCCGCCCCATACGGCGTATACAGCGGTACCCTTGGGCGCGGCGATGTCGATGCCGCTATGGGTCATCCACTGGCCCAGGGTTTCGGAATATACCAGCTCATCCATGGCAAAGGGCCATTGCAGCGTACCCTTTACTGGGGCGCTGGCTTTTTCTTTTTTGGGTTTAGTAATATTGCTTTTGTATGATGAAGGTCGATAATTTAGGTTATCACGAGAATTCATTGACGTTTGTGAATTTTGTCTATTACTTTGAGTATATGGGGTGGAATAATATGGATTTTTATTTTGTGGTTGAGCTCTACTATTATTTCGTATGTATTCTTGCTTTTGCTGTTGTATATTTTTATAAGCACTTGGATTCATATAACGCATATAATTTGGAAGCCCGAAGTATGGATAATTAGCTACCATTCTTATCACCACCAGATTGCCTCATTAATTCGAAAACCTTCTCCATATTAAATAATTGAATGTATTCATCAACTTTTGCCTGCCTGCTGGGCTTCAAATATGGTTTTAACGAACGAAGTAAATTTACACCAGAATTGTTAGAAGGACTGTTCATGGCACTAATTATTTTCTGCATTTTCATCATAGTGTTAATA
>UQOG01000087.1 GCA_900542615.1 uncultured Eubacteriales bacterium | reverse complement strand
CCCCGCATGAACCCCCCAACGCGGTCCAGGGGCGGAGCCCCTGGCGGAGTCCGGGGCAGCGCCCCGGCAGCCGTGCCCCGTCACGCCACCCGGAACAGGCGGCAGGCGTTTTGGAAGGTGGCGTCCAGCAGCTCCGCCAGGGAGCACTGGTGGAGCTCCGCCAGCTTCTGGGCGATGAGGGGGAGGTAGGTGGAGTCGTTGCGCTGGCCCCGATGGGGCACGGGGGTCATATAGGGGCAATCGGTCTCCAGCAGGAGCCGGTCCAAGGGCACCAGGGCGGCGCTTTGCAGCACCTTGTTGGCGTTATGGAAGGTGACCGCGCCCCCGAAGGCCACGTACAGGCCCAGCTCCAGGCATTCCCGGGCGATCTCCGGGCTGCCGGAAAAGCAATGCATCACCCCGTCCAGGGGCCGGGGCTGGGCCCGGAGGATGTCCATGGCGTCCCCATAGGCTTCCCGCACATGGAGGATCACCGGCTTATCCAGCTGGCGGGCCAGCTCCAGCTGTTCCTGAAAGGCCCGGCGCTGGACGGGCCGGGGGGATAGGTCGTAATGATAGTCCAGGCCGATCTCCCCCAGGGCCTTGGCCTTGGGGTGCTGGGATAGGAGGCGGGCAAGCTGGGCCGCCACCTGGGGATCCCACTGGCTGGCGTCGTGGGGATGCACCCCCAGGGCCGCGTACAGGAAGGGATACTGGTCGGCCAGGGCCAGGGCGGGCAGGAAATCCGCCGGGGCGCAGGCCACCTCCATCACCCGCTCCACCCCGGCGGCGGCCAGGCTTTGCAGCAGGGCGTCCCGGTCGGGATCGAAGCGGCTGTCCAGGTAGTGGGCATGGCTTTCAAAGATAGGCATGGGTCAAAACTCCTTTTTCAGGGACCGGGTAAACAGCCGGTCCAGGCTTTCCATGGGGTCCGCGCCCTGGTAGAGCACCGCTTCCACCGCGGCGCAGATGGGCAGCTCCACCCCGTAGCGTTCCCCCAGGGACAGGAGGGCCTTTACCGTATAATAGCCTTCCGCCAGCTTTTGAAAGGGCTGCTTTTTCACCATGGCTTCCCCAAAGCGGCGGTTGTGGCTGAAGGGGGAAAACACCGTGGCCTGGTAATCCCCCAGGTGGCATAGGCCATAGGCGGATTGCTCGCTGCCCCCCATGGCGGCGATCAGCAGGGCAATCTCCCGGGTGCCCCGGCTCATGAGGGCGCCCTTCAGGTTGGTGCGGTCCAGGCCGTCCAACATGCCGGCGGCAATGCCGATCACGTTCTTGGCGGCGGCGCCCACCTCATTGCCCAAGAGGTCCTGGCCGTAATAAAAGCGGATCAGGTCCCCCCGGAAGGCCTGGATCAGCCGGTCCTTGGCGTCCTCGTCCAGGGAGTCGATCACCATGCAGTTGGGGATGCCCGCCAGGAATTCCTGCACGTGGCCCGGCCCCAGCCATACGGATACGGGGATGGCGGCGGGCAGGTATTGGCCGGCGATCTGGGAAAGGCGCAGGCCGGTCTCCATCTCCAGGCCCTTCATGCACAGGACCACGTCCAAAGGGGGCTTCAGCAGGGGCCCCAGCTGGGCCATAAGGGAACGCAGGTTCTGGGAGCCGATGGAGATCACCAGGGCCTGGGCCTCCTGTACGGCCGCTTCCAGGCTGGTGGAAAGGCGGACCCTGGGAGGCAGGGTCACCACCCCATTGGAACGGGCGGCGAGGAACTGGGCCATATGGGGGGAATCCGGCCGGCCATACAGGGTCACCTGGTGGCCCATCCGGTCCAGATACCAGGTCAGAAAGCTGCCCCAGCGGCCGCAGCCGATGACGGTGATGTTCATACAAGGTCCTCCGGTCTAAATTGATAGGCGTATAGGGCCGCATAAGCCCCGCCCCGCTCCATCAGGGCCTGATGGGCGCCCTTTTCCAGGATCTCCCCATGGGCCAGCACGGCGATCTCGTCGGCGTTTTTGATGGTGCTCAGCCGGTGGGCCACGATGATGCAGGTGCGGCCCCGGCTCAGCTCTGTAAGGGCCTGCTGGATGTGCATTTCGGTTTCGTTATCCAGGGCGCTGGTGGCCTCGTCCAGGATCAGGATGGCCGGGTCCTTGAGGAACACCCGGGCAATGGAGATCCGCTGCCGCTGGCCCCCGGACAGCTTTACCCCCCGTTCGCCCACGTCGGTATCATAGCCCTTTTCCAGGGTCATGATGTAGTCGTGGATGTTGGCCTTTTTCGCCGCCTCTATGATCTGCCCGTCGGTGGCTTCCAGATCCCCGTAGGCGATGTTCTCCCGGATGGTGCCGGTAAACAGGAACACATCCTGGGCCACGATGCCGATGTTCCGCCGGAGGGAGGCCCGGGTCATGTCCCGGATATCCATGCCGTCGATGGTGATCCGGCCTGCGTCCACGTCGTAGAAGCGGGGGATCAGGTTGCACAGGGTGGTCTTGCCCCCGCCGCTGGGCCCCACCAGGGCCAGGGTGCGGCCCGCCGGGATATCCAGCTCCAGGTTGCGGACCACCTGGGCTTCCTCCCCGGGCTGGTCGCTATTTTGGTAGTGGAAGCTCACCCCTTCAAAGCGGATATGCCCCTGAAGCACCCCTGCGTCCCGGGCGTTGGGGTCCTCGGCCTCCGGGGGCTGGTCGATGACCTCGATGAAGCGGGCAAAGCCGGTCATGCCGTTTTGCAGCTGCTCGATCATGGCCACGAACCGGTTCACCGGCTTTAAAAATACGTTCATATACAGCAGAAAGGCCGCAAAGCTCCCCGCGTCGATCTTGCCGGCGAAGAAGAACAGCCCCCCCGCCAGGAGCACTACCAGATACAGCATATCCGTCAAAAAGGTGGTGCCCCCGTTGAACCAGGCCATGGCCCGGTAGGCCGCGTCCTTGGCCCGGATGAACAGGGCGTTGGCCCCGTCGAATTTTTCGTTTTCGTGTTCCTCCCCGCAATAGGCCCTGGAGACCCGCATCCCGGCGATGGCGGTTTCCACCCCGGCGTTGATGTGGGCGGTTTGGACCCGGCTTTCCTTAAAGGCGGTGCGCATCCCCTTGCGGGCGGCGATGGCAAACCACAGCACCAGGGGCGCGGCCCCAAAGGCGATGCAGGTCAGGGGCAGGTTCACCTGGGAAAGCATAACAAAGGAGCCGATGAACAGCACCACCGACAGGAACAGATCCTCCGGCCCATGGTGGGCCAGCTCGGAAAGGTCCTGGAGGTCGTTGATCATGCGGCTCATAAGGGCGCCGGTCTTATTTTCGTCGAAGAAGGCGAAGGGGAGCTTTTGCATATGCCGGAACATATCCCGTCGCATGTCCCCCTGCATACCGATGCCCACCATATGCCCCCAATACTGGATCACATAGGTGAGGCAGGCCTTCAACAGATAGATGCCAAAAAGGATCCCCGCCCACAGGAGCAGGGCATGGAGGTTTCGCTGGGGAACGTAAACATTGATGATGTCCTTTGCGATCATGGGATAGAACAGATCGCAAACAGCCACCACCAAGGAGCAGGTCATATCCAGGGCGAACAGGCGCCAATGGGGCTTATAATAGCGGATAAAGCGCAAAAGCATAGGCCAGGCATGGATGTCTTATACAAAAGCAAAACCCGCAGAGCCGGACAATGGCCCGGCCCGGCGGGGAAGCAAAGGCATGATCCAGGTCAGGACACCAGATCCCCCTGGTAGGAGATGAGGCTGGCGTCATAGACCCCCTCCACCCGGAGGAATTTTTCCACGAAGCCGGTCTCGTTATCCCGGAGGCGGAGCTCCAAGGTCAGCTCGATGCCGTCCCGCTGGGCGGTTTTGCTGCGGATGCGGGCGCCGGGGAGCTGCTTGATCATCTGCTTGATGGGGCCGTTGGCGGCCTCGCTGTAGTGGAGCACCAGCAGGTAGGGCATGGCGGACCGGACCTTGAAGGCGGAGAGCAGCAGCACGAAAATGCCGATGACCACCCCGCCGATGATGGCGGCGTCAAAGAAGCCCACCCCCAGGGCCAGGCCCTCGCCCACCGCCCAGAACATGAAGGCGGTATCGATGGGGTCCTTGATGGCGGTACGGAACCGGACGATGGACAGGGCGCCCACCATGCCCAGGGTCAGGGTGATGTTGGTGCTGATGAGCATGAGCACCAGGGTGGTCACCAGGGTGACGAGGATGAGGCTCACGTTGAAGTTGCGGGAATACATGACCCCGCTAAAGCTCTTTTTATAGATGAAGAAGATATACAGGCCAATGACCAGGGCCAGGGCCAGGGAGATCACCACCCGCAGGGGATTGAAGTTGATGGTGAACAGATCGGACAGCACAGTCATACAAAACCTCCGCAATCATATGGTAACAGGGCAGAGGAAACAGGCCCCCATACCCCCAAGCCGCTTTTTTTCGGAAAAGCGGGAAAAAACAAAGCCAGGGCCTTTACAGGTGGAATTTCCGGCAAAGGCAATATTTGCTGATGGCGCTGCGCACATGGGCGCCGCACTGGATCAGCTCCCGGATATACCCGGGCAGGTATTGGTTGAACTTCACCTCCAGCACCATGTCGTACCCCTCCAGCACGGGATAGGTGGGCAGGTCCGGGTCGAATAGGTCCATGCCCTGGTAGCCGGTGTGCAATTCCTTGTCAAAGGTGACCCGCACGTTCTGGAAGGGGAATACAAAGGGCTCCCGCACATAGTCCACGATCACCGCCGGCCGCAAGGCCCGGGTGGTGAACTCCCGGAACATCACATGGGCAAAATCCTCCGGCCGCCGGAGCAAAAACCCATATCGCCCCGCCAGCAGCTGGTCGCATTCCCCCCGGCTCAGGCGCAGGGATTGCTTATAGATGAAGCTGTCTTTTTTATATTTGCGCTCCAGCTTGGCCTCGTCCTGCTGGAAATTGTAGGTGCGCAGCCGGATCTTGTCCCGCACGTCGTTGCCCCGCATCTTCTCCCGGAAGGCGGAATCCATAGGGTCGTCAAAATATAGGCTGCGGATAAAATATTCCCCGCCGTTTTTCTTTGCGTAGGCGTCGGCGGCCATGGTCTTTTGCAGACGGCCGGAAAGCAGGGTATACTCCCCCTGGTTGATAAAATACTTCAGCTCATGCCGGTATTGGGGCGGACGGGTCCGCTTCATTGGCCGAATACCTCCTGCATATAAGAATCCGACAGGCCAAATTCCTTTTGGATCTGGCTGCGTAGGGCGGCGGGCCGCTCCTTGGCAAAGGTTTTTAGGCTTTCGATCTCCCGCTGGAAGGAATCGTAGGTGCCCAGGTTCTCCGCCGGCTGCTGTTCCCCCATGAAGGTGCTTTGGTTGAATTTTTCCCGCTCCCGGGCGATCTCCGGCTCCACGTAGCCGTATAGCTCCTCGATGAGCCCCAGCACCCGCTCCGGGGCAAAGGCGGTATTCAGCAATTGTGCAAACCGCCGGATGAAGGCGTCCTTCCATTCGCTGTTTTTCAACAGGGCGTTGAATAGGTCGCTGCCTGCGGGCTTTGCCCCCCGCCGGAAGGACAGGCTCTCATGGGTGGGACTGCCAAAGCCCCAGCAAAAATCGTAAAAGATGAATTTCCATTTCCCGCCCGGCAATTGATAATACTGCATGTTGAAGGTATCCACATTGCCGTTATAGATCTCCGCGATCATATAATCCATAAAGGAATCCACGTCCACCCGCTCGCACACATAGGCATAGGCCGTGGGATCGCTCAGGTCGTGGGATTTGATGTAGCTGAACACCTCTTCCCAGCTTTCGTTGGAGCCATAGCTCACCATGTGGGAGCCCTTGGCGATGTTCATGTTATCCACATCTTCCACGCCCTCATGTTGGGCCACGAAGAAGCGGTTGCGCTTTTCCTTAAGGAAGTAGACCCCCCAGTATTCCCCGTTCAGGTAGAGCACCACCGGCCGGTAGGCCTGGTATAGGACGTTGATATCCGTGCCCTCCAATAGGCCGGTGGCCAGCTCGTCCCGTATTTTAGAGCGGTTCTGGTCCTGGGCCCCGGCCCGGAGCACCAGGGATTTATACTCGGTAAAGTCCCGGTTGTCAAAGAAGGGGTATTCCATGCGGCTGTTGCCGTATGCCCCCCGGGCGATGATGTTGAAACCCTTTTGCGCCCGGCCCCGGCCATAGCTGCCGGCGATGCGGATATCCACATTCTGGCTGAACACCTGCTGCCCCTCCTCCATCAGGGAAAAGGCTGCGGGCTTGGTCCAAACCGTGTCCACCTCCTCCTCGGAGACGTTCTTGGATTTGTAATAGGTGGCGCTCAGAAGCACATCCGTATAGGAAGCCGCCTCCGGGTCGAACTGGTCGCCGGTGGCGTAGATGCCGGTTTTGCTGTCCCACAGGTTGTCCGGGTCGGTGACCAGGGTCACCACGGGCAGGCTATGGTTCACCCCGTCGGTGGTAAAGAGGAAGGTGCCGGTATTGGAATAGCCGGTCAAATACCCATCCCGCAGGGCCACGGCCCGGATCACGGTATTTTCCGAAACCTGGATGGGCCCGGTATAGGTGGGGCTATCCGCGGTGGGGGTGGTGCAGTCGGTGGTATAGTGGATGGTTTCCCCCTCCCCGGCCCGCAGGCTTACGGTGATGGGCCCGTCGAAGATGCCGGGCAGGGTCTCGAACACCGGCTGGCTGGTGATGCCTGCCTGGCCCTGGCCGTTTTCCCCGCCGGGGGTGGGCTGGGTATAATAGAAGCGTTCATCCGAACCATTCCGGCCATAGCTCACGTCCCCCAGAAAGGCCCCGGCGCTAAGCTTATCCACCAGGTTCCCCGCCGGGTCGAAGAGGAATACCCGATCCCCTTGGGCGCTCAGGTTGAAGTTCAGATGCAGGTCATTTTTTTTTTGCCCCTCCGCCTGATTAAGGCCCGAGGCGTATACCACCAGGTATTCCCCGCTTTCCAGGGTGATCCCATCCGGGAACACCCACTTGGCCGGGTTGCCCGGGTTGTCGGAAAGGCCGTAGCCGGAAAGGTCTACCGCCTGGCCGCTTTGGTTATATAGCTCGATCCAGTCGTAATATTCCCCATCGGCTGCCTTGGCGGTGGATTGGTTATTGCCCAGCATTTCCGAAATATACACATCCCCCAGGGGCAGCCGGTAGGCGGCCATGGCGGCGTTGTAGCCGTCGGAGGTATTGGCAAAGCCCGGGCTGGGCTGGGAACAGGCGCCAAAGGCCCCGGTGCCGTCCGGGGTGCGGGCCATGGATACGTCCTCCTCCTGGCGGGTATAGGAATAGGAATCCAGGATCTTCCCGTTGGGATCGGAAAAGACCACGTCCTCCTCATAGGCCCGGAGGCTGAAGGGGGCGTGAAGCTCCCCTTCGATCAGGCCCTGGTTGCCGGAGCACAGGATCAAAAGATACCCCCCCGCCGGGATGGTGGTCCCTTCCGGCAGCTGGTATTTCATGGGCTGGGAAAGGTTATCGCTGACGCCGTAGCCGGATAGGTCCACAGCCTGGCCGGTGGAATTATATAGCTCGATCCAGTCGGGATAGGTGCCGTCCGCCCCCCGCAAAGTGGTGGCGTTGGAGGCCATGAATTCGTTGATATACACCCCGATATCCTGGGTCTCCTGCATGGCGGCCTCATAGGCGGCGACCCCTGCATCCGTATTGGGGTAGCCGGGGCTGGGCCGCATCTGCTGCCACTTATCCGCGCTGTCCCGGGCCAGGCTCATGCCGGATTCCACCGCCTGCAATTGCAAACTGGTGACCACCTGGCCCCGCTGGTCCAGCAGGGTCAGCTCCTCGGTATCGTTGAGCTTGAAGTCGGCGTGATAGTCCGACAGGGCTTCCCCGGCGCAATATACCACCAGATACCCGTCCGGCTCCACCACCGCCCCGCTGGGGAACACATACTTGGCCCCTTCCAGCAGGCTGTCCGACAGGCCGTAGCCGCCAATATCCACCGGCTTGTCCGTGGGGTTATAAAACTCCACCCAGTCGGGGAAATTGCCCATGCCGTCGGACACCGAGCCTTTGTTGCTGGTCATCACCTCGTTGATGACCACGGGAAACACCTGGCCGGCGGAATCATCCCCCTCTTTAAGGGTGAGCATATATAGGATCAGGCCTGCCACCAGCAGGGCGCACAGGGTGATCGTAGCAAAAAACTGTCGTTTCCTCATAGTAAGGCTATTCTATCACAGTTACCCCCATATTACCAACCCCATCTAAAGAAAGTTAACAAGATAGGGGTGTTTCTCCTTCGCAATCGGAAAAATCCTCCATTTTTAGACGGGACTTTCGACCATTGGTAAGCAACATGTTCCCTGGGCGCAGCTAAAAGATCCCCTTCGCATATTTTTATGAAGGACAATCCCATCCCCTTCAACCGCCTTTCAAGGAGGGGCTGGGGCCTTTTGTGAAAACCGGGAAAAGGGAGACCCCATCCTGCCATATCCCATGGCCTCGGCTACGCCGGCCGGTTGCAAATGATTGGGGTTTGGATGTTTCATACGGGTATACAGCCTGTCGAAAAACTCGCGGGGGTTCGGGGGCCGCAGCCCCCAGAGGCTATAATCGGATTTGGCGACATGTGCGTCAAATCCGCAAAAAGCCTTGCGTAGCAAGGGT
>UQOG01000086.1 GCA_900542615.1 uncultured Eubacteriales bacterium | reverse complement strand
CCTTTGCGAACTGCATTGCGGCCCCCGAACCCCCGGGGGTTTTTCGACAGGCTGAACAGCCCGGCAAATGCGCCGGGCTGCTTGCTGGAAATCGGGCTGGTTTATTTGTTCTTGATGTATTCGTCGATGCTGTGGGCGGCTTCCTTGCCTGCGCCCATGGCCAGGATCACCGTAGCGGAGCCGGTTACCGCGTCGCCGCCGGCGTAGACGCCCTCCCGGGTGGTCTTGCCGGTCTCGTCGGCCACCAGGCCGCCCTTGCGGGTGGTCTCCAGGCCGGCGGTGGTGGACTTGATCAGGGGGTTGGGGGAGGTGCCGATGCTCATCACCACCGTATCCACGGGGATCTCGAACTCGCTGCCCTCCACGGGGATGGGGCGGCGGCGGCCGCTATCGTCGGGCTCGCCCAGTTCCATCTTGAGGCAGCGGATGGAAGCCACGGCCTTATCCTCGCCGGGGAGGATGGCCACCGGGTTGGTGAGGGTCTTGAAGATGATGCCCTCCTCCTTGGCGTGTTCCACTTCCTCGGCACGGGCGGGGAGCTCAGCCTCGCTGCGGCGGTATACGATGTAGACCTCCTCGGCGCCCAGGCGCTTGGCGCACCGGGCCGCGTCCATGGCCACGTTGCCGCCGCCCACCACGGCCACCTTGTGGACATGGCGGATGGGGGTGGAGGAACCTTCTTTGTAGGCCTTCATCAGGTTGATCCGGGTGAGGAACTCGTTGGCGGAATAGACGCCGGTCAGGTTCTCGCCGGGGATGTGCATGAAGCTGGGCAGGCCCGCGCCGCTGCCGATGAATACCGCCTCAAAGCCCTCTGCAAACAGCTCGTCCACGGACTCGGTCTTGCCGATGACCACGTTGGTTTCGATGTGGACCCCCAGCTTTTTCAGGGTGTCGATCTCCGCCTGGACGATGTGCTTGGGCAGACGGAATTCCGGGATGCCGTACATGAGCACGCCGCCCGCCACGTGGAGGGCTTCAAACACGCTCACCTCATAGCCCCGCCGGGCCAGCTCGCCCGCGCAGGTAAGGCCCGCAGGGCCGCTGCCAACCACGGCTACCTTATGGCCGTTCTTCTCGGGGACCTGGACGCTGCCGTCGCTGTGCTCCCGGTGCCAGTCCGCCACGAACCGCTCCAGCCGGCCGATGCCCACCGGCTCGCCCTTGATGCCCCGCACACAGTATTTTTCGCACTGGCTTTCCTGGGGGCAGACCCGGCCGCACACGGCGGGCAGGGAGCTGGCTTGGGCGATGACCTGATAGGCGGCCTCATAATCCCCTTCCTTGACCTTCTCTATGAAGGCGGGGATGTGGATCTGCACGGGGCAACCCTTCACGCAGGGCATGTTTTTGCAGTTGAGGCAGCGGGCGGCCTCGTCCAGGGCGATCTCCTCGGTATAGCCCAGGGCTACTTCGTTGAAGTTTTTATTCCGCACGTCCGGCTCTTGGGCGGGCATGGGGTTTTTATCCAGACGCATATTGGGCATGTTACTGTACCTCCTTGGCGAACAGGTTGCAGGCTTCTTCCCGGGCGTGGGCTTCGAAATCCCGATAGGTGGCGCCCCGCTGCATGGCTTCGTCGAAATCCACCAGATGGCCGTCGAAATCCGGGCCGTCCACGCAGGCGAACTTGGTCTCCCCGCCTACGGTGAGCCGGCAGCCGCCGCACATGCCCGTGCCGTCGATCATGATGGGGTTCATGCTGACGATGGTCTTGATGCCGTATTCCTTGGTGAGCTTGCACACGAATTTCATCATGATCAAGGGCCCGATGGCGATGACCTGGTCGTATTGCTGGCCGCTTTCGATGAGGGCCTTGAGGGCGTCGGTGACCAAGCCCTTGGTACCCCAGGTGCCGTCGTCGCTCATCTTCTTCACCAGGGTGCTGGCCTGGTCGAATTCCTTCTCCAGGATCACCAGGTCCTGGGAGCGGAAGCCGATGATGGAATGGACCTCGCAGCCCTGTTCGTGGAGCTTCTTGGCCACCGGGTACGCGATGGCGCAGCCCACGCCGCCGCCCACCACGGCCACCTTCTTGAGGCCCTCGGTATGGGTGGGGGTGCCCAGGGGGCCCACGAAATCCGCCAGGGTTTCCCCGGCCTTCTTGTGGGCCAGCTTGATGGTGGTGCCGCCCACCAGCTGGTAGATAATGGTGATGTCGCCCTTTTCCCGGTCATAATCGGCCACGGTCAAGGGGATGCGCTCGCCCTCTTCGTCCACCCGCAGGATGATAAACTGGCCAGGCTCCGCCTTGGCAGCCACCCTAGGCGCATGGACCACCATACGGTATACGGTGGGGTTCAGCGGTTCGTTCAGTAAGACTTCAAACACAGCTCCATTCCTCCAATTTGATTAAATGTTGACCAATGATGCGGGCTTGTCCGTTGCAGACGAAAAAGCGGCCGTGTCCGTTTCCGCCCGCAGGCAAGAAAGCATGGGCGCAAACGCCCATACGGCAACGGCAGCCAACCCCTTTCCTCTTGCGTCCTGCGCCCCGAAGGGCCACACCCGAAAAACCGGCCGGACCCGGCCGATCTTCTGGATTTTACGCAATACTATTGTAAACTTTCCCACGGCCAAAGTAAAGGGGGCCGCGGTTTTTTCTTATATAGATTACATATGGAACGGACGCCCTTTTGCGTCCATTTTGCATAAACATTCTTATAAGTCCAGGAAATATACAAAAATAATTTTGAAAAACCGGAAAATAGGGGTTGATTTATGCATAAACAATGTATTATAATAGGCTCCACGGACCGGCATAATGCCGGGGATACATTGTTAAAATTATTTTTGGAGGATACAATCATGAAAAACGCGAAATGGATCGTGGCCATGCTGATGGCCGTTGTCATGCTTCTGGCCGTTGGCTGCGCCAGCGAGACCGCGGCCCCTGCCGCCACCGAAGCGCCTGCCGCGGAAGCCCCCGCTGAGGAAGCCCCCGCTGAGGAAGCCCCCGCCGAGGAAGCCCCCGCTGAAGAGGCAGCCCCTGCCGAGGAAGCGGCCGCCGAGACCCCCAATGTGGACGCCATCAAGGAAGCCGGCAAGCTGGTCATGCTCACCAACGCCGGGTTCGCCCCCTATGAATTCCTGGGGCCGGACAACACCATCGTGGGCGTAGACGTGGAGATCGCCGGCGCCATCGCCGCGGAGCTGGGCGTGGAGCTGGAAGTGGTGGATATGGACTTTGACGCCATCATCTTTGCCCTCCAGGCCGGTAAAGGCGACCTGGGCGTGGCCGGCATGACCAACACCCCGGAGCGTGCTCAAACCGTGGATTTCTCCATTAACTATGTGGATACCAACCAGATGATCATCGTCAAGGAAGGCAGCGACATCACCGGCCCCGAGGGCCTGGCGGGCAAGACCATCGGCGTGCAGATGGGCACCACCGGCGACCTGTTCGTCACCGACAACATCGAGGGCGCCAATGTGCAGCGCTATAAGACCGGCCCGGACGCCGGCGCGGAGCTGGCTGCCGGCAAGCTGGATGCGGTGGTGATCGACGCGGGCCCTGCCGCCCAGATCGCGGGCGCCAACGCCGGCCTGATGGTGCTGGAGACCCCTGCCACCCCCGAGCCGGAGCAGTATGCCATCGCCATTGCCAAGGGCGAAGAGGACCTGAAGGCGGTTGTGGACAGCGTGCTGGAAAAGCTCATCGCCGACGGCCAGGTTCAGGCTTGGATCGACGAGTACAACGAGATCTCCAGCCAGGAGTCCGCTGCGTAACGCCGGCTGACACCGTCTGACAAGGACCCGACTGGCAGAAACAGAGGAAACAGCCTTTCCTCTGTTTCTGTTGTACCATCAAACGCATAGGGGGACACATGTGGGATAATTTTGGCAAACAGCTCTACGATAACATCATCAAGGAAGGCCGCCTGGGCCTATACTGGGACGGGTTGAAAAACACCCTCTACCTGACCCTGGGCGCCGCGGTGATCGGCATCATCCTGGGCAGCCTGGTGGCCATTGCCAAGGTCTACCTGAAAAACAAAAAAAAGCCCGGCAGCCCGCTGCGCCGCTTCTTGGACAAGCTGCTGGGGGCGGTGTGCGACCTGTACCTGACTGTCATCCGGGGCACCCCTATGATGGTCCAGGTGTTGATCTTCTGCTGGATCATCTTCGGCAATGCCCCCATCACCTTCAACTTCTACGCAGCCATGATCGCCTTTGGCATCAACTCCGGCGCCTATGTGGCGGAGATCGTCCGGGCGGGCATCAACGCGGTGAACATCGGCCAAACGGAAGCCGGCCGTTCCCTGGGCCTTACCGGCGGCATGACCATGCGCTATATCGTATTGCCCCAGGCCATTAAAAATATCCTGCCTGCCTTGGCCAATGAAGCCATCACCCTGCTGAAGGAAACCGCCATCGTGGGCTATGCGGCCCAACAGGATATCACCTATGTGGCCACCTTGATCCGCTCCCGCACCTATAGCCCGGTGCCCTTGCTGTTCATTGCCCTGGTATACCTGATCCTGGTACTGCTTATGACCTACGGCACCCGCAAGCTGGAAAGGAGGCTGGCAAGAAGTGATAGAAGTTAAAAACCTTTGCAAAACCTTCGGCGCCATCGAGGCGGTCAAGGATGTGACCCTCACCATTGAAAAAGGGGAAAAGATCGTCATCATCGGCCCCAGCGGCTGCGGCAAAAGCACCTTTTTACGGTGCCTGAATATGCTGGAGGAACCCACCAGCGGCGAGATCTGGTTCGAGGGCGCCCTGCTCAACGATCCCAAATGCGACGTGAACAAGCTGCGCCAAAAGATGGGTATGGTGTTCCAGCAATTTAACCTCTTCCCCCACAAGACCATCCGGGAAAACATCACCCTGGCCCCGGTCAAGCTCAAGCTCATGACCCAGGCCCAGGCGGATGCGCGGGCGGAAACCTTGCTCAAGCGCATCGGCCTGGCGGATAAGGCGGACGCCTATCCCGCCCAGCTTTCCGGCGGCCAGCAGCAGCGGATCGCCATCGTGCGGGCCCTGGCCATGAACCCGGACGTGATGCTCTTCGACGAGCCCACCTCCGCCCTGGACCCGGAAATGGTGGGGGAGGTGCTGGATGTGATGAAGGAGCTGGCCCATGAGGGCATGACCATGGTGGTGGTCACCCATGAGATGGGCTTCGCCCGGGAGGTGGCCAGCCGGGTTCTGTTCATGGACGGCGGCCAAATGGTGGAGGAAGGCTCCCCCCACCGGATCTTCGACCAGCCCCAAAGCGAGCGCCTCCGCAGCTTCCTGGCGAAGGTGCTCTGATCCCCTTCCCCGATACCACAGCGGGACAGCCTTGGCGCTGCCCCGCTTTTTTATTTCCCCTATACAAAACCCCCCCTTGCTGCTATAATCATACTGGCTCTTGGATGGCCCGCCGGCCATCCCTTGAAATTCCCTGGGCTTTAGCAGCCCCACGGTCATGGCGGAGCTATTGCAGCCGCCATCCTCCGCCCCTTTGGGCTGCTATTCATTTTGGAGGTTGGTTCGTATGGTTCATCTGCTCTTGGCCCTGATCTATCTGGCCTTTATCAGCCTGGGCCTCCCCGACGCCCTCTTGGGCGCCGCCTGGCCCGCCATGTACGGACAGCTGGGGGTGCCCGTTTCCTATGCGGGGGTGATCTCCATGATCATCGCCTTTGGCACCATCCTCTCCAGCCTGGCCAGCGACCGGCTCACCCGGGCCCTGGGCCCGGGCAAGGTCACCGCCGTGAGCGTGGCCGCCACCGCCCTGGCCCTGCTGGGCTTTTCCATCAGCCGCTCCTTCTGGCTCCTTTGCCTCTGGGCCGTTCCCTATGGCCTGGGCGCAGGCAGCGTGGACGCCGCCCTGAACAATTACGTGGCCCTGCACTTTGAAAGCCGCCATATGAGCTGGCTCCATTGCATGTGGGGCATGGGCGCCACCCTGGGGCCCTATATCATGGGCTACGCCCTGGCCGGCCCCGCCGGCTGGCCTGCCGGCTACCGGTATGTGGCCTACCTGCAGCTGGCCCTGACCCTGGTGCTGTTCCTGAGCCTACCCCTCTGGCGCTCCAAAGCTCGGCAGGACGCTCCCGCCCAGGCCGCCGGCCCCGCCCTTACCCTGGGCCAGATCCTCCGCATCCCCGGAGTCAAGGCTGTGATGGCTTGCTTTTTCTGCTACTGCGGCCTGGAACAGGCCGCCGGGCTCTGGGCCAGCACCTATCTCACCCTCCACGACGGCCTTTCCCCCCAGGCTGCCGCCAGCTACGCCAGCATGTTCTTCATCGGCATTACCCTGGGCCGGGCCATAAGCGGCTTTCTGACCATCCGGCTGCGGGATCCCCAGATGATCCGCCTAGGCAGCTGGGTCATCGGCGTGGGCATCCTGTTCTTCTTCCTCCCCGGCTCCTCCGCCATGACCCTTGCCGGCCTGATCCTGGTGGGGCTGGGCTGCGCCCCCATCTATCCCTGCATCATCCACGCCACCCCCGCCTATTTTGGCGCCGACCGCTCCCAGGCCATCATCGGCGTCCAAATGGCCAGCGCCTATGTGGGCACCTTGCTCATGCCCCCCTTGTTCGGCCTGCTGGCCAACCATATCTCCATATCCCTGCTTCCCTACTTCCTCCTGTGCCTGCTGCTGCTCATGGCCTACGCCCACCGGCAGCTGGGAAAACGCACGGCCCCGTAACCGCCGGGGCCCTAGGGGGGGGCGGCGGCGTTTGGCCGGCCTCCGGCCGGCCAAACCAAAGGGCCGCGGGAGCCAAAGGTTCCCGCGGCCCTTTGTGCGCGCTGTGCGCGCCCGCCGCCCCCCTTAGGGCCCCGGCGGTTATTTGCCGTGCTTTCGCCGAAGGGGCCATTCTTCCGTCCCAGACCCGCTTCGTAAAACTAGCCCGCCGCTCCCAAAGAGCGGCGGGCCAGCACATATGGCCGAAAAACAGAAGAAGCTTCCCCGCTGGTTTTCCCCCGCTTTTTTCAAAAGCGGGCAGGGGTTTGGGGGCGGAGCCCCCAACAGCCCCTCTGGCCGCCTACTTCTCGCTGCTGCCCAGCTTCCCCATGCCCCGCTGAGATGCCATAGCCTGCAAGGCGTCGTAAGGGACTTCCTGCACCTGGGTATCGGGCACCGGCAACAGCACCATCTGGGCGATGGCCTTTTCCGCCGGATACAAGATGCACAGCCCCGCCGCCGCCTCCTGGGCCAACTGCGCCCGAGCCTGGGGGCCTGCGATATACAGTGGCACAGGGTTATGGTTGGTCACCGGGATGAACCATTCCCCCCGATACCCGCTGTCGATGACCCCGCACCGCTGGCCGATCCCCCGGGTGCCGGAGGAGCCCCGCTCCTGGATCTGGAAATAATAGCCCGGATCGCAGGCGCTGGCAATGCCTGCGGGCAGGGCTCGGGTCTCATGGGCTTCCAGGCAGACCGGGTCCTCCTCCAGGCAGAGGTAAATATCATAGCCCGCGTCCTCCCGCCTTTTGGAGGGCAGGACCGCCCCCGGCCGCAGCCGGGAAAAATACAAGGTCTCCATAGCGTTCTCCTATCCTTATTCCGCCTGAATGCCCTGGGCCCGGTGCAGGATCATCTCTGCGGCGATGCTGATGGCGATCTCCGCGGGGGTCTCCGCCAGGATGGGCAGGCCGATGGGATTATGGATGCGGGCGATGTCCTTCTCGGTGAACCCGCTGTCCGTCAGCCGTTTTTTGGTGGCGGCCATCTTGGCCCGGCTGCCGATGAGCCCCACATACCGGGCGGGGGTGCGCAGCGCCTGCTCCAGCACCGCGTGATCCGCCATATGGCCCCGGGTCATGATGACGATATAATCCTGCCGCCGCACCTGGATGGACGCGCCAAAGTCGGCCAGATCCCCCAGCAGCGTCTGGACCGCGCCGGGAAAATCCTTCAGGTCCGCGAAATCCGGCCGGTCCTCAAAGATCACCGGCCGGAACCCCACATGGGCCAGCACCGGCGCCAGCTCCCGGGAGATATGCCCGCCCCCAAAGATATACACAAAACCCGAGCTGGTCAGGGGCATGACCAGCAAAAAGGGCTGGCCTTCCTCCTCCTGCAACACGCTCCGGGGCTGCAACAGGGGCCGGATCCGGCGATCCTCCATCCCATCCCCTGCCAGCCGGTCTCCCGAACGGCCATACAGCGCCGCCGTCCAGCCCCGTTCTCCCCGGGGCTCCAGGGCCATCCAAATATCCTGGTCCTCCCCCAGGGCCTCGGCCACCGCCTGGAAAAAGGCCAGATCCGCCGGGGTACAATATTGGAAGAACACCCGCACATTCCCGCCGCAGATCATGCCGATGTTGGCGGAATCCTTCGCGTTTAGACTAAAGGCATCTACCTGGGAGCAACCCTGGGCCAGAAGCGCTTTGCCCCGCTGCAGGGCCTGGTATTCCATGATCCCGCCCCCTATGGTCCCTAAAAAGCTGCCGTCCGCCAGGATGGCCATGCACGCCCCGGCGCCCCTGGGGGCGGAGCCCCGGCTTTCTATGATGGTGCACAGCATGGCGTTTTCCCCTTTCGCCAGCCGGTCCCGTAGCCCTTCCATCAATTTTTGCATATCCCGTTCCCGCTTTCTTTGGAATTTGTAATCCTATCATAGCATGTCCCCCCTGCCGCTTCAAGGCCCCCTTGCCCTTTGCCTATGTGGGCGCCGGGGCGGGCCGGGGGGGGGCGGCGGG
>UQOG01000085.1 GCA_900542615.1 uncultured Eubacteriales bacterium | reverse complement strand
CGGGCGCCCGCAGCCCAGCCGGCAGGGCACAGCCCAGCCCTTCACCGAAGGCTGCGGATCTCCTCCTGCAGCCGCTGCAAAAACCCGGCGGCCTGGGCGCCGTCCAGCTGGGTATGGTGGAATTGGAAGGATACGGGCAGCTTTGTTTTTAGCCAGGTTTTCCTGTATTTGCCCCAGATCAGGAAGGGGTTGTTGTAGATGCCCGCGTATAGGTTCACCGCCCCGTCGATCTCCCATTGCGCCAGGGCGGAGGTGCCGATGACCATATAGTCCTCCCCCAGCGCATAGGGCTGGCAGGTTTCAGCCACCTGTTGGGTACGGGTTACATATTCCCGGGCAAAACCGGGCAGGGATGGGTCAAAGGCCAGGTCGCAGGTATAGATATCCCCGTCCCGGGCGGCCACCACGGCGTTGACGGCCAGCTTGTCGTATTGAATGAGCTTATTTCCCACGGGCAGCAGGTAAAATTCCTCCATCCGGGCCGCCGCCCTGCCAATGCACCAGCACAGCAGCATGTTGAATGGATAACCATGCCTGCGGCTGACCCTGCGCAGGTTAGAAACGTCCAGGGTGTAAAACAGGGTCACCATGGGCATGGGGGCTTGCATCCAAAGGTCGAAGGCCCGGGCCCGTTTGGTGTGTTTCGGATCGACTTCGCGCATATTTTCTCCTTGCGGCAATGGGTTATGGTTGGGATATTATAGCAAAAGGGCTTGCAGGTTGCAACGGGCAGCGTCCCATGGCAGGAGCCGGGAAAGCGAGCGCTTGCGGCATTCGCCGGGCAGAGGGAGATGTTTTTACAGCGGAGCAAAAAAAGCTTGCCTGTCAAGGTACTTTACCCTTTATAATCAAAGGGAAGTCCTCCATGAAAGGTCAAGCAGCCATGACGATCAAAGAGATGGAAGCCCGCACGGGGATGAGCCGCGCCAACATCCGCTATTATGAGCAGGAGGGGTTGATCGCGCCCCAGCGGGACAGCAACGGTTACCGGAATTATCAGGAAAGCGACGTACAGGCCCTGGAGCGGATCCTGCTGATGCGGCGGCTGGGGGTATCCCTGGAGGATATCCGGGCCTTGCAAGCAGGGAGCCTGTCCCTATGGACGGCCATGGAGCGCCAGGCTGCCAAGCTGAGCCAAGCGCAGCAGGAGGCGGCCGCGGCCCAGGCCCTATGCCGCTCCATCCAAACCGCAGGGAGGCCTTATGCCCAGCTGGATGCCCGGCCCTTCCTCCAGGCGCCCCAGCCGCCCCCGGAATTGCCGGCCATGGACACTATTTTGCCCCTGCGCCACCCCTGGCGCAGGTATTTGGCCCGGAGCCTGGATTTCGGCCTCTATTCCCTGCTGTGGTACGCCTTTTGGGAGCTGGTGATGCGCCGCTCCCCCCTGCAAATGGGCACGGCGGGCCAGATCCTGCATACCCTGGTGACCATGGGCCTGATGCTGGTATTGGAGCCCTTGCTACTTTGGCGTTTTGGCGCCACCCCTGGAAAATGGATCTTTGGCTTGCGGCTGGAAAACGACGATGGGGGGCGTCCCGACTATTGGGCAGGCCTGGGCCGCACCTTATTGGTGCTGCAAAAGGGCCTTTGCTTCCAGATCCCGATCGCGTCCCTCGTTTGTCAGATCAAAAGCTACAAGCGGTGCAAGGCCGGGGAGCCCCAGCCCTGGGACGAGGGCTTCCGCTATACCATCCGGGATACCCGGGCCTACCGGGGCCTGGTATATGCCCTGAGCGTCCTGATGACCGCAGGGCTCATGTTTCTCACCACGTTGGGTGGGCGGATGCCGCCCAACCGGGGCGGGCTGGATGTGGCGGATTTTGCCCAGAACTACAACGCCCTGGCCGCCTATTACGGGGAAAACGACGGCTTCCGCCTCAACAGCCAGGGCGCATGGGAGGAACGGCCGTCCGAGGGCGGCCCTACCCCCCTGCGGCTAAGGGAGAATCCGCCCCTTCAATATACGGTGGAGGACGGGGTGTTGGCCGGGGTTTTCCTTTCCTTTTCCATGGAGGACGCGTATCTTTCCAACGTCCAGGACGTGATGCTGCTTTCCGCCCTGGCCTTTGCCGGCGCCCAGCCGGAGGCCGGGC
This sequence comes from uncultured Eubacteriales bacterium, assembly GCA_900542615.1. Taxonomy (GTDB): domain Bacteria; phylum Bacillota; class Clostridia; order Christensenellales; family CAG-138; genus Pelethousia. The sequence goes on along the minus strand of UQOG01000085.1, from coordinate 6,707 downwards.
TCTTCTCCCCGGTGCGGGATCAATGCATCCGCCAGATCCAAAAGGGGTTCTATCAAGGGTATCAGATGTGGGCCGGGGATGTACTCATTAGCTACCATGTGGAAGGAGGCTCCGGCCTTGGGGCGGAGCCCCTGGAGGGGGAGGGGTATTTCTCCATGGAACGCGGCAGCTAGGCTCGGCAACAGGCGCTTTCTTTACGGGATCCGGGCAATTCTTAACGCTTTCTTTCGGTGCGTTTTGGCTGCTTGTATGCTATGATGCATATAAGCGGTAAGCCCGCATGAACTTGCCGCGGATCCTTAGGTCAAGGGTCACAAAAGGGACGGATTGGTCATCCGTCCCTTTCTCGTTGCCCCAGACGAAAAGCGCTTGGCAAAGGGTCTCCCGTTGTCCAGGCAAAACCCGGTTCCTCATCGCCGGACAAAAAAGGGGGGAGGCGCACAGCCTCCCCCCTTTGGCTTATTGGATGCCGGTTACCGTATAGCCGGCGTCCTCCACCGCCTGTTTCAGGGCCTCGTCCGCAACGGGCGACTGAAGGGTTACCTTAGCGTTTCCCTGCTCCAGGGATACGGCAACCGCGGATACCCCCGCCACCCCTTCCAGGGCCTTTTGCACATGGGCCACGCAATGGGCGCACATCATGCCTTCGATTTGAATGGTCTTTTCCATGGCGATTGTTTCTCCTTTTTGTATATCTTCTTTATCTTCCGGCGTGCCAAGGGCGGCATGGGTTGCGGCCGGCTTGGACGCGGCGTATTTGGGTTTAAAGCCCCGCAGGCGTAGGGCGTTACTCACCACGCACACGGAACTGAGGCTCATGGCCGCCGCCCCAAACATGGGGCTCAGCTGCCAGCCCAGGGCGGAAAAGAATACCCCCGCCGCCAAGGGGATGCCAATGGTGTTATAGAAGAAGGCCCAGAACAGGTTTTCCTTGATGTTGCGCAGCACGGCCCGGCTCAATTCCACCGCCCCCACCGCGTCCATCAAGTCCCCTCGCACCAGCACGATATCCGCCGCCTCGATGGCGATGTCCGTGCCCGCGCCGATGGCGATCCCCACGTCCGCCGTGGCCAGGGCCGGGGCGTCGTTGATGCCGTCCCCGATCATGGCTACCTTGCCCCGGGTCTTCAATTCCTCCACGATCCGGGCCTTATCCTGGGGCAGGATCCCCGCGTGGACCTCCGCCATGCCCAGCTCCGCCCCAATGGCCTGGGCAGTAGTGGGGTTGTCGCCGGTGAGCATCACCGTGCGGATGCCCAGGGCCCGGAAGGCGTCCAGAGCCGCCTTGGAGGTGGGTTTCACCACGTCCGCACAGGCCATTAGCCCCAGCAGCGCCCCGTCCTCCGCCACGTAGAGCAGGGTCTTGCCCTGCTGGGCCAAGGCTTTGGCCTGGGCCGCCAGGGGGGATACGTCCACCTGCCGTTCCTCCATCAAGGCTTGGTTGCCCGCCAGGCAGGGCCGGCCTTCCAATTGGGCCTCTACCCCCTTGCCGGGGATGGAAGCAAATTCACACAGGGACAAGGATGGCACGCCCTGGGCCTGGCCATAGGCCAACACCGCCGCCGCCAGGGGATGCTCGCTATTTTGCTCCAGGGCAACGGCCAGGGCGACAAGGCGCCGGGCGTCCACCCCGGGCGCGGGTCGGCAGTCCGTGACCTGGGGCTTGCCCTCCGTGAGGGTGCCGGTCTTATCCAAGGTCACAATGTCCACGCTGTGGGCGGTTTCCAGGGCCTCGGCGGATTTGATCAGGATGCCCTGTTCCGCCCCCTTCCCCGTGCCTACCATGATGGCCACCGGCGTGGCCAGGCCCAGGGCGCAGGGGCAGGATACCACCAGGACCGCGATACCGGTGCTGATGGCGAATTCCGCCCCGGCCCCGGCCAGCAGCCAGGCGATGGCCGCCACCAGGGCGATGGCCATGACGCAGGGCACGAACACGCCGGCTACTTTATCCGCCAGCTTGGCGATGGGGGCCTTGCTGCCCGCCGCCTCCTCCACCAGACGGATCATGGCGGACAGGGTGGTATCCTCCCCCACCTGCTCCGCCCGGAAGCGCAGGCTGCCGCTGCCGTTGACGCAGCCGGCCCGCACCTTGTCCCCGGGCTGCTTGTAGGCGGGCATACTTTCCCCGGTAAGGGCGCTCTCGTCCACGGAACTGCCGCCCGCCGTCACCGTACCGTCCACCGGGATCCGGCCCCCGGGCTTCACCACCAGGATGTCCCCGGGCTGCACCTGCTGCACCGGCACCTCTATTTCCGCCCCGTCCTTGTAAAGCAGCGCGGTATCCGGCGCCAAATCCATGAGCTTTTGGATGCTTTCCCCGGTCTTGCTCTTGCTTTTGCGCTCCAAATATTTGCCCACCGTCACCAGGGTCAGGATCATGCCGGCGGATTCAAAATACAGGTCGCCATGATATTGGGCCACCGTATCCATATCCCCGTGGCCCAGGCCGTAGCTCATCATATAGATGGCAAACACCCCGTACAGGAGCGCCGCCCCGGAACCGATGGCCACCAGGGAGTCCATATTGGGGGCGCCGTGGAGCAGGGCGGGAATGCCGCCGCTATAATAGCTCCGGTTTAGATACAGGATAGGCAGCGCCAACAGGAACTGGGTAAAGGCAAAGCTCACCGCATTTTCATGGCCCAGCAAAAACGCCGGCAGGGGCCAGCCGAACATATGCTCCATGGAGACGTACATGAGGACCAGCAGGAAGCCGATGGACAGCCAAAGCCGTTTTTTGGCCGCGGCAGCCTCCTTTTGGTAGGCGTCCTGGCCGGGCGCCTGCTTGGCGGCCGGTTGCTGGCCCGGCCGGGCCGCCGGCCGGCAGCCGTAACCCGCCTTTTCCACGGCCGCAATGATTTGTTCGTCCGGCATATCCCCACAAAGGGTCATACCATTGGTCATCAGGCTGACGGAAACCTCCTCCGCCCCCAGTTTTTTTACCGCCCGCTCCACATGGGCCACGCAGGCGGAACAGGTCATGCCCGTTATGTCAAACTTTCGTTTTTCCATTAAATCCACGTCCCTTTCTCATAATCCTTCCCTATTATATCACCCTTTTTCTCTATTGGTAAGTCTATTCTAACCATTTTTTTGTAATTGACCCGCAACGGGATTTTATGAAAACATAATCAAAAGTTTGGCCTTTTGTAACACTTTTGTGATGCAACCCCCTGCCGGATGGGGTATACTAATCTTGCAAGTGAGAGATGTGGTGCAGGAAGTTCCCTTTCAAGCACACCATACGACCAACGGGCTCCGGCAAATCGCCGGAGCCCGTTTCGGTCCGTCTTTTGCAGGGCGGGCCGCCCCATCCTGCAAATTGCCCTGCCAACGCCATGGCCCAGCCTTTTTATGCCAAAGGCTGGGTTTGTTTTCAAATTGACAATCCTTCTGGGCCGTGCTAAACTTTCTATTGTATAGGTATGTCTACAGTTCCAATTATGCTCCTATTTTTCGGCGACTCCCGGCGGCCCATCCGCCGGCAATCCATATCAAGAAAGGATTTTGAAACATGGTAACACTCAAGATCGATGGCCGTGAGATCCAGGTCCAGGAAAACAGCACCGTGCTGGAAGCCGCCCTGGTAGCCGGCGTCAAAATCCCCACCCTTTGCAACCTCAAAGACATCAACCAAATCGGCGCTTGCCGCATGTGTTTGGTGGAGGATGCCAAATCCGGCAAGCTGCAGGCTTCCTGCGCCCTGCCCGTTTCCGAGGGAATGGACATCATCACCAATTCCCCCAAGGTGCTCAATGCCCGCCGGGCGGTGCTGGAGCTGATCCTGTCCGACCACGACCGCAGCTGCCTGACCTGTAAGCGGAACCAGACCTGCGAGCTGCAGGCCCTGGCCGATGAGCTGGGTGTTACCGAGCTCCCCTATGAAGGCGAGCATTCCCCCCGTACCATCGACGAGATCTCCCCTTCCATCGTGCGGGATAACAATAAATGCATCCTGTGCCGCCGCTGCGTGGCCGCCTGTCACCTGACCCAGGGGGTGGACGCCATCGGTATGCAAAACCGGGGCTTCCGTACGGAAGTGGGCGTGCCCTTCCATAAGCACCTGGGCGAGACCCACTGCATCAACTGCGGCCAGTGCATCGCCGCCTGCCCCACCGGCGCCCTCACCGAGCAGGATTCCACCGACGTGGTTTGGAAAGCCCTGGGGGATCCTTCCAAGTTCGTGGTGTTCCAGCCCGCACCGGCCGTGCGGGTGGCCATTGGCGAAGAATTCGGTATGCCCATCGGCACCAGCTCCACCGGCAAGCTGGCCGCCGCCCTGCGTAGGCTGGGCGCGGACCGGGTATTCGACGTGGACTTCGGCGCCGACCTGACCATTATGGAGGAAGGCACGGAGCTCATCGAGCGGATCCAAAAGGGCGGCGTACTGCCCATGATCACCTCCTGCAGCCCGGGCTGGATCAAGTATTGCGAGCATTTCCACAAGGATTTCATCCCCAACCTGTCCAGCTGCAAGAGCCCCAACCAGATGCAAGGCGCCATCACCAAGACCTACTTCGCGGAGAAAAACGGCCTGGATCCCAAGGACATTTTCGTGGTGTCCGTCATGCCCTGTACCGCCAAGAAGTTCGAGATCGCCCGGCCGGAAATGGGCCGGGACGGCTACCGGGATGTGGACGCCAATATCACCACCCGTGAGCTGGCCCGCATGATCCGCCAGGCGGCCATCGATTATGTAAACCTGCCGGATGAGCCCTTTGACGATATGCTGGGCGACTCCACCGGCGCGGCGGTGATCTTCGGCGTCACCGGCGGCGTGATGGAGGCGGCGCTGCGCACCGTGGCGGACGTGCTGGAGGGCAAGGATCTGGAGTCCATTGAATATACCGCCGTGCGGGGCCTGGAAGGCATCAAGGAAGCCACCGTACAGGTGGCCGGAATGGACATCAAGGTGGCCATCGCCCACGGCACTGCCAACGCGGGCCGGCTGCTGGACAGCATACGCAAGGGCGAGCGCACCTATCATTTCATCGAGATCATGGGCTGCCCGGGCGGCTGCGTCACCGGCGGCGGCCAGCCCATCGTCAACGCCCGCACCCGCTACCAGATCGATCCCAGGGAGGCCCGGGCCAAGGCCACCTATGAATGCGACCGGGCCATGCCCATCCGCAAGAGCCATCAGAACCCCTCCATCCATAAGCTCTACGGGGAATTCCTGGAAAAACCCGGCAGCCATAAGGCCCATGCCCTGCTCCATACCACCTATGTAGAGCGCTAATCCTATGTTTCCCGCCCCGGCCGCGGCTCTGCCGTTGGCCGGGGTTTTCATATGGGTTCCAGAGCCTGGGCCGCCTTCTTTAGACGACCAAAAACATAAGTTTTTCTTAAAATTCCACAAGGATTTTGCTTTGTTTACAAGAAGCTGTTATAATGATTCCATTCTGTTGTATACCTAAGGGGGGGTATTGCAAGGCATGGTCACCGTAAAACGGGTGGAAAGCAAAGCCGATCGCCGGCGCTTTGTAGACTTTCCGAACCAATTGTATAAAGATAATCCCAATTTCGTCCCCGCCACCTATGGGGACGATCTGAGCGATTGGGACCCCAAGGCGAATCCCGCCTTCTCCTACTGCGAGGCCCAGAGTTTCCTGGCATACCGGGATGGGGAGATCGTTGGCCGCATCGGCGCCATCCTCAGCCACCGGGCCAATGAAAAATGGAACACCAGGCGCATGCGCTTTTCCCAGGTGGATTTCATCGACGATCCGGAGGTCTCCGCCGCCCTGTTCCAGGCGGTAGAGGACTTTGCCCGGGAAAAGGGCTGCACCCAAGTGCACGGCCCCCTGGGCTTCACCGACCTGGACCGGGAAGGTATGCTGGTGGAGGGCTATGACCGCAGGAGCCTGTTTTTTACCTACTACAACGCGCCCTATTACAACCAGCATCTGGAGCGCCTGGGCTACCACAAGGATACCGACTGGATTGAATTCCTGGTCAAGATCCCCCACGAAGGGCCGGTCCCCCAGCGGATCCACAACATCGCCCAATGGTCCCTCAAAACCCACAAGCTCCACGTGGCCAAGGTGCGCACCCATCTGGGGGTCGCGCCCTATGTGAAGCAGGTGTTCGACCTGGTGAACATCGGCTACGCCCATCTTTACGGGGTGGTGGAGCTGGACGAACGCCAGATCAAGCGCTATGTAAACAAGTTCCTCCCCATGATCAACATGGACTACACCTGCTTTGTCATGGATGAGAATGAGCGCATGGTTGCTTTCGGCGTTTGCGCCCCCAGCATGGAAAGCGCCTTCCAGGCCTCCCGGGGCCGCCTCTTCCCCACCGGCGCCTTCCGGGTGCTGTGGAACATGTACCACAACGATACCCTGGATATGTTCCTCACCGCCGTGCTGCCGGAATACCAGGGCCTAGGCGTCAACGCCATCGTGATGGATACCCTGCTTCAGGGGGCCATCCGCAACGGCATCCAATACGCCGAGACCGGCCCCATGCTGGAGTGGAACGACAAGATCCATGCCCAGTTCCGCTTCTTTGAGACCGAGCAGCACAAGCGCCGCCGGTGCTATATCAAGGACCTCCCCCAGGATTGAGGGGCTGCTCTTCTTTTCTCCACAGGCATCCAACGGCTCGGGGCGTATACCCGGGCCGCTTTTTCGTCCTGCGGCAGGTCCGCCGCCTGGCCGGCGGGGGGGCGGCGGGCGCGCAAAGCGCGCACAACCGGCCCG
>UQOG01000084.1 GCA_900542615.1 uncultured Eubacteriales bacterium | reverse complement strand
AAGGCCCCACGGCCCGACGCAGCGCGACCTTTGCGAACTGCATTGCGGCCCCCGACCCCCCGGGGGTTTTTCGACAAGCTGAGGGGCGCAGCCAATGGCTGCGGCCCTGAAAAAATGCGCCTATCGGTTATTCTGCCATGTTGGCCAATACGCCGGTCTCCTGGTTGAAGGCGTTGATCAGCGCATCCAGGTCGTCCGCCTGGGCGTGGATGCCCTTCCAGTAGTTCTCGTCGTACCACTGGGCGTTCAGCTCATCCACAGTGCGGCCCTGCTGCTCCACCCAAGTATAGTACTTGAGATTATGAATGCGCTTGCGGGCCTCATAGGTTAGCTCCAACATGGAATCCGTACGGACACCATGCATGTGCTCGCAGTAATCCCGAGCGGCTTTCAGCTCGGTATAGGCGCCCTGCTGTTCATCCAGCTCGGTGATGCGGCTTTCGTACATGATGGCGCTATCCGTGCCCACCGTGGCCACCACATCGTTTTCGGTCAGCTCGTAGTACTTGGCGAACTTGATGCAGCACAGCACGTTGGCGATGCCGGAAATGCCCAGCAGGGAAAGCTGATCGATGGTAGCCTGGGGCACGCCCACCTCTTCTTTGAGGTACTTGTGGCCCAGCTCGGTGTTGAACAGCCGGAGCAGGTTCTGGCTATCCTCGTCGTCGATGGCGATGACCATATCGGTATTCTTCACATTGTGGACCCAGGGCACATGCTTATCGCCGATGCCCTCGATCCGGTGGCCGCCAAAGCCGTTGTTCAGCAGGGTGGGGCACTGGAGGGCCTCGCCCACCGCCAGCTTGCTATAGGGATACTGCTCCTTGAGGTAATCGCCGGCGCTCATGGTGCCTGCGCTGCCGCTGGTGAAGCAGGCCCCGGCAAAGCGGGTCTTATCGGTTTTGATGGACTCGTAAGCCTCCTGGATGGCGGAACCCGTCACCTGGTAATGCCACAGGGCGTTGCCCATTTCCTCGAACTGGTTGAAGATCACCACGTCTTCCCGGGTGCGCCGCAGCTCCCAGGTCTTGTCGAAGATCTCCTTTACGTTGCTTTCGCAGCCGGGGGTGGCGATGACCTCGCCGGCGATCTTGCTGAGCCAGTCAAAGCGTTCCTTGCTCATTTCCGCGGGCAGAATGGCCACGGAGGAGCAGGAGAGCAGCTTGGAGTTGAAGGCGCCGCCCCGGCAATAGTTGCCGGTGGAGGGCCAAACGGCCTTGTTATAGGTGGCGTCAAACTGGCCGGTAACCAGGCGGGGGGCAAGGCAGCCATAGCTGGCGCCCACCTTATGGCAGCCGGTGGGGAACCACTTGCCGCACAGCACGATGATCCGGGCCTTTACCCCGGTGAGCACGCTGGGCAGCTCGATGAAATTGACCCCGCCGTACTGGCCGCCCTCCATGGTGGGCTCGTTGTGCCAGGTGATCCGGAACAGGTTCAGGGGGTTCACATCCCAGAGTCCTACATTCTTCAGGGCTTTTTTGACCTTTTCCGGCACCTTTTGCGGATCCCGCATCTGGGCAAAGGTCGGCAGAATGATGTGGTTTTCCCGGGCAACTTGTACATTGTGGGCCAGTTTTTCTTTGTTGATGCTCAAATCGATCATGCTCTTATTACCCCGCTATGCTTTTTATTTTGCTGGGCCCTCAGACCTGGGCCATGGTTTCGGATAATCTCAGTGTAGACCATTTCCGCCCAGTTGTAAAGGGGATTTTGAATATATTTTTTGGTTACCTGAAAATTTTTTTGGATCCCCCGTCCCAGCCGTCCGCCGAAGGGATTTCCCGGCGAAACTCCGCCCTTTGTACCCGTGGAAACGGCCGCCGGCGGGGCTGCGCCCGCCTACTGGTACAGGGGATACCGCTCCGTAATGGCGGCGACGGCCTTGCCCACCTCCGCCACCGCGGCCTCCCCCTCCCGGATGATCCGGGCGATGCAGCCGGCCAGCAGCCGAAAGTCCCCAGGCCCCAAGCCCCGGGTGGTGGCCGCCGCCGTACCCAGCCGGATGCCGCTGGTCACAAAGGGGCTGCGGGTCTCCTTTGGTACGGTGTTCTTGTTGGCGGTGATATGGGCCGCGTCCAGCAGCGCCTCCACCTCCTTGCCCGTGGGGCCCTGGGGCCCCAGGTCGATGAGGAGCAGATGGTTGTCCGTGCCGCCGGAAACCAGGCGGATCCCTTCTTCCTGCAGGCCCTGGGCCAGGGCCTGGGCGTTTTCGCACACCCGGGCCGCATAGGCCTGAAAGGCCGGGGTCATGGCCTCCCGGAAGCACACCGCCTTGGCCGCGATCACATGCATCAGCGGCCCGCCCTGGGTGCCCGGGAAGATCCCCTTATCGATCGGCTGGGCATATTCCGCCTTGCACAGGATCATGCCCCCCCGGGGGCCCCGCAGGGTCTTATGGGTGGTGGTGGTGACCACGTCCCCGTAGGGCACCGGGTTCATATGCACGCCCCCCGCCACCAGCCCCGCGATATGGGCCATGTCCACCAGCAGCAGCGCCCCTACCTGGTCGGCGATGTCCCGGAACCTGGCAAAATCCATCGCCCGGGGATAGGCGGAGGCCCCCGCCACGATCAGCCGGGGCCGGCAGGCCTTGGCCAGGTCCAGGATCTGGTCGTAATCCAGCCGCTCCGTGTCCTCCCGCACCCCGTAGGATACAAAGCGGTAATACCGGCCGCTGAAGTTGACAGGGCTGCCGTGGGTCAGATGGCCCCCGTGGGAGAGATCCATCCCCAGCACCGTATCCCCGGGCTGTAGCAGGGAAAAGTAGGCGGCCAAATTGGCCTGGGCGCCGGAATGGGGCTGCACGTTGGCATGTTCCGCCCCAAACAGGGCGCAAGCCCGCTCCCGGGCCAGCGCCTCCACCGCATCCACCCATTGGCAGCCGCCGTAATACCGTTTGCCCGGGTAGCCCTCCGCGTATTTATTGGTCAGATGGCTGCCCATGGCCGCCATCACCCCAGGGGAGGCGAAATTCTCCGAGGCGATCAGCTCGATGTTCTCCCGCTGCCGCCGCAGCTCCCCTTCCATGGCCGCGGCCAGGGCCGGGTCCGCCTGCTCCAAAAGCTCCCTTTGGTACATCCTGCTCACTCCCTTTCCCCGGCGCGCGCCAAGGTTTTTGCGCCGGGTTTTTTTTCATAAAAATAGCCTGGGCCGCCCGCCGTTCCCGGCAGCCCAGGCCAATGGATGGGCTCTTTGGTTATGCTTTGCCCGGTTCGGCCGGATACAGGCGGGCAGCCGCCCGTCAGCCTTCCGTCTCCTGCCCGCCGGCTTCCCCGCCCCGCGCGACGATCTCCACGATCCGGGGCTTGAACTCCGTCATCCGGGAAAAGCAGGGCTCCAGCCCCCGCAGGATGAAGAAGGTCCCCCCGCACAGGAGCAGCCCCCCTGCCGCGGCGTAAAGGTCCCCCCATTGGGACCCGATCAATACCCCGAGCAGCAGCCCCAAAAGGGGGATGCCATAGAGCAGCAGGCTGGCCCGCACCATGCTTTTTCCCCTTAGCTCGATGGCCACCACGTCTCCCACCCGGGCGCCCAGGGTATTTTGGATCTCCAGGTCCGCCTCGTTGGAGCCCAGATGGAAGCAGGCGTTGCAATGGCCACAGGCGTCGCTGCGCACAAACCGCACCACCGCCAGCTCCCCCTTCAGGGCCAGCACCTTGCCTGTTCGGCATAACGTATCCATTGGTTTTCTCCTTTATGTAAGGGCGGCAACGCATTGCCCCCCACCCTCGCCGGGCATAGGCCGCCCCCCATGCCCGGGCGTATCGATACCGGCCCTTGGGGCGGCATCCCCCGGGCATCTGCAAGGCGAAGGCGCTGCGCCAGCGGAAAACGCCCTATTCGCCCTTTTTCACCAGGGCCAGGCAAAGCTCGTCCAGCTGCTTTTGATCCACCACGTCCGGCGCGTTGGTCATCAGGCAGCTGGCGGTCTGCACCTTGGGGAAGGCGATCACGTCCCGGATGCTCTGGGCCTTGGTGATCAGCATCACCAGCCGGTCCAGGCCGTAGGCCAGGCCGCCGTGGGGCGGCGCGCCGTATTTGAAGGCCTCCATCAGGAACCCGAACCGGGCCCAGGCCTCCTCCTTGGTGAAGCCCAGGGTCTCGAACATCTTCTCCTGAAGCTCCGGGGAATGGATTCGGATGGAGCCGCCGCCGATCTCGTTGCCGTTCATGACCATATCATAGGCCTTGGCCCGAACCCGGCCGGGGTCCGTATCCATGTAGGCGATATCCTCGTCCATGGGGCTGGTGAAGGGATGGTGCATGGCCACGAAGCGCTTTTCCTCCTCGTCGTACTCCAACAGGGGGAAATCCACCACCCACAACAGGTCGATCACATCCTCCGGGATCAGGTTCAGCCGCTTGGCCACCTCCTGGCGCAGGGCGCCCAGGGAGGCGTAGACCACGCTGTTATCCCCGTCCGCCACAAACAGCAGCAGATCCCCGGGCTGGGCCCCAGCCTTTTGCTGGATGGCCTCGATCTGCTCCGGGGTGAGGAACTTGGCAAAGGAGCACTGGAGCCCATCGGGCTTGAGGCCCATCCAGGCCAGGCCCTTGGCCCTATAGATCTTCACAAAGGCCGTGAGCTCATCCAGCTTTTTCCGGGGGAACTTTTCCGCGCCCCCCTTGACGTTGATGCAGCGCACGCTGCCGCCCGCCTCCACGGCCCCCGCAAAGGCCCCGAAGCCGCAGCCTTGCACCGCGTCGCTCACATCGCACAGCTCCAGCCCATACCGGGTATCCGGCTTATCGGAGCCATAGCGGTCCATGGCCTCCTGCCAGGTGATCCGCCGAAGGGGCAGCTGCACGTCGTAATCCAAGGTCTCCTTGAGCAGCCGGGCGATGAAGCCCTCGTTTACCTCCAGCACGTCGTCCCGGTCCACAAAGCTCATCTCCAGGTCGATCTGGGTGAACTCCGGCTGCCGGTCCGCCCGCAGGTCCTCGTCCCGGAAGCACCGGGCGATCTGCATATACCGGTCGTAGCCCGAAAGCATCAAGAGCTGCTTGAATTGCTGGGGGCTCTGGGGCAGGGCGTAAAACTTGCCCGGCTGCACCCGGCTGGGCACCAGATAGTCCCGAGCCCCTTCCGGGGTGCTCTTGCACAGGATGGGGGTCTCGATCTCCAGGAACCCCTGCTCGTCAAAGTATTGGCGGGTCACCTGGGCCACCTTGTGGCGCAGCATGATGTTTTTCTGCATACAGGGCCGCCGAAGGTCCAGATACCGGTACTTGAGCCGGATCTGCTCGGAAGCGTCCAGGTCGTCTTGGATATAGATGGGGGGCGTCTCGGAAACGCTGAGGATCTTCAGCTCCTTGGCCCGCACCTCGTACCGGCCGGTGGCCATGTTTTTGTTGACCATCTTCTCGTCCCGCTCGGCCAATACGCCCTTGACCGCCAGCACGTATTCGTTGCGGATGGTGGTGGCCAGGTCGAATACCGCCTGGGGCAGCTGGCTCTGGTCGAAGGTCACCTGCATGACCCCGCTCCGGTCCCGTAGCCCGATGAAGATCAGGGCGCCCAGATTCCGCCAGGAATCCGCCCAGCCCATCAGCAATACTTCCTTCCCCACCTCAGCCTGGGCGGGTTCGGCGCAATAGTGTGTGCGTTTCCAGCCTTGCAAAAGCTCTGCCATAGTCTTGCTCCTCTTATTTCTATAAAATTTTTATTGGTTTACCCTTCCAGCCCGGACCGCCGCTTCCAGGCCCTCCATGGGCAGCAGGGTCTCGGTCCCCGCCGCCATATCCTTGAGCTTTACGCAGCCCTGCCTTAGCTCGTCCTCCCCCAATATGGCCACATACCGGGCCCCCAGCTTATCCGCAAACTTGAACTGGGCTTTGAAGCTGCGGCCCACGTGGTCGAATTCGGTCTTGATCCCCCCCTGCCGCAGGGTATCCGCCAGGGCAAAGCCCGCGGAACGGGCCGCTTCCCCCAGGGCGGCGATGTAGACGTCCACCGGCCTGGGCTGGGGGATCTGGGCGCCGGACAGCTCCGCAATGAGCAGCAGCCGCTCCATGCCCATGCCAAACCCCACCCCGGACAGCTTGGGGCCGCCCAGCTGTTCCATCAATCCATCGTACCGGCCGCCGCCGCAGACGGTGCCGGTATAGCTTTCGCTCTTTGCGATGATCTCAAACACGGTCTTGGTATAATAATCCAGCCCCCGCACAATATACGGGTCCACCTGGAAATCCACCCCCACCTCCTTCAGGCAGCCCTGGAGCTCCTGAAAATGATCCTGGCATTCCTGGCACAGGCAATCCAGTATGGTGGGCGCCCCCTTGCAAAGGGCCTGGCAGCTTTCCTCCTTGCAGTCCAAGATCCGCAGGGGGTTCTTTTCAAACCGGCTCTTGCAGGTCTCGCAAAGGCCGTCGTACCGCTCCCGCAGATAGGCCCGCAGGGCGTCGTTGTATTTGGGCCGGCAATTGGGGCAGCCGATGGAGTTGATATGCACCCCCAGGCCCCGGACCCCCACCCGGGACAGCATGGCCATGGCCAGGCGGATACATTCCGCGTCCGCGCTGGCCCTGGGCGCCCCGTAAACCTCCACCCCAAACTGGTGATGCTCCCGGAGCCGCCCCGCCTGGGGCTTATCATACCGGAACACCGGGCAATAGAGGTAATACATCTTGGTGGGCTGGGCGTCGTTGAACAGCCCGTGCTCCAGAAACATCCGGGCCGCCCCCGCCGTGCCCTCGGGCTTGAGGGTGATGGAACGGCCGCCTTTATCGTCAAAGGTATACATTTCCTTTTGCACGATATCCGTGGTATCCCCCACCCCCCGCAAAAACAGCTCCGTATGCTCGATGACCGGGGTGCGGATCTCCCGGAACCCGTACGCTTCGCAGATCGCCCGGGCCTGGGCTTCGATATATTGCCACTTATAGCTTTCTTTCGGGGTAACGTCTTTGGTGCCCTTGGGGGCTTGTATGGCCATAGTCTTTCCTTGCTCCTTCGATACGGGCGGCCTTGCCGCCCAGGCTGATTTGTCTATTATACCATTGGCAATACAAAATTCCAACGACCTACCGCCGGTTGCGAAAAATAAAAATGGATCCGCCCTGCCCCCTGCCCGGGAGCCCGCCCCCAACGGCCAGGGCCGGACAAATTTTTTTGCGGCCTTTGCACCCTTTTCCCTTCCCATATCGTTATAATAGATGTACCTCAAAAAACGGCGCCGGAGGAACAAAGAATTGCAAACAGACAGTATGCGGGAGCAGCTGGTCACCCAGGCCATCCTGGCCTTACAGGGCAGCCTATACAGGCTGGCGTTCAGCTATGTACACGATCCGGACGAAGCCATGGATCTTGTACAGGAATGCGCGTACCGGGCCTTGAAAAACCGGGCGCGGCTGCGGGATGAAACGGGCGTGAAGCCCTGGCTTTACAAGATCCTGGTGAATTTGGCCCTCGACCAGATCAAGCGCGGCCGGCGGGAAGCCCCCATGGCGGAGCTGCCGGAACAACGGGTCTTGGACAGCCACGAGGACATGGAGCTAAGGGATCTGCTATCCGCCCTGGACGAGAAAAGCCGCACGGTATTGATCCTACACTATTTTGAGGATATGCCCTTGCCGGCCGTAGCCAAGATCCTGGGGGAAAACCTGAACACGGTGAAATCCCGGGAACGCCGCGCCCTACAAGCTTTGCGGCAGCAAGCAGAGGAAAGGATGGTATAAGCCATGAACAACGAAGATCGCCTGATCGCCCGGCTCAAGGCACAATACAAGGCCCAGCCCCTGCCCCCCGCGCTGGAGGAAAGGATATGTGATAGCATGAAAAAGGAACTGCATGAAGAACAGCAAAACAACCGCGCCCGGGGCGGCGTCCTCCGGGGGCTATACCGGAGCCTGGGGGCAGCGGCGGCCGCCCTGGGGGTGATCGCCATCCTGGCCAACGCCAGCCCCACCACCGCCCAGGCTATGCAGCAGGTGCCTGTTCTGGGTTCCATTGCCCAGCTGCTCACCTTCCGCACCTACGAGGATAGCCAATACGGCATCGACGCCATGATCCAGATTCCCCAGCTGGACGCCCTGGAAAGCCCGGCCCGGGAAAACCTCCAGGCCGCCGTGGACGCCTATGCCCAATCCCTCATCGACATCCATGAGGAATCCGTGGAGCTGGCCCAGCAGGCCCTGGCGGAGAACCCCGAGGTTTTCGGGGAGAGTATGACAGCACACCAAGACCTACAGTGCGAAGCCAAGGTGGTGGCGGAAACCGACGATATGTTCTGCCTGGATATGAACGCCACCCTGGTCATGGCCGGCGCTACCCAGTACCAAAAGCACTTTGTGCTGGATAAGCGCAGCGGCCAGGTTCTGTCCCTATCCGACCTGTTTGCGGAGGGCAGCGACTACGCCGCCCTGCTGGAGACGGAGGTCAAACGCCAAATGGAAGCCAACGCCGCTTTGGATCCCAACCTTTCCTACTTCCCGGATATGGTGGAGATCGGCCCGGACCAGGATTTCTACATCACCGCCCAGGGCCAGCTGGTGCTCTGCTTCAGCGAATACGACGTGGCGCCCGGCTACATGGGAGCCCAGTCCTTTGACATCCCCACAGAAGCCATTGCCGGCGCGTTGCACACGGACCTGATCCGCTAACGTTTCCCACGAACCAAGGGGCCTTCGGCTGTGCCGAAGGCCCCTTCAGTCTGTCGAAAAAGTGGCTTGCGCCACTTTTTCGAGGTGTTCATAGCCCCCTTGCGCCTGTGGCGCGGCCAGGGAGCTATGCAGGGAAACCCCTGGAGCGCAAGGCTTTTTTCGCATTTGCCGCACACCCCCAGGGGGGGGCTTTTGCCAGGCTGCCCGCCCCATCCGCGCAGCCAACCCGGCGGGCAGGGGCGCGCCCCCGGCCGGGCGGGGGGGCGGCGG
>UQOG01000083.1 GCA_900542615.1 uncultured Eubacteriales bacterium | reverse complement strand
AGGGAGCTATGAACACCTCGAAAAAGTGGCGCAAGCCACTTTTTCGACAGCCTGGAAAGCGCCCCTAAAGGACGCTTTCTTACAAGGGGAAATTAGCGGCCGGGCCGCAGGGAAGCGGCCATCCGGGCCGCCAGGCCGGCGGGGGACTCCCCGGGATCGGGGGAAAGGACGGGCAGGCCGGGGGGCGTCAGCTTTTCCCGATAGGCTTGGGGCTGGGCGGCAAAGCGGGCTTCGTCCGCCATGCGCACCAGCCGGCAGGCATAGCCCTGCACCGCCAGGATGGCGGCGGCGGACAGGATGGCGGCCTCCTCCTCCTTCGTATGGGCCAAGAGAACGCCGTCGGCCCGGCCCTGGTGGACTTCGCGGATCACATAGCAGCCCAGCTCCGGCTGGGGGGGAAGGATGTGGTCATGGGGCATGGATGAAAACCTCCTGGGAAAGGGATGGAATAATAGGGGACGGGCTCAGAATTCCCGGCCCCGATAAAGGCGGCAGGAAAGCAGCCCGCTCAGGTAAAACAGCAGCCCCGAGAAGGCCAGCAAGAGCAGGGGCAGCAGGGCCAATAGGCGCGCGGACAATTGGGGCGGCTGGACGCCCAGCTTTTCCATCAGCAACAGCACCAATGTGGGCAGCAGCATCACCGTCACGGCGATATAGCGGCTTTTCTCCACCCCCAGCTTAAAGGCCGCAGGCAGGAGGATGCTGTTTAGGAACAGGACGATCCCCGGCACCAGCACCAGCAGGGCCGGGCCAATTTCCGGCTGGAAGAGGCTGACCAGCAGGAGCAGCAATTCGCCAGCCAGCAGGAACAGCAGCACCAGCAGGTATTTGCTCCACACCAGCATATTCCGGGAGATGGGCATGGAGAGGGCGTAATGCTCCCACTTGGCCTTTTCATCATAACTCAACGCGGTGATGGGAAACAAGATCCCCATTAGGACGGTGGAGAAGGTGACCACCGAAATAAGGGCGTCCTCCGCTTCGGAGAGGAGGAAAAACGCCAGGTAGAACACCACCATGATGGCCAGCACCCGGCCCTGCAGGCTGATGGTTTTCAGATCCTTATGCAAAAGACCCCACATAGTTTATCGCACCCCCTTAATCAACAACACCATGATCTCCTCGATCCCGGCCCGCTCCAATGTCAGGCCGGGCGCCTGGCTGCGCAGCAGAAGGGCCTCGCAGCCGAATTGGTTTTCCCTAAGGCCCACAATGGCCTGGCGGGGAAGGCGGGAAAGCTCCTCCCGGCCGCAGCGGCAGATGCCGTAGGCCTCCTCCAGGGCTTCTTTGGACATGGAGAAGAACAGCTTGCCCTGGTGCAGGAAGGTCACATAGTCGCACACCCGCTCCAGGTCGCTGAGGATATGGGAGGAAAACAGCACGGAGCGATCCGGCTCCTGGATGAATTGCAGCAGCATATCCAGCACCTCCTCCCGCACCACCGGGTCCAGGCCGGAGGTGGGCTCATCCAGCAGCAGCAGCCGGCTATCGTGGGACAGGGCCACCGCCAAAGACAGCTTCATCTTCATGCCCCGGGAATAATCCTTGACCTTCTTTTTCGGGTCTAGGTCAAACTGCTGGAGCAGACCCATGAATTTTTCCCGGTCCCAGGTCTTATAGACACCCCTGAGGATCTGGGCCACATCCCGGCCGTTGAGGGGGTCCGGGAAGGTGGCGTCCTCCAGCACCACCCCCACCTGTTCCTTGGCGGCGGTGATGGCCTCCCGGCCCTTGCCCAGCACCCGGATCTCCCCCTGGCTGTGGATCAGCCCCAGGATGGCCTTGAGGGTGGTGGTCTTGCCGGCGCCGTTCTCCCCGATCAGGCCCATGATATAGCCGCTGGGCAGGGAAAAACTGATGTCCGTTAGGGAAAACCCCGGGTATTCCTTGGTCACGTTTTGCAGTTCCAGCGCGTTCATACTTCCGCTCCTTCTTCCTGTAATAGAATGTCCAGCAGCTGCCGGATCCCCGCCGGGTCCAGGCCCGCCTGCTTGGCCAGGCGGATGCCCTCCTGCAGCCGTTCCTCCGCCTGGCGCACCCGCTGCTCCTGCAGCAGGGCGTTGTCCGCCCGCCGCACAAAGCAGCCCTTGCCCTGGATGTTGGTCACAAAGCCCTCCTGCTCCAATTCCGTATAGGCCCGGGTCACCGTCAGCACGCTGATGCGCAGCGCCTTTGCCACCGCCCGCAGGCTGGGCAAAGCCTCTCCCTCCCGCAGCTCCCCGGAGAAAATGGCAGCCTGGATCTGGGCCTTGAGCTGGGCATAAATGGGGGTATCCCCGGTTGGCGAGAGTACCAGCTTCATAGCCACTGTCCTTTCTGTTATAAGTGTTATAGTAAATACAATAACAGTATAGCAACGTTTGGAATTTTGTCAACCCGTCTATGCAAATTTTTATTGGCGCGTTATACTTATTAAGAGGAAAGGAAGGATGTACGTGGAGCAAGACCGGTTTATTCAAATGACCCAAAGTCCGCTCAAGGGTTTGATCCTCCGCATGGCGGTGCCCAGCATGGCCAGCATGTTGGTCACGGCCATCTATAATATGGTAGATACCTATTTCGTGGGGTTTATCGGCACCAGCGCCACCGGCGCGGTGGGGGTGGTATTTTCCCTCATGGCGATCATCATGGCCACGGGGCTTTTTTTTGGCCAGGGTTCCGGCAACGCCATATCCAGGGCCCTGGGGGAGCAACGGCAGGAGGAGGCATCCCATCTGCTATCCACAGGGTTTTTCTGCTGTTTTGGGGTAGGCGTGGTAATTGCCGTGGTGGGGCTCATCTTCATGGAAGACCTGGCCCGGCTCCTGGGGGCTACGGAAACCATTTTGCCCCATGCCTGCGGGTATATGCAATATATCCTCATCGGCACCCCCTTTATGGCGGCGTCCTTAACGCTCAATAACCAGCTTCGGTTCCAGGGGAGCCCGAAAAACGGCATGTTCGGCATCATGGCCGGGGCGCTGATCAACATTGTGCTGGACCCCATCTTCATTTTCGTTTTGGATATGGGTACCGCTGGGGCGGGGTTGGCCACCATGCTCAGCCAGTTTTGCAGCTTCTGCATCCTGCTCTATGGCTGCACCCGGGGGGGCAATCTTCCCATCCGGTTTCGGGATTTCGCCCTGACCCGGGCGGCGGCCTGGGAGATCCTGCGCACCGGCTTTCCTTCCATGGCCCGGCAGCTTTTGAGCGCTACCGCCGCCATCGCCCTCAACTGGGCCGCCCGGGATTACGGGGATGCGGCCATTGCGGCCATGGCCATCGTTTCCCGGCTGATGAGCTTTGCCAACTCTGCGGTGTTGGGCTTTGGGCAAGGCTATCAGCCGGTATGCGGCTTCAACTACGGGGCGGGCCGCTTTGACCGGGTGCTGGAGGGCTACCGCTTCTGCATCAAAACAGCCGTGCTGTCCCTGGTGCTGCTGGCGGCGCTGGGGCTGCTCTTTGCCCAGCCCCTGGTGGGCCTGTTCCGGGACGACCCGGCGGTGACCGCCATCGGCATCCCGGCCCTTCGGTTCCAGTGCATCACCTTGCCCTTGATGGGATACGTGATCATCGCCAATATGCTCTTTCAAAACATCGGGGCGGCGGGCTTTGCCTCCCTGCTGTCCATTGCCCGGCAGGGGCTGTTTTTCCTGCCGATCCTGCTGGTGCTGGCCAGCGCATTGGGCCTATTGGGCATCCAGCTGGCCCAGCCGGTGGCGGATGCCTTCACCTTTTGCCTGACCCTGCCCATGAGCCTATGGGAGTGCCGGCGGCTGCGCAAAAAAAGCCAGGCGCCGGAAGGCGCCTGACCCAAAGCTCGGGCTGTTGACGGGCGGCGGGACGCAACGATTGAAAACGCCGCTTATGAAACGCCCCTGGGACGAAACGCCCGGGGGCGTTTTATCCCAGGACGCGAGGCCCGCAAGGGGAACAATCGGAAAGGGGACCAACCAAAAGAAAACTAAGCGAACATAACCATGCCGGCAGCAGGGTAACCTATGGGATGTGCGGCTGCGCCGCCCGTTCATGGGGCCCTTTGTCTTGACGGCGTTTGCAGCTTCATCGCCCCGCCGCCCGATCCCGGCCGGCCGGGGCCCTCGGACCACAAACGGGGCGGCAAATGAACATGCCGGCAGCATGGCTGCCGGCATGGGTTGGTTATTGGGGAAGGGGCGGGGCTTAGACCAAGCCCTGGGCCATCATGGCGTCGGCCACCTTCTTGAAGCCCGCCAGGTTGGCGCCGGCCACCAGGTTGTAGCCCAGGCCGCACTCCTCCGCCGCCTGAACGGAAGCCGCATGGATGTTCTTCATGATGGTATGCAGCTGCTTATCCACCTCTTCGGCGCTCCAGGCCAGGCGTTCGGAGTTCTGGCTCATCTCCAGGCCGGATACGGATACGCCGCCCGCGTTCACCGCCTTGGAGGGGGCTACGATCAGGCCCTTGCCCATGAGGAAGTACAGGGCCTCGTTGGTGGTGGGCATATTGGCCACTTCGATGTAATACTTGGTGCCGTTGGCCAGGATCTGCTCGGCTTCCTTCATGCCGATCTCGTTCTGGTAGGCGCAGGGCATGCAGATGTCCGCCTTCTGGCCCCAGGGCTTCTGGCCGGGGAAGAAGGGCACGCCGAACTTATCCGCATAATCCTGCACCTTGTTGCGGCCGGAATTGCGCATGGTGAGCATATAGTCCAGCTTCTCCTGGGTGGTAACGCCCTCCGCGTCGTAGATATAGCCGTCGGGGCCGGCCAGGGTGATGACCTTGGCGCCCAGCTGGGCCGCCTTGGTGGCTACGCCCCAGGCCACGTTGCCAAAGCCGGAAATGGCGATGGTCTTGCCGGCGATGGTATCCTTCTCGTGCTCCAGCACTTCGCATACATAGTAGATGGCGCCAAAGCCGGTGGCCTCGGGCCGGATCAGGCTGCCGCCATAGGACATGCCCTTGCCGGTGAGCACGCCGTTTTCATAGGCGCCCCGGATGCGCTTATACTGGCCGAACAGATAGCCGATCTCCCGGCCGCCTACGCCGATGTCGCCGGCGGGCACGTCCACATTGGGGCCGATGTGCCGCTGGAGCTCGGTCATAAAGGCCTGGCAGAACCGCATGATCTCCGCATCGCTCTTGCCGTTGGGATCGAAATCGGAACCGCCCTTACCGCCGCCCATAGGCAGGGAGGTGAGGCTGTTTTTGAAGGTTTGTTCAAAGCCCAGGAACTTCATCACGGAGAGGTTAACGTGGGAGGCAAAGCGCAGGCCGCCTTTGTAGGGGCCGATGGCGCTGTTGAACTGCACCCGATAGCCCCGGTTTACATGGACCTTGCCGGCGTCGTCCGCCCAGGTCACCCGGAACTCGATGGTGCGCTCCGGCTCGGTGAGCCGCTCCAGCAGGCCCATCTTTTCATATTCGGGGTGTTGATTGATTACAGGCTCCAGGCTGGAGAGGACTTCCTCAACGGTTTGGATAAATTCCGGCTCGTTGGCGTCACGCTGTTTTACCTTTTCCAAAACTGATTCAATGTACGCGTTCATTCGTTACCTCCACACATGGTTGGTTATTGATTCCCGCAGGGCGGGGAAAAGATAGGACAAAAAAAGAAGGGAAAGTTGCATATCTATGTTTGTATCATAATTCCCAGGATAAGATCTGTCAATACAAACCGCTGGAATGGAATGTGAATTATTTTTGAAGACTATAAAATGAAACTGCAAAATAATAATCCTGCAAAAAGGATTTGCCGACAGGCGGCCGGCGCTGGATGGAAAATGCGGGAATTTCGGCGGGTTTATCCAAAAATCCCGGGGGGAGACTTGACTTTTATACAGAAGGGGATTTTGCAGCCATTCCCAGTTGCTCCGTCATGGCTTTGTGGGGCAGAGATTGCAGCATTTTGCAGGGCTATCCTGCGTGCCGGGAGGGGGATTGCAATGGAAGGGAGAAAAAATAAAGAGGTTTTAACATTTCTCCTGGGGATAGCGAGGGAAAAACGGATCCATATGGGGAAGAAGATGGATGAAATGGACCGGCAGATCCAGCTGCTTTCGGAGGAGCGGGGATATCGGGTCATTGTGCTGGCGTTGGCCCTATGGGTGCTGTACAATTGCTGGCAGGCGTTTTTCCGGGGCGAGGCGTATTCGCCTTTGCCCATGCTGATCCTGTGCCTGGGGGTGAGCGTGCAGAGCTTTTCCCAGCTGGCCATAGGGCGGAAAATGGTGGAAGGGGACGCGGAATACCAGGCGCCCAACCGGCTGGCCAGGGCCATCCTTTTGACGGTGGCCATTACGGCCATCCTGCTGGGCGTCGGGGCCTATTTCGCCATACGGAACTAGCGGGCCATGCGGAACATCATCAAACAATTGCGCAAGCAGGCGGAGCTTCGGCAGGAGGATATGGCCCAAGCCCTGGGCGTTAGCCGGCAGACCATCATCGCCATTGAAAACGACAAATACAATCCCACCCTGGAGCTTGCCATGCGGATCGCAAGGCTGCTGGGCAGGCCGGTGGAGGAGATCTTTTTCCTGGACGGGGGCAAATAGCGAAAGCCAGGAACAGGACACGGCAAAAAGCGCGCCGGGGAAGATTCCCCGGCGCGCCTGTTTGCAGGGTTCATAGGGTGAAGAGCAGCTCCTCGTAGGAGGGCAGGGGCCAGGCGTCCTTGGAGGAGATCGCCTCCAGGGCGTCCGCAGCCTTGCGCACCGCCCCCATGGCGGGCAGGATGGCGTCCTTGCAGTGGAGGGCCGCCTCGTAGGAGGCTGCCGGGAGCTTGCTAAGGGCCGCGCCCAGGGCGTCGGCCGCAGCGCTGAGGGCGATGCAGCCATCGGACAGCCGGCCGGCCAAAGCGGTTTCCACTTGGTCGTCTATGCCCAGCGTCCGCTTGCTGGCCACCACCTCTAAAAGCTCCTTCTGGTAGCGGATCATGGCGGGCAGAATGCTGCGCTGGGCCATTTCCAAAAGGGTCGCCCCTTCAATGCGCACCACCTTGGCGTAGTTTTCCATCTGGATGTCGTAGCGGCTGCGCAGCTCCCGCTCGCTGAAAATGCCATAGCGGGTAAAGAGCCGGATGTTCTTCTCCGCCACCAGGCAGGGCAGGGCGTCCGCGGTGGTGGGCAGGTTCAGAAGGCCCCGTTGGGCCGCTTCCTGGACCCATTCCTGGCTATAGCCGTTGCCGCTGAAGATGATCCGCTTGTGGTCCCGCACCGCGTGCCGCACCCGCCGGAAGGCTTCCATGCGGAAATCCGGGGCTTTTTCCAGCTTATCGGCAAACTGGTCCAACACCTGGGCCACGATGGTATTCAATACCGTGTTCACGTCCGCCGGGGAATGGCTGGCCCCGGGCATACGGAATTCAAACTTGTTGCCCGTAAAGGCGAAGGGGGAGGTGCGGTTCCGGTCCGTGGTATCCATCCGCAGGGTGGGCACCACGCATACGCCGCTTTCCAACATGCGCACAGCCCCTTCCTCATAATCCTCCTTGCGCTCAATGGAGCGCAAAAGTTCCTCCAGGGTATCCCCCAGGAACATGGAGATCACCGCCGGGGGCGCCTCGTAACCCCCCAGCCGACGGTCGTTGCCTGCACCGGCCACCGCCGCCCGCAACAGATCCTGGTATTCGTCCACCGCCTGGATGATGGCGGCTAAAAACAGCAGGAATTGCAGGTTGTCCTTGGGGCTTTTGCCGGGCTCCAGCAGGTTCAGCCCCGTATCCGTGGACAGGGACCAGTTGTTGTGCTTGCCGCTGCCGTTGATGCCCGCAAAGGGTTTCTCGTGAAGCAGGCATACCATGCCGTGTTTCAGGGCGGTGTTGCGCAGGACCTCCATCACCAGCTGGTTGTGATCCGTGGCGGTGTTGGCGTCGGTATACACGCAGGCCAGCTCATATTGGCCGGGAGCCACCTCTTTGTGTTCCGTCTTGGCGAACACCCCCAGCCGCCAAAGCTCATTGTCCACATCCCGCATAAAGTCCATCACCCGGGGGGAGATGGCGCCGAAGTAGTGATCCTCCAGCTCTTGGCCCTTGGGGGCGGGCGCCCCCAGCAGGGTGCGGGAGCAGAACCGAAGATCCGGCCGCAAATCAAAGAGCGCCTTGTTCACCAGGAAGTATTCCTGCTCCGGTCCCGCGGTGGAGATCACCCGCTTCACGTCCGTATGGCCGAACAGGGCCAAGATACGCCGGGCCTGCCGGTCGATCAGCTGCATGGAGCGCAGCAGGGGGGTCTTTTTATCCAGGGCGTCCCCGCTGTAGGCGCAGAAGATGGTGGGGATGCACAGGGTCTCATCCTTGATAAAGGCATAGCTGGTGGGGTCCCAGGCGGTATAGCCCCGGGCCTCGAAGGTGGCCCGCAGCCCGCCGGAGGGGAAGCTGGAGGCGTCCGGCTCGCTCATGATCAGCTCCTTGGCCGAAAACTCCAAAATGGCGCCCCCGTCCTTGCCGGGAGAGAGGAACCCGTCGTGCTTTTCCGCCGTACACCCGGTCAAAGGCTGGAACCAGTGGGTATAATGGGTGGCGCCCTTTTCCACCGCCCAGTCCTTCATGGCCGCCGCCACTTCCCCGGCAATGTCCGCTTCCAGGGGCTTGCCGCAGCGGATGGTGTCCTTGAGGGCCAGGTAGGTTTGGGCAGGAAGCCGCGCTTTCATGGCGGCGTCGTTGAATACCAGTTCGCCGAAGGTTACGGGAATGCTCATGGTCCTTCTCCTTTATAAAATAAAATGTATTTCCAGGGGGAATTTTGGCCCCCGGACTGTCCTAAGGCAATAAAAACAATCCACTAATTATATGACGGCCAGAGGCAAAAGTCAACGCTGTATTGCCGTTGCAGGGCTGGGCAAGCCGCCGTTTTGCCCTGTGCAGGCGGGTAGAAACCCGGCGGAGCGTGCGGCGGGCCGCCCCCCGCTGGGCCGATGGGCGCGCTGCGGAGGCGGGGAAGTTGGAACCCCCTGGGCAGCCCCGAATATCGTCAGG
>UQOG01000082.1 GCA_900542615.1 uncultured Eubacteriales bacterium | reverse complement strand
CCCGCCGCATTCCCGATCACAAGGTGATTGGCGCCCGCTTCTCTCGCACACACGCTCCGCCCCGAATACAATTTCGGGACCCTGCCCGCATTTCCGAAAATGTAAATTCCCAACTCTTCGGACAGCGACGTTGCCGCCCCCAGTCGGATGTTATCGTCATGATTGCCGCTGATCAGTACCACGCAGCGATCTTTGCCTGCAATTTTTTTCACTGCACGATAAAAAAGATCTTCCGCCTCCGCGGGAGGTAAAAAAGTATCGAATATATCGCCTGCAATCAAAACCAGCTCCACTGATTCGCGTTCACAGATGTGAACGATCTCCTCCAGCGCTGCCGCCTGTTCTTCCAGGCGCTCTCTTCCGGCCAGCCGTTTGCCGATATGCCAATCGGATGTGTGCAATACTCTCATACTTCTCCGCACAGGAAAAAACTGAAAAAGAAAAAGTATGATATTTCATCATACCTCTCCCCCCGGATTGTATGGAAGCGCCGGTTGCCCCAGCCTTGGCAAAGGGAGAAATCGGCCGGCCGGGCTTCTCCCCATCCCCCGGATACCCATCCGCCGCCGGGACCCGCCGTATTGCCAAGGACAGCGGAGCGGGATACAATAGAAAAAAAAGGAGCCTGATCATGTTATATTCCCTATCCAATGCCCATTTGCGCGTCCAGGTGGATCCCCTTGGCGCCGAGCTGCGCTCCCTGCGGGACAGGGCGGGCCTCGAGTACCTTTGGCAGCGGGATCCTGCCCTTTGGGCAAGGAGCGCTCCCCTCTTGTTCCCCTGGGTAGGGAGGCTGCCCGGCGGCCGCTATCAGGTCAACGGCCGGGACTATGCCTTGCCCCTTCACGGTTTTGCCAAGGAAAGCCTGTTTGTAGCGGAACAGGCGGAGCCCCAATGCCTACGCCTGCGTTTGCAGGAGGATCTCCATACCCTGCGCCAGTTTCCCTTTCCCTTTCAGCTGACCATCACCTACCGGCTCGCAAGCCAAACCCTGCACATGGATACCCTGGTCTATAATCCAGGCCCCGTCCCCATGCTCTTTGGCCTTGGCTTTCACCCGGGGTTTCGGGTCCCGCTTTCGCCGGGCTTGGCTTTTTCGGATTATGTGCTGCAATTCGCCCCGGGACCCCTGGCGCCCCAGCGGATCGAATTCGCCCCCTCCGGCCTGCGTACCGGCCGCCTTCTGCCCTTTGCCCTAAACGATAAAAACCGCCTTCCTCTCTCCCACGCCCTCTTCGATCAGGAGGCCGTGGTCCTGGCCCAGGCCGGCCGCCAGGTTTCCCTGTTGCCCCAGGGCGGCGGCAAGGGCCTGGCCCTGTCCTTCCCGGACGCGCCATACGTGGGCTTTTGGCAGCCTGCCAATTCCCAGGCGCCCTTCCTATGCATGGAGCCCTGGTGTACCCTGCCCGGTTTGGAGGGCGGACAAGCCATCTGGGAACAGGAGCCCGGGCTGCTCCGGCTCGCGCCGGGGGAAAGCTTCCAACACCGGCTGGCCATTTCCCTCCTCCAAGGGGACGCTTGACCGAGCCAGCCATACGAAAACGGCGCGTTTTAGCTGGAGAACCAGCGAAAACGCGCCGTTTTTTGCATGATTGGGACGCCGTATCAAAGGACGTCGTCCCCAAAGGCATTCATTTCCGAACCTATGCCAACCGCTCCAACAGATAGGGCAAGGTACGCTCAAAGCATACCCCATAGCGGGCTTCCTGCTTCAGCTCCGCCGTCATGGCAATGGTCCGCTGGGTATAGTCCACCGCAATGGCGGCCGCCTCCTCCAGTGGCCGGTCCCGCAGCAATGCCGCCAGCAGCGCGCTGCCGAATACGTCGCCGGTGCCGTGATAATAGCCCGGGATGCGAGGCTGAAACGCATAGGATACCTTGCCGGTGGCGGTATCCAGGCAGGCGGCGCCCAGATCCTGGTCATCGAAATGCACCCCGGTCAGCACCACCTTGGGCGCGCCGATCTCCGCCAGCCGTTCCAGCATCCCTTCGATATATGCCTGGGTATAGGGCCCTTCCTCATAGGGCTCATCCAGCATAAAGGCCGCCTCGGTCAGATTCGGAACGATGATGTCCGCCTTTGCGCACAGCTTGCGCATCTCTTGGGGAAATTCCGCCGCAAACCCGCCGTACAGCTTGCCGTTATCCGCCATGGCCGGGTCCACCAGCGCCAGGGTATCCTTGCCCTTGAAGCGGCGGAACAGCTCCAGCACCAGCTCGATCTGCCGGAAGGAGCCCAGATACCCTGTATACAGGGCGTCAAAGCTTAGCCCCAGGCTTTCCCAATGGTCCGCAATGGGCAGGATGTCCTCTGTCAGATCCCGGTAGGTATAGCCGGTAAACCCGCCCGTGTGGGTGGAGAGCACCGCCGTGGGCAGGATGGAAGTCTCCACCCCCACTGCGGAGATGATGGGCAGGGCAACCGTTAGGGAACAGCGCCCCACGCAGGAAATATCATGTACCGCCAACGCGCGTTTTTGTCGCTGCATATTTGGCTCCTCCTTGTATGTTTCAAATTCCTGAATTATAATAATACAAAACTGATATTTTTAAAAAGCTCAGTTTTGCAATTTATTATAATATCAGATTGGAGGCGCCTATGATCACCCTTGACCCCCGGCAGGAAGCCGGCCAACCTTTATATTGGCAGATCTATGCCCAATTCCGCCGGGACATCGCCAGCGGCGTCCTCTCCGCCCGGGAAAAGCTCCCCTCCAAG
The DNA here is from genome assembly GCA_900542615.1 of uncultured Eubacteriales bacterium. GTDB lineage: Bacteria > Bacillota > Clostridia > Christensenellales > CAG-138 > Pelethousia. Next base: position 6,235 of record UQOG01000082.1, on the reverse strand, counting down.
CGGGCCCTCGCCGCCTCCCTTGGCGTTAGCGTAACCACCGTGGACGCGGCCTATGCCCAGCTGGCCTGCGAAGGCTTCATCGAATCCAGCCCCAAGCGGGGCTTTTACGTCTGCACCTTGGGCGTTCTGAAAGCACGCCCTCCCAAGGCGGAATCCCCTCGGGCCGCCGCCGTTCCCGCCCCGTCCCTGCGGGTAGACTTTTCCGCCGGCGCGGTGGACCCCCAGTCCTTTCCCTATAACACCTGGCGCAAATTGCTTAAAAGCGCCTTCAACGAATACGACGCCCAGTTGCTGCACCGCACCCCGCCCCAGGGCGATCCGGGCCTGCGGGCCGCCATTGCGGATTATCTTTACAGGGCGCGAGGGGTGCACTGCGCCCCGGAGCAGGTGGTGATCGGCGCGGGCACCAACCATTTGCTGCTGGTGCTGGGATTCATTTTGGGAAATTCCTTTTCCATTGCCCTGGAAAATCCGGTTTACAGCCAGGCCTACCAGCTCTTTTCCCGCATGGGCCATCCCGTGCTCCCCGTGGACATCGATACGGCGGGCGTCCAGGTGGAGCCCCTGCAGGGCCGGGAGCATATCGCCGTTTACGTTACCCCTTCCCATCAATTCCCCCTGGGGATCAGTATGCCCATATCCCGGCGCATTCAGCTCCTCCATTGGGCGGAGGCCGGCCAGGCACGCTACATCATCGAGGACGATTACGACAGCGAATTTCGCTATATCACCCGGCCCCTCCCCTCCCTGCAAAGCATCGACAGCCGGGATCGGGTGATTTACCTTGGCACCTTTACCAAATCCATCGCCCCTTCCCTGCGCATTAGCTTTCTGGTGCTGCCGCCCAACCTCCTAGACCGGTATCAGGACGCCTACGGAATATTCGGTTCCCCGGTATCCCGGCTGGAGCAGCGGGTGCTATGCGCATTCCTGGAGGAAGGCTATTTCGAACGGCATGTGAACAAGATGCGGGTGGTTTACCGGAACAAACGCAGCTTCCTGGAAAAATGCCTGCGCGCGGCCTTTGGGGACCGGCTGGCCATTCAGGGGGAAAACGCCGGCCACCATCTGCTGCTGGCGCCCCACAACGGCATGGATGAAGCCGCCCTTTGCGCCGCCGCCCATGCCCAGGGCGTAGGGGTTTATCCCATTTCCCCCTACTTTATCGGCAAGATGCCGCCCTGCTACCAGGGCAATGTGCTGCTGGGCTACGGCGGCCTATCGGAAGAGCAGATCCAGCTGGGGGTCAAGCTGCTGCAAAGCGCCTGGTTTCCCAGCCCCCAGGCATAACCACGGCCGCGCAAAGGAACATCGGTATGCCGCCTGTTTGCACGAAAAAAACCGCCCCGAAGGGCGGTTTTTCCTAAACGCAGGGTCGTTATTTGTCCTTGCCCTTGCTGATGGCCACCACCAGCCCGGACAGGGCCAGCAACGCCAACAGGTTGGGGAATACCATGATGCCGTTGAACAGGTCGGACAGGTTCCACACCAGGTCTACCTTCAGGGTGGAGCCGATCACAACGAAGATGACCACCAACAGGGCGTAGATCTTCACGGCTTTCTGGCCGAAGAGGTACTTGATGTTCTGCTCGCCGAAGAAATACCAGCCAATGATGGTGGAGAAGGCGAAGAACAGCAGGCAGATGGCGATGAAGATGCCGCCAAAGCCGCCAAATACCTTGGAGAAGGCCAGCTGGGCCAGGGCGACGCCCTCCGCGCCGCTGCCAAGGGAGTTGGTGGAGAGGATCACCAGCGCGGTCAGGGTCAGCACCACGAAGGTATCCAGGAACACGCCGATCATAGCCACGATGCCCTGCTCCTCCGGCTTATCCACCTTGGCCACCGCGTGGGCGTGGGGCGTGGAGCCCATACCGGCTTCATTGGAGAACAGGCCGCGGGCTACGCCAAAGCGCATGGCAGCCTTCACGGTGATACCAGCGGCGCCGCCCAGGACTGCGGTGGGGTTGAAGGCGCCCACGAAAATCTGATAGAACACGTTGGGGATGTTCTTGATGTTGGCGATGATGACCACCAGGCTGCCTACGATATACAGGGCCGCCATGATGGGAACCATCTTCTCCGTAACGGAAGCGATCCGCTTCATGCCGCCCAGGAAGATGAAGGCCGAAATCGCCGCAATGATGATGCCGACGATAAGCTTGTTTGCGCCAAAGGCATTGTAGAAGGCGTCGCCAATGGAGTTGGACTGCACCATGTTGCCCATCAGGCCCAGGGCCAAAATGATGGCTACCGCAAAGAAGCCTGCCAGGAATTTCCCAAAGCCGCCCTTGAAGGCCTGCCGGATATAGTAAACCGGGCCGCCGATGACCTCGCCGGTCTCAGAGCGGGTCTTAAACTTTTGCGCCAGCACAGCTTCGCCGTAAATCGTCGCCATGCCGAAAAACGCAGACAGCCACATCCAGAATATGGCGCCAGGGCCGCCGGAGATCAACGCGGTCGCGCAGCCGGCAATGTTGCCCGTACCTACCTGGGCCGCAATGGCCGTGGCCAGCGCCTGGAAGGAGCTCATGCCGTCCTTGTCAGCCTGCTTGCCAAACAGGTTGATGCCGCCAAATACTCGGCGCATCCCTTCGCCAAACTTGCGTACCTGGATGAATTTCAGCCGAATAGTGAAAATGATACCCGTGAGAACCAAAATATACAGCAGTAGGTTATTCCAGACAAAATCGCTGACTTGAGAAACGAGCGTTGCCAGTTGATCCATATGATTGCTTCCTTTCTTTCACGCAATGATGATGTATGATGCCAGGTGAAACACGTTATATTTTTTCAAATCCCTCCTTCTTTATAATGAATTGAACTGTTCCTTCAATGGCATAAAGTCACATTAAATCCCCATGCCGAACAATATAGACATAAAAACACAGACTCAACAGTATATTTTTGAGTCGTTATTTTTTTATCATGTGTATGATACCCAATGGATCGCATTTCGTCAAGGTCTATAGAAAGGCGGAGTTCCTTTATAGTTATTTACAATATTAACGACTTTTTAACGTCTATCACGCTTTTTCACGTTATTCCAGTAAAATGGCTGGGATTAAGCATTTTTTGCAATTTCTTCACAATGTTCATAATTCCGATATATAGATAATTCCCCACCCCCTGCAACTTCCAAATCAGGCAAACCGCCCCGTTTTTTTAGCGCGCCATAGAGGAGTTCTATGCAGCCTGCACAGCGCTCCGTCCTCCATGCCTTTTTACGCAAAAGGCCGGCATATCCTGGGATATACCGGCCCTGCCATAGGGTCGTTTTATCGATTCCGTTGCCGGTTCAGGGCGGCCAGCACGCCGGCCACACCCAGGGCCATCAGGCAGACCCACAGGGTCACGCACACCTGGTCGCCGGTCTTGGGCGGCAGGGTGCTGCGCACCACGCACAGGGTGAAGTAGGGGCTATTGACCCAGCCATAGCCGTTCATGGCCTGGCAATAATACCGGTTGCCATGATCCCCCATATCCGGCCAAATGGTCAGGCTGGTCCCGGTTGCCCCGGCAATGGGCACAAAGCCCCGGCCATCGCCCCGGTCCACCCACCACTGGTAGCTGCTGGCCCTTCTGGCCCGCACCGACATGGTCAGCGTACCATGCTCGACCACGGACACCGTCTGGCTCCAGCTGGGCGATAGGATCACCGGCAGATAGCTGCCGCTGCCACCGCCGCCGCCGGAAGGCGTGGGCTTTACAGCAGCAGGCTTAGAAATTTCAATGTTCGGGTTCTCATTCTTAGCTTCCGCGATCGCTTCCTTCGCTGCCTCCTCAGTCATATAGTACACATCCACGGTTTCATTTTCGAAATGATAGGTGACCTTGTACACGGTTTGGCCCATAGTATCCGCCGCGTCGATATCGCTGTACTCGCCCACCCAGAAAGGCGTTTGCGTTTCATTGTTGGTGACCAACTGGTCGTGCTGATCCGCTACATATTCCTTTACGTCGCTGGAGAACTTGCCGCCGGTGATGAAGCCGGTCACGTCTGCGGAATATACCTTGCCGATAAATTCCCCGCCGGATACGTTCATCTTTACGTTTTTGATGGCTTCAGGACTATTGCCCTCCGGGTTGCTCTCATAAATGGCCGCGCCGCCGGTGAAGGTGCCGCCCTTAATGTTTATGTTAATTGCTTTCTCGGTGTTATGTTGGGCTACCGCGATGGCCGCATTGTTGGTGGTGGTGCCGTTGCCGTTAGGGCTTGAACCCGGCTCACCTTTACCGCCCGTTATTTTTGCGCCCTTATATACATTCAGGGTACCGGCGCGCATTTCAATGCCGGTGAGTGTCCCGCCACCTGTCACGGTTGCCTTATATACGTTTAGCGTGCCGGTGCCGGGGTGATAGATGGCGCAGCCATCAGATGTTACTATTGCGCCGTCATGTAAGGTAATGGTGCTATTTTTAGTACTGCTGCCGTTGGTCTGGATAGCGGTTTTTTTATTGCCCGTTGCTGCTATGGTGCCGTGTACATCCAGGGTGTTGTTTGTGCCGCCAATCAGAATGGTGCCTTCTACGGTAGCCCCTTCCGCTATGGTGATGGTACTATTTTTACAATCCGTAACGCATCTGATAGCAACAGCATCCGGCTCGGAATTGTTAACAATCAGCCTTCCACCCCCCGTTTCTGAGCTGTCTGTCAGCGTAAACGATTTGCTATATCTAATCTCAAAGGCTTGCTCTTCACCGGTATAGGTATATGTGCGCCCGTTCAGATCCAGGGTCCAAAGTTGGACGTCCGAAGCTCTAGCTAGCACGGTGGTATCCGTTATATAGTCCTGGTTCAGTTTTACCGTGCTGCCAGATTTAGTTTTGGCAGCATTTATCGCATCCGACACAGAGGTGTAGGCAAATGAAGCGCCATCCCGAATAACGAAAGCAGCTGCATTATCAACCTTTACCTTTCCCGTATACAGCTTGCCTCCAGTAGAAGGTGAAGATTCAATCACTTCATAATTTTCGGTCGCAGGAACAAAGAAATTTTCGTCCAGCGTTCCGTCGCCAGTAACGGTCACTTCAGCAATCCTCAGCGGCATACGCCCAGACAAAGTTTTGTCCGCAGCAATATCCAGCGTTAGCGTCTTCGCATCCCCTTTGGAACTTCCAAAATAGCTGTCATTGAGGTATTTGCAGGACACATCGTCCACAATTTTAATGGTTTTACCAGCAACATAATCTTCCTTAATCAAATCATAAAGGTTATTACTTATAAGATAATATTTCTCCCCCATTTGTGCATAATAATTTGTTGTAGTAGAGATATCGCCAATTGTAACCCCTTCGCCATCAACTACAGCGACTTTGTCCTCAGCGAGCAGACCTATGTTGACATCATCCCATTTGGTAAAGGTACCGCCGGAGATGGTTACATCTGCTGCATCATTAAAATAGATAAAACTTTGCTTACCCGGTTGAAATTCACCATCATGAATGTTAATTATTGCATCGTTTGAACGGCTTTGAAGCCGAATTGCATAATTCTTTGAAATAAACTTAGCGTTTATTATTTCTACCTTGGGGGTGTTTGTTTTATTATAAATATATAGAGAAGAGGGGATCCCTCCTGTTGTTTCCAGCGTCACTCCCCCATCCAACGTCAACGCAGCACCATCTTCCACTATTACAGCACCAGAAGAAGAGCCAGTATTTCTGCTATTGCTAATCTTCCCGCCGCCGCCGGTCAAATTATCTGTTATTGTTACAGTAGCGTTTTCATCAATAGTGATCGTGGAGTTCATGTTCGCGGCTCCACTGATGGTTTTCCCATTCAAATCCAGGGTAACGCCACCCGGAAGCGTAACCGATTTATTTAGCGTCACATCTGTAAGCATCTTAATGGTCCCGCCAGGCTGCACCGCCGCCACCGCCGCTTGCAGCGTTGCATACGACTCACTGTCCCCAATCTGGCAGACATATGTCTCCCGCGGAGTGATATTGGTTGGTCCAGTCAGATAGGCTTCCGCCTGGGTAAGCGTTTCATAGTTCATGACCTCTACCTTTTGCCCCTCCGTGAGCTTGTCATAAGCTGCCCGGGCAGCGGATACCTGGGCCTTGAACGCCTCCAAATCTTCAGCTGAATCCAACATATTAAAGTCTGGCAGGTCCGCGATCAAGTTGATCACCGCCTGGGCTTGTTCAGTTACCTCGGAGGGCGTTGGGCCGGCGGGCGTGGGGTCGCCGGCGGGCGTGGTGGGGCCGCCGGGCGTGGTGGGGCCGCCGGGCG
>UQOG01000081.1 GCA_900542615.1 uncultured Eubacteriales bacterium | reverse complement strand
CCCGCTGGCCTCCCGGGCCTCCCCTTCCCCCGGGATCATGCGCTGATTCTTGTCGTCCCCTTTTAGAAAAGCCTGATGTTTCCTGGCTTTACAGATTGTTTTATTTTGCAACGGCGGGTTTTATGGTATAATGCTTCTTATGAGAAAACAGCGCAAGGGCGGCTGGGCCGCCATCAAAGAGATATTTATCAATTGGGGACGGCGGATCGCCATCTCCCGGCGGCGGTTTTCCCGGCGGGGGGGCATATCCGGCTTTATGTCCCGCACGGTGGCGGGCCTGGCAAAGGGGGACTTGCGGGCCATTGCCACGGTATGCGTTGCGGTGCTGGTATTGGGCGGCTGTGTTTGGGGCGGCATCGCCCTATCCGGCGGCCGGGCGTCCGCAAAGGTAGGGGCGAGCCAGGCGTCTACCGCCGCCCTTCGGGCCAGCGGCGCCGCCCTGGCGGCGGACAACGACGTGGTCTCCCTGGAGGAGGATATGGCCCGCTTGCAGGCCGGCACCACCCCTGCCCCTACGGCCACGCCGGCGCCGACCCCCACCCCGCTGTTGTACAGCAAGGGCTATGAGGGTCCGGAGGTGGCCAAGATCCAGGCCCGGTTGATGGAGCTGGGCTATATGGACAACGACGTGCCCACGGAGAAGTTCGGCTCCATCACCAAGGAAGCGGTGGAGCTGTTTCAGCGGAGCCATGGGCTTACCATCGACGGCTGCGTCGGCCAGCAGACCTATGATCTGCTCATGAGCGCCCAGGCCAAGAAATACATGGTGAGCATCGGCGTATCCGGCACGGATGTGGAGCAGCTGCAAAGCCGTCTGGTGGAATTGGACTACATGAAAAAGACCACCGGCTATTTCGGGGAGGAGACCGAGGCGGCCATCCGGGATTTCCAGGAGCGCAACCATCTGACCGTGGACGGCAAGGTGGGCGAGGAGACCCGGGAAATGCTCTACAGCGAGGACGCCATTCCCAAATCCCTTTCCTATGGGGAAAAGAGCGACGAGGTGCTCAAGTACCAGGAGCGGCTATATAAGCTGGGATATTTGACCACGGAGCCGGACGGCACCTTCGGCAAGGATACGGTGGCGGCTACCAAGCTGTTCCAGCAGATCAACGGCCTGATTGTGGACGGCCATATCGGCCCTTCCACCCGCAAGCTGCTCATGAGTTCCGACGCGGAAGCCAACGCCCTGACCCTGGGCATGAGCGGGGAAACGGTGCAAAAGGTCCAGTCCAAGCTCCGGGAACTGGGATATCTTGGGGCCAAGGCCACCGGCTACTATGGTTCGGATACGGAGGAAGCCGTCAAGGCCTTCCAGAAGCGCAACGGGCTGAGCGTGGACGGCAAGGCGGGCCGCTATACCATCCAGGCCCTGTTCTCCGGAAGCGCCAAAGCCGCGGCTTCGGATTACGTGCCGGTAGAAGGTTCCTCGTCCTCCTCGGATAGCGGCTCCTCCAGTTCCTCCAGTTCTTCCGGCTCCACCTCCAGCGGCGGCAGCCTCAACGCCTTTATCTCCGCCGCCAAGAGCAAGCTGGGCTGTCGCTATGTGCGGGGCGGCAAGGGCCCGAATACCTTCGACTGCTCCGGCTTCGTCTACTGGTGCCTGCGCCAGGCGGGCGTCAGCCAGAAGTACTTGACCAGCAGCGGCTGGCGCAACGTTTCCAACTACCAGAAGGTACGTTCCCTTACCGACCTGAAGATGGGCGATGTGATCGTATTCTACGGCCATGTGGCCATCGCCATGGGAGACGGCACCATGATCGACGCTTCCAGCAGCGAGGGCAAGGTGGTTCACCGTTCCTGCCTGGGAGATTGGAGCTACGATAACTTCATCTGCGCTTGGCGCATCTTCTAACCCTACAAAATACCCGGGAAGCGGCCCTTTGGCCGCTTCCTCAGCTTGTCGAAAAAGTGGCTTGCGCCACTTTTTCGAGGTTTTCATAGCTCCCTTGCGCCTACGGCGCGGCCAGGGAGCTATGCAGGGAAACCCTTGCTACGCAAGGCTTTTTGCGGATTTGCCGTACACGCCGCCAAATCCGATTATAACCTCCGGGGGCTGCGGCCCCCGACCCCCCGGGGGTTTTTCGACAGACTGGGGAAGCGGCCCTTTGGCCGCTTCCTTTTTCCTAGACTTATCGTTTCCATGGGGAGGATACGGATTATGCTATTGGCGATCCATGGGTTTACCATTTTGCTGTTCCTGGGGCTGGGCTGGCTGTTCCGCCGGGAAAAGGGCGCCTTCCTGATCTCCGGCTACAACACCGCCCCAAAGGCCGAAAAGGAAACATACGACCTAAAAAAGCTCTACCGCCACATGTCCCGGCTCATGTTCCTATTGGCCGGCTGCTGGGCGATCCTGGCCCTGGGGAATGCCTTGGGGCAGGATTGGCTGTTCTTCCTGGGGCTGGGGCTGTTCTTCCTGGTAAGCCTTTTTTACCTGATCTATATGAACACCAACAACCGGATCCGCCGCTGAGCCCGCGCCCCGGGCAGGGCCCCCTGCTCCCGGGAGGGCTGTGCCCCCTCCAACGGCCCCCCCCCGGGGGCCGTTGGAGGGGTCCTAACGCCGGTCCAGGCCGCCGCCCCAAACGCCGGCTATATGCAACGCCCCGGCAGGGCGCCGGGGCGTGGGAAGGAAAGCGCTGACTCAGTACAGGATCTTGCCGTCGATGCTGGAAAGGTCCGGGCAGCCGGTCATGATCATGGCCTGGTAGAGCTGCTGGGTATAGGTTTGCAGCACCGTGGCCACGCCCTCGCTGCCGCCGCCGTAGGCGCCCCAGCACAGGGGCCGGCCCACCAGCACGCCGTTGGCGCCCAGGGCCATGAGCTTGAGGGCGTCCACGCCGCTGCGCACGCAGCCGTCCGCCAGGATGGGGATCTGGCCGTCCAGGGCATAGGCGATCTCGGGCAGCACGTCCGCGGCGCCGGGGCAGCCGTCCAGCACCCGGCCCCCGTGGTTGGATACCACGATGCAGTCCGCGCCGGCCTCGCAGCACATTTTTGCCTCGTCCACCGTCATGATTCCCTTGACGATGAAGGGGAGCTGGGTCTGGGCCCGGATGGCCTTGAGCTGGGCCAAGGTCTTGGGGCCCACGGACTGGCCCTGGAGCCGCATGGTGACCAGGCCCGCCCCGTCCAGGTCTATCCCCAGGGCGATGGCGCCGGCCTCCTCGGCGGCCCGGAACCGGAGCACGATCTCGGAAAGCTCGTCCCGGGGCTTGATGATGGCCACCACGCCATTTTGGGAAGCCCGGGCGGCGGCCAAGCCGGCTTCAAACAGGGCCAGGTTAGCGGCGTCGCCGATCCAGCCCAGGCTGCCGGCGGCCTCCGCCCCCTGGACGATGGCCATGACGAAATCCGCCTCGGTAAGGCCCTGGCCGCAGTTGTATTCCGCGCCGGTCATGGGGGCGGCCAGAATGGGGGTGCGATAGGTTTTCCCAAAGAGGGTAAATTCCGTGGAGGGGTCGCTGGCGCCATGGATCACCCGCATCAGGATACGGGTATCCCGCAGGGCCTCATAGTTGGCTTGGAAGGAGCTGCCGGTGATGGTGCCGCCCATGCCGGGGACTTGGCCGGCACAGGCCCGGCCGTCGCAGACGGGACAGAGCTTGCAGAAATTCTTCATGGGGCCCCGGGCTGCCTCCCGGATCTCGCGCATATTCATGGAAAAAACGCCTCCTTGGTGAAAAATCCGGCCCGCCCGTGGAAGGCGCGGCTCTCGTTACCAGTATTCTATCATGGGCGGACGGGTTTTCCCAATAGCATTTTTTCAAAGGGAGGGCGGCATGGGGTTCACTGGGCCCGGCTGCCATGGTATACTATAGCCATGAATGCGATCAAAGGGCAAAAAATAATCGGCTGCTTATGGGCGGCCATCCTGGCCGGCGCCTTTGGCATGTGGGCCATGCAGGCTAGCTATTGCGGGCTGGCCATGTTGGCGGCAGGGGTATCCTGCTGTCTGTTTTTGTTGTGCGCGCTGGGTTGGTCGTCCGCCTTGGACGGGGGGCTGAAAGAATGGCCCAGCCCGGATGCAGCCTTGGGTAAGCGGAGCCTGCGGTGGAGCCGCCGGCATCCCTGGGTAGCCATTGCCCTGGGGGTGCTGGGCCTGCGGCTGGCCCTGTATGTGCTGGCCTATTGGGTGGATCTGGGGGTAAACGGCTATAGCGGCGGCTTGTGGGACGGCCTGGCCCGGCTGTGGCTGCGCACGGATTCCCCCAGCTATTTGGGCATTGCGGAAAATTGGTATGTGACCGCAGGGGACGCCCGGTTCCATATCGTGTTCTTCCCCCTGTATCCCCTGTGCATCCGGGTGGTCAACTGGCTGCTGGGGAATACCTTTGCAGCGGCCATGGCGGTCTCCAACCTGTTTGCCGTGGGCAGCGGCATCCTGCTCTATGAGCTGGCCGCCCTGGACCTGCCCCGGCGGGACGCCCTGTATACCACGGCCCTGGCCATGGTATTCCCCGGGGCCATGTTCCTGGGCGCCCCCATGACGGAGAGCCTGTTTTTGTTCCTGTGCCTCGGCTGCGTGCTGCTGGGGCGGAAGGGCCGGTTCCTGTGGGCGGCCCTGGCGGCGGCCCTGGCCGGGTTTACCCGGTCGGTGGGGGTGCTGCTGGCGGTATATTTGGGGGTGGAAATGGTCTTTTCCCTGGTGCGCCGGCCGGAAAAGCGGCTGGCCCGGAGCTTTGGGTATCTGGGCTGCCTGTTGGCGGCCTGCCTGGGCACCTTGGCGTATGTGGGGATAAACGCCGCCGTGACCGGGGATCCCTTCACCTTCCTCACCTACCAAAAGGAGCATTGGAGCCAAAGCCTGTCCCTGTTCTTCAACACCGCCGCCTACCAGACGGAATATCTGCTCAATAGCCTGGCCGCCGGGGAAACCCGCATGGTCTGGGGTCTGTATATCCCCAACCTGGTGTGCGGCTTTGGGGCCCTGGGGATCATGGTCCCCGGCATCAAGAAGCTGCGGCCCGGGGACGGGGCCTTTTTCCTGGCCTATTACGGGGTGGCCATGGGCTGTACCTGGCTGCTGAGCGCCCCCCGGTATCTGGCGGTATGCTATCCCCTGGCCCTGGGGCTGGGGGCCTTGGCCCAGGGAAAGCCCGCCTGGCTGCGGTGGAGCCTGCTGGGCTGCATGTTCCTGCTGCAGGTTGGGTATACCTGCCTATATATCCTGGGCTTTCCCGTGTATTGACCCGCCTTGACGAAAGCCCGTTTCCCGTGATAAGATGATTTGGAAGAGCGTTTGCGATGCATATGGAACAGGATCGCAGGCGCTCTTTCTTCGTGAAGGAAGCGGGAAAGGAGCGGTATTATGTTGGAACGGTTCATCAACAAGCGGGTGCTTACGGATGTGGCCCTGGAGGTATTGGGCAGCTTTTTGGCGGCGGTTTCCATCTACAACTTCGCATTGAACGGGAAGTTCCTCATGTCGGGATTTTCCGGCATCGCCCTGATCATCTACCGGCTCACAGGCCTGCCCATCGGCATGACCTCCCTGGCGCTGAACGTGCCGGTGGCCCTGCTTTGCTATAAGCTATTGGGCCGGGATTTCTTTTTCCGCTCCCTGCGGTGTATGCTGATCTTTTCCCTGATGACGGACTATGTGGCCCCCCTGCTGCCCCTATACGCCGGGGACCGGCTCATCAGCGGCATTTATACCGGGGTGGTGGGGGGTATCGGCTATGCCCTCATCTATATGCGCAATTCCTCCACCGGGGGCTCGGATTTCATCACCATGGCCATCCGCAGCAAAGCCCCCCACCTTTCCATCGGCAAGATCGCCTTTTTCATCGAGGTGGTGATCATCCTGGCGGGCGGCGTCATCTTCCGGGACGCGGACGGCATCCTTTACGGGCTCATCATCAACTACCTGACCACCCAGATCATCGATAAGCTCATGTATGGGGTAGACGCAGGCAAGCTGACCCTCATCGTGACGGAACGGGGCAAGGACGTGGTCTCCGCCATTGACCAATGCAGCGGCCGGGGCGCCACCCTGCTGTCCGCCAAGGGGGGGTATAACGGCCAGGACAAGCAGGTGGTGCTCTGCGCCTGCAACAACAAACAGATGCACCAGATCCGCCAGGCCGCCCGCCAAGTGGACCCCCAGGGCTTTATCATCATTTTGGAATCCAACGAGGTATTAGGAGAGGGCTTTAAGGAGCTACAAGGGAAATAATTATTGACAAACGATAATTTTCATGCTAAACTACCTCCATAATTATTGTATAACGATAATTGGAGGTGGTTTTTTTGCGTTCCGCCCTTTCCCGTATTCCCCGCTGGGCCTGGTGGCTGCTGCTGGGGGTCGCCTGCGCCGCCGGGGCCATGGCCACCCGGCGCATGGGCCAGGGGGCCATGCTGCTCTATGTCCTGGCCCTGCCCTTGGAGCTTGCGGGCCGTGGGCTTCGGGCCCTTTCCCTTTTGGGGGGATTTTGGAATATTCTAGCCTGGGGCCTCTACGGCCTGCTGTGCCTGTTGCCCGCCCTGCTGGGGCTATTGGCCCATGGCCGGGGCAAGGGCCAAGGCCACTGGTGGATGGGCATCCCCCTGAGCCTATGTTTGTTCTATTTCCTGTACCGGTTCATCAACCCGGCCCTGCTGGCCGGCTTGACGGGGGACGGCCTGCTCTCTTTGGATATACTCCAGGCCAAGCTCCTTTCCAGCCTGGTATGCTGGAGCGCCGGGGCCGCCTGGTTTGGCCTGTGGCTGCTCAAGCGTACGGAACGGCTCCAGGTATTGGCCGGGCTATCCCTGGTGTTGGGGCTGGCGGGGATATTCCTCATGGTGGAATTGTGCTATGTGCGGGTGTATGAGCTGGCGGGCTGCCTGGTCTCCACGGGCATCCAGGTCTCGGGGGACGGCGGGGGCCTGGGCCTGCTGTTTTCCGGCCTGTCCCCGGTGCGGCTGGACGTATCCCAGGCCCTGCGGATCGTCCTGAACGCCATCCCCACCCTGTGCCTGCTGGCCCTGCTCCCCCCGGCCCGCCGCCTGCTTCGCGCCCTGGGCCAGGACCCCTATGACGCGGCGGTGGCCCCCCTGTGCGCCAGCCTGGCCGCAGGCGCCCGGCGAGCGGTATATGCCTGCCTGTTCGTCACCTTTGCCAGCAACCTGTTCCAACTTTTCCTGTTAGGCCAGGGAGACGTCCAGATCCGCCTGGTGATCCCCATCATGGAGCTATTCCTGGCCCTGGGGCTGATCCTGCTGGCGGATTGGGCCAAGGACGGCCGGGCCCTGAAGCTGGATAACGATTCCATCGTTTAAGGAGGGCCGTCATGGGCATCCATGTACACCTGGACGGGCTCTTAAAGGCCCGGGGCGTCACCGCCAAGGAGCTTTGCAAGCAGGTAGGCATCACCGAGGCCAACCTGTCCATCCTGCGGACCGGCCGGTGCAAGGGCATTCGCTTTGCCACCCTGAACCGGATCTGCCACTATCTCCAATGCGACGTGGGGGATATTCTGACCTGCGACGGCATGTTGGAGGAAAAGGAGGAAGAAGACGATGTTTCGTAAATTCGGAAAACTTATCCCAGCCATTCTGGCCCTTTGCCTATTGTGCGCCGGCTGCCAGCTGGCCAAGCCGGAGCTGGGAGAAACCCAGGCCGCCCCGGTGGGGATCTGGCTGGAAGCCCATGCCCAGCCCCCGGCCCAGGACTATGTCCCCACCGTGGATTACGACGCCCCCGGCGCCTTGGGGCTGGTGATGCTCACCGAGCGCGTGGATGAGGACGGCAACCCTTACAAGACCTATGGCGCCACCCTCACCCACCAGTTCCTGGACGTGCACTACGGCAGCCATACCAACCTGACAGGCGACCAGGTCACCCAGGATACCAGCAGCTTTTCCGGCACCCTATACCTGGACGACAGCGGGGACGCCCCGGAGGATTTTTACCTGTGGTATGTTTACGGGGACGAGGCCGGCGGTTACTATGCCAAGGGGGACCCCATACATATCCACATCTCCCACCTGCAGCTCTCCTACTTGCAGGGGGGCACCCTGCGCAAAACCTTCTCCTACGAGACCACCGCCACGGACCTGGACGGCGCCCAGGTGACAGGGGGGCACAGCTACTCCATCGGCTTTGCGGCCATCGGCAAGCTGGAAAAAGTGGAGGTACTAGCCTTTGATCAAGATTTTCAACTGCTTGCCCGCAAAGCCCTAACGGTACAGGACGGGGACGCTTATCCCCTGCCCCAGGGCACGGCCCTGGCCCTGGTGTTGGAGACCTACCAGGGCGCGGAAGGGGAACGCCAGGTATCCACCGCCTACACCCCCAGCGACGCCTTGGATTACGACGGGGACCAGGCCCTATACCACGGCTGCAAGTATATGGGGCCGGCGGGCATCGTGGAGCCCCGGGGCCTGAAGCTGATCTTCCCCTAAGGGGACGCGTTTGTAAAAAAAACGAGGCTTTTTGCAAAAGCCCCTTCCATCTTTTCCTTGATGGGTTATACTATATGGGAACAATATGGGAGGTATCAATCGTGAAACATGTGTTAGCCTTGCTTCTGGCCTGCCTGTTTGCCCTGTCCCTGGCGGGCTGCGGCACAGAGGCCGCCAACCCCCTGGTGACGGTGGACGGCCCGGAGGATTTCAAAAAGACCGGCGTATCCATAGAGGCTCCCCTTGGGTCGGAGAATGCGGTCTATACCATTGTGGACGGCAAAGTGGCCCAGGTGGAATATACCTTGAGCGGCCTTTCCTTTGTATACCGGGGCAGCACCAAGGTGGACGGGGAGGCGCTCCACGGCATTTACGAGACCTTTGATCCGGAGGAGACCACCTTTTCTGCGGAAAGCGACCGCTGGAGCGTGACCATGTCCATCCGCACCGTGGAGGGCGGCGAAAAGGGCGCCCTGGTGCTCTGGTCCCACGGCTCCGCCAACTATACCCTGTGGACCCCGGACCCGGTCTCCGTGGATGCTTTGGCCATGCTGGCCGTAGACCTGGGCTCCGCTACCTATCAATGATCCTGCCG
>UQOG01000080.1 GCA_900542615.1 uncultured Eubacteriales bacterium | reverse complement strand
TACATCCCCTTCTCCAGCTTCACGTTTTCAAAGTGATATGCCATGCTCTCCCTCCTTACAGTGCAAACGTCACGGTCTTGGCGGCGGTGTCCACATCCACCGCCAGATAGCTGGCGGTGCCGCCGATGAGATCCGAGATGGGCTCCGCCAGGAACACGGCGAAAGCGCCCAGGGGGATCAGGCTGGGGAGGAGGTAGACCAGGGGGATTACCAGGATCACCTTGCGCAGGAGGGAAAAGAAGATGGCCTGGCGGGAGCGGCCTACGGATACGAAGGTATGTTGGCCCGCGATTTGGAAGGCCATGCAGAAGAACAGGCAATAGTACATCCGCAGGGCGGGCACGCCGGCTTCCAGCAGGGCGGCGTCCCCGTTGAATACGCTGATGAAGGCACGGGGCAGCAACATGAGCAGGGCCCAGACAGCGCCGGCGTAAATAAAGCTGTAGCGGGTAAAGAGGCGGATGGCCTCCTTGGTGCGGCCGTAGCAGCGGGCGCCGTAGTTGAAGCTGATCACAGGCTGGGCGCCGGCGGTGAGGCCGGATACGGGCATATAGATGATCTCCCGGATGGAGTTGACCACGGTCATGACGCCTACGTATAGGTCGCCGCCCAGGGATTGGAGGGAGGCATTGTAGACCATGCCGACGGCGCTGTTGGTAACGGACATGGTAAAGCCCGTGAGGCCCAGGCCCAGCATGGGCAGGACGATGTTGCGCTGCAGGCGCATACGGCTAAGGCGCAGCCGCAGGATGGCCCGGTGGCTGGTGAGGAAGAGCAGCACCCACAGGAAGGAGGTGAACTGGGCGATGACCGTAGCCAGGGCGGCGCCCTGGACCCCCATATGGAATACGAAGATGAACAGGGGATCCAGCAGGATGTTCACCACGGCCCCCAGCAATACGGTCATCATGCTCACCGTAGGGAAGCCCTGGCCTGTGATAAAGGCGTTCATGCCCAGGCTGGGCAGGACGAATACCGTGCCGATCAGGTAGATGCGCAGGTATGCGTCCGCGTAGGGGAAGGTGGCTTCGCCCGCGCCGGTGGCCCAAAGGATGGGGGCCTTGAAGGCGTAGCCCAGGGCGATGAGCAGCAGGGCGAAGAGCAGCAGGAGGGTATAGGCGTTGCCCTGGATGGTTTCCGCCCGGTCCAGGTCGCCGGCGCCCCGGGCCATGGAGCAGAGGGGGGCGCCCCCGTCCGAGCAGAGCCGCTGGAAGGCGCTGATCACCGCGATGATGGGGAAGGCCAGGCCGATGCCGGTAAGGGCCAGGCGGCCTTCGTCGGGGATATGGCCCAGATAGATCCGGTCCACCACGCTATAGAGCATATTCACCAGCAGGGCCACGGTCATGGGCCCGGCCTGGCGGAAGATGGCTTGGGAGATGGAGCCCTGGGAGAAATCCGATCGAGAGGGGATAGCCTGAGACAATGCGATTCGCCTCCTTTGCCCGTTGGGCAAGGCCGGCGCGGCAAGGCCATATCGCGCCGGTGGATGAAGATCTCGGGGAGCAAACGGGGCGCATCCCCCTGGATGCTGCACACAAGTTTAATCCCATTTTATTATTCTATCAAATCTTATGCCGGGAGGGAATACGGGATTTGCTGCCGCCGGGGCGGCGGGACGGAAGCTGCGGCCCGTTCCCAGGAGCGCGGGCAATCAAAAAAAGCGGCGTAAAAGCCGCTTTTCAGGGTTCACAGGCCGTTGGGCCAGGGCTCTGGCAGCGCGCCCTTGCAGCGCGTTCCCGGCCCGCCATTTGCACCAAAGGATCGCAGGGCTGCGGGCCAGCCTGCCAGGCGGTCGCTTATTCCCCGGTCTCGATCAGGTCGGGCTTGACCTCGCTCCAGTTGTTGAAGCCATCCTGGAGGGTAAAGACCTTGCTGGTGTCATACCCCAGGCTGGAAAGGATGTTGGTGCTGGCCTGGGCGTACTTCTTGCCGGAATAGCATACCAGCACCAGGGTGTCGTCCACGCCCTCGATGGCGGCCTTCATGGTGGCGGTGCCAGCCTCGATGTCCCCCTGGACGGCGGCGTCCATGTCAACGGATACCGCGCCGGGGATGTGGGCGGCGGCATAGTCCGCAGCCTTGCGCACATCCATCACCAGATAGCCGTCCGTTCCCAGCACCGCTTCCAGCTCGTCCGCGGTCATATAGGCCATGGGCACGTCGGCGGTGGCTTCCTCGCTGGGCGCGGAGGCGGCAGGCTGGGCGCAGCCGGCTACGATCACCAAAAGCATAAGAAGCGACATCAAAAACGCGAGATTCTTTTTCATGTATTACTTCCCTCCAAACCATAAATTCGTTCTTCTCTCCAAAGAACACTGCCATGATAACATTGGTATTTCCCCGCGTCAATGCGTTGTCCATGGGATATAGAATAATCAAATAAACCACAGATCTTCCAATATATAAATCAATATATGGCTTCTTGACAAGGAACAGAAGGGTTCCTTATACTGGTTTGAGACCATGGATAATGGGTGGGGATGCCGTTTGAAACAAAGGATTGAAAAAGGCATGGGAATCGCCCTGCTGCTGGGCTTCATAGTAATAAACTGTATATTTTTTTCGGAAATAAGCGGGGAGGATATACAGCTGTTCGTCTCCCGGCAGGGGGTGTGGGGCCCATTGGTATACATGGGCCTTTTTGCGGTATTGCCGGCGGCCTTCTTCCCGGTGGCGGTGTTGGCCCTGGGGGGCGGGCTGGCCTTTGGGCTGCTGTGGGGCAGCGTATATACCTTTATCGGGGCCCTGGTGAATTGCGCCCTGATGTTCCTGCTGTCCCGCCATGCGGGGCGGGAGCGGACCAGCGCCTATGTGCAGAAGCGGCTCCCGCCAAAATGGCAGGCAAGGCTGGCCAATGCCGGAGGGCCCCAGGGGTTTTTGCTGCTGATCCTGCTGCGGTTGATCCCGGCGGTGCCCTACAACCTGATCAACTATGCCTTCGGCCTGACGGATATCTCCTTTGGCGCCTACATGCTGGCGTCGGGCTTGGGGATCATCCCGGGCACCTTCGTATTTATCAACATCGGCGATAAGGCCCAGCAAACAGCCTCCCCGGCGTTTTGGATCGCCCTGGGGCTGTTGGGGGCTTTGTGCATCCTCACGGCCCTGTTGGGCAGGAGGCTGTTCCCGGAAACGGGGAAAATGGATAAGCAGAAAGGAATGGACGCGTCCCATGGAACAAAAAACAAATAAAAAGAAAACCCTGACCAAGCTCTATATTCTGGCCGTGCTGGCGATCCTGTGCCTGGTGTATTTCCTGGTACCCCAGGTCAACGCCTATGTGAACCAGGTAGCCTCGGTGCTGGGCTCCGCCAATGTGGACGCGGTGGTGGCCTTCATCCGCTCCTATGGGGCTTACGCCATGGTTTTCTCCTTTGCCCTCATGGTGTTCCAGTCGGTGCTTGCCCCCCTGCCCGCCTTTCTGATCACCTTCGCCAACGCGGCCATTTTCGGCTGGTGGCAGGGGGCGATCCTATCCTGGACCAGCTCCATGGCCGGGGCGGCTCTGTGCTTTTACCTGGCCCGGGCCCTGGGCCGGGATACGGTGGAAAAATACGCGGGCAAGGGGGCTTTGGCCAGCGTGGAGGGCTACTTTGAAAAGTACGGCAGCCGTACCATCCTAATATGCCGGCTGCTGCCCTTTGTATCCTTTGACGCCATCAGCTACTTTGCCGGCCTGACCCCCATCAAGTTCTGGCCCTTCTTCATCGCCACCGGGGTGGGCCAGCTGCCCGCCACCATCATCTATTCCTACGTGGGTGGGATGCTCACCGGCGGGGTCAAGTATTTCGTCACCGCCCTGCTGTGCATTTTCTCCTTGGGCATTCTGGTGATGATTGTGCGGCGGATCTATATGGAGCGCCAGGAAAAGAAAAAGCAGGCCATGGAAGCCGCCCAGCCGGAAGCCCATGAATAAAAGCGGAAACCTGGGCATGGGGCTGCATCAGGCCCTATCCTTCAGCAAGCCCATGATGCGGGTCTCCCAGGGGGAGGCGGTGTTCTGGCCAGGCTGCGCCCTGATGGGGCTGGACCCGGCCATTTTGGAGCGCACCCGGCAATGCCTGGAGCGGGCGGAGCCGGGGATCGGCATGAGCAGCTGCTGCTGCGGCCAGCCCAGCCGTTATCTGTTCCCTGGGGCCCACCAAGCCCGGCAGGAAAAACTGCGGCGGCTGCTGGAACAGCAGGGGGTGAAGCGGATCTATACCGCCTGCCCCAACTGCACGCGGGAGTTGGAAGGGCTGGGGGAATACCAGGTGCTGCCCATCTGGCCCGCCCTGGCGGAACATGTGCGGCCCGAAGACATCCAGGGGCCGGGTGGGCCGGTTACCCTCCACGACCCCTGCCCTATGCGTAAGGACGCCATATGCCAACAGGCGGTGCGGCGGCTGCTGGCCCTGGCGGGGGCGGCGCTTACGGAGGCGGCCCGCTGCGGGGAAAATACCCGCTGCTGCGGCAATTTCCATATGATGCGGGCCCTGGACCCGGACAAGAGCCGGGCCATGCGCCAGGCCCGGCTGGGGGATCTCCCGGCGGGGCTGCCTATCGTCAGCTACTGCGAAGGTTGCCTGGACGCCTTCCGGGGAGAGGGCCGAAGGACCATTCATTTGCTGGAGCTGCTCTTCGGCCAAAGCCAGAGCCGGGGCTGGGGCAACCGATGGGCCTTTACCCGGAAAGGAAAGGCTTGATATGCTGGATACCCATGGACGCAAATATATCAACGGGCTGTTTGCCGGCCTGGCCGGCGGGCTGCTGAAGCTGGGGCTGTCCCCGAACCAGGTGACGGCCCTAGCCTTTGTATTGGGGCTGGGCAGCGGCGCATTGCTGTACGCCGGGCTGGCCTGGTGGGCGGCGGCCGCCCTTTGGCTGTCCGGGCTGCTGGACGCGGTGGACGGGGAAATGGCCCGCCGGTCCGGCAAAAGCAGTATGCTGGGCGCACAGATGGACATCGTCAGCGACCGGGTGGTGGAACTGGGCGTGGTATGGGCCTTGGCCCTGCGGCGGCCGGATTGCCTGCTGGCCCTGCTGGGGCTGGTAAGCGCCATCCTGTTATCCATGACGGTGTTTTTGACCACGGGGATGCTGGCAAAGCCCCGGGGAAAAAAGAGCTTTTATTACCAGGCGGGACTCATGGAGCGCACGGAAGGGTTTGTGGCCTTTACCGCTATGATGGCGTTCCCAACGGCCTTGGAGGCCCTAACCTGGATTTATGGCGGGCTGATCGGCGTCACCATCCTGCAACGGCTTTGGGAAGCCCGGCGGATGGCAAAGGAAATCAACGGACAGGAGGAAGCGAAATGATGCTTTGGATAAAAAAAGCCCTGTGCATAGGCCTATGCCTGATGCTATGCGCAGGGCTGCTGGGCTGCGGCGCAAAAGAGGAGGCAGCCGTGGATTATGCGGATTGGGAGGCAGTGTTGGAGGCGGCCCGGGGCACCAGCGTGACCTTTTACGGCTGGGGGGGCAACGAGCTGGTGAACAACTGGATCGACGACACCCTGGCGCCCTACTGCAAGACAACCTATGATATAACCGTGGAGCGGGTGCCCATGGACATCGACATGATCCTGAACAAGCTGGCCGGGGACAAGGCGGCGGAAAACGATCAGGGCAGCATCGACCTGATCTGGATCAACGGGGAAAACTTCGCCACCGCCAAGGAAAACGGCCTGCTCTTTGGGCCCTTCTGCCAATACCTGCCCAACTATACCGCCTATGTGGACGGGGAAGGGGAGGAAGCGACCGTGGACTTTGGGACGGCCATCGAGGGATACGAGGCCCCCTATGCCAAGGCCCAGCTGGTGCTGATCCATGATACGGCCACGGTGGCCGAGCCGCCGGCTTCCGCGGAAGAACTGCTGGCCTTTTGCCAGGAGAACCCGGGGAAGTTCACCTATGAGGCGCCTCCGGGCTTTACGGGCAGCGCCTTTGTAAGGAATATCATCTATGAGATCTGCGGCTATGAGGCCGTGGCAGGCCTGCCGGCGGATAGCACCAAGGAAGCGGTACGGGAAGCCATCGCCCCGGCCATGGACTATCTGCGGTCCTTGAACCCCTACCTGTGGGAGCAGGGCAAGACCTTCCCGGCCACGGACGCCCAGGCGGACGCCATGTTTATGGACGGGCAGCTGTTGCTCTCCATGAGCTACGACCCCTATCATGTCTCTTCCCTCATCGCCAGCGGCCAGTATCCGGATACCTGTAGGGCTTTCATCTTTGAAAACGGCACCATCGGCAACACCAACTACGTGGCCATCGCCTACAATTCCACCAACGTGCCCGGCGCCCTGTGCCTGGCGGACGCCATCCTGTCCATTCCCATGCAGGCCAGCAAGATGGACCCCACCGTGTGGGGGGCCCTGCCGGTGTTGGATATGGACCGGCTCACAGAGGAACAAAAGGCGGAATTCGACAAGATCGAAACCGGGGCAGGGTCTGTGGATCAGGAGACCCTTCTAAGCCGCCGGCTGCCGGAACTGCCCGCCTATCTTGTGCCGGTGATCGAGGAGATCTGGCTGGAGGAAGTGCCGGGGAAATGAGACGCATTACCCCATACCTGATGCTGCTGCCCATGCTGCTGCTGGTGGGGCTGCTATTGGCCAGCCTGGGGGACGGGCTGCTGCAAAGCCTGGGTTATTTCCCCCCGGCGGGCCTAAGGACCCTGACGCTGGATTATTACCGGGCGGTGCTCCAGGACCCGGCCCTCCATGGGTCGGTGCTCTATAGCCTATATCTGGCCTTTACCTCCGCCCTGTTATCCACCGCTGGGGGCGTGGCCCTGAGCGCCCTGCTGGTGGCCTGCAAGCGGCCGGATTCCCTGCTGCTGCGCTTGCCCATCACCATCCCCCATACGGTGGCCGCCTTTCTGGCGGTGGCCCTCCTGTCCCAAACCGGGCTCTTTTCCCGGTTGGCTGCCCAGATGGGCCTGGTCCAGGCCCCGGACGCCTTCCCCTTGCTCATCCAGGATCCCTGGGGGATCGGGGTGATCCTGACCTATACCTGCAAGCAGATCCCCTACGTGATGAGCGTGGTGGTCCTGCTGATGCGCCGGGTATGGGGAAGCGGCGCCCAGGCCGCCCGTACCCTGGGGGCGGGGCCGGTGCGGGCCTTCTTCACGGTGACGCTGCCCCTGAGTATGCCCGCCATCTCCACGGCCTTTATCATCATCTTTGCCTATGCCTTCGGGGCCTATGAGCTGCCCTTCCTGCTGGGGGCCACCCTGCCCAGGGCCTTCCCCGTGCAGGCGTATATGGAATTTTTGTCCCCGGACCTGAGCCACCGGCCCTTTGCCATGGTCTATAACGGGCTGATGCTGGCCTTTGGCGCCGGGTTCATCGCCCTGTATCTGGCGGCCTTTAAGAAATTGAACCGGGATAACCAGGCGGTGCGGCCATGAAACGGATGCTGTTATATTTGGCCGGACTGGCTGTGCTGCTGCCCATCGCTATGCTGGCCCTTTATGCCCTGTTTTCCCGCTGGCCCTGGCCGGACCTCCTTCCCTCCCGGCTCACCTTGGACGCCCTGGCCAGCGTGTTCCAGGGGAATGCCCTGCGGGTGCTGCGCGGCAGCATCGGCTATTCCCTGCTCAGCGCCCTCGTAGCCACCCTGGTGGCCGCCCCCGGAGCCATGGCCCTGGCCTGGCATTCCTTCCGGGGGAAACGGCTGGTGCGGGCCCTGCTGCTGGCCCCGGTGCTGCTGCCCAGCACCGCCTACTTCGTGGGGCTTCAGGCCTTCTTCACCCGGGCGGGCCTGGGGGATACGGTGCTGGCGGTTTTGCTGGGCCATGTGATCGTGATCCTGCCCTATGGGGTGTGGACCCTGACGGACGTATTGGGCCAAATGGGCAAGGGCCTGGAGGAACAGGCCCGCACCCTGGGGGCTTCGGGCCCCGCCGCCCTGTGGCATATTACCCTGCCCCAGCTTCTTCCCGCCCTGGCCTCGGTCACGGGCCTGGGGTTCGTCATATCCTTTGGCCAGTATTTCCTCACCCTCATGCTGGGGGGCGGCCGGGTACGCACCTTCGCCATGCTGGTGGTGCCCTATATCCAAGGGGGCGACCGGCAACTTTCCGCCGCCTATTCCCTGGCCTTCGTGGCCATTTGCGCCGGGGTATACTGCCTGTTTAGCCGCATTCTGCAAAAACATTACCGGGAGCCGGTCTCCATGGGGAAAGGAGCCCTATGACCATATTGGAATTGGACACGCTTACCCTGGAATACGATAAGCAGCCTGTCCTCTCTCACATCGCCCTGGCGGTGGAAAAGGGGGAATTGGTATCGTTACTAGGCCATTCCGGCTGCGGCAAGACCACCCTCATCAAGGCCATTGCCGGGCTACATCCCCTGTCCGGGGGCCGGGTGCTGCTCCAGGGCCAGGACGCTTCCAACTTGCCCCCGGAAAAACGGGGGCTGTCGGTGCTGTTTCAGGATATGCGCCTATTCCCCCACCTGTCCGTGGAGGACAACGTGGCCTTTGGCCTAAGGATGCAGGGCGTGGCCAAGGAAGCCCGCCGCCGCCAGGCCAACGATATGCTGGCGGCGGTGGAGCTCACAGGCATGGGCAAACGCCGGATCGATCAGCTCTCCGGCGGCCAGCAGCAGCGGGTGGCCTTGGCCCGGGCCCTGGTGGTAAAGCCGAAACTCCTCCTCCTGGACGAGCCCTTTTCCAGCCTGGATATGGGCTTGCGCCGGGCCATGCGGGAGCTGGTGGGCCGGCTGCATAAGGAATTGGAACTCACCACCCTGCTGGTGACCCACGATGTGGGGGAGGCCATGCTGCTTTCGGACCAGATCGCCCTGCTGGAAGGAGGGCGCATCCTATGCTGCCATACCCCCCAAGGGCTATTGCAGAGCCAGGCGGCCGCCGGCTACCTACAGCCCTGGCGGCAGGATCTGGAAGCCCAACAGGCACTGTTAAAGCCATAAAAGCCCCGACCATCGCAAACGGCCATGGATGCTACATCCATGGCCGTCAGTCTGTCGAAAAACCCCCGGGGGTTCGGGGGCCGCAGCCCCCGGAGGCTTTGA
>UQOG01000079.1 GCA_900542615.1 uncultured Eubacteriales bacterium | reverse complement strand
GCCGCCCCCCCCGCGGGCCCTCGCAAAACCCCCCATCGCGCCCCTTTCTCCCGCTCCTCTCTCAGCATACCCTTGGGATAATAAGAAACCGCAGGGCTCCCTTTTCCCTGCGGCCGCTTGTATATATCTACCATTGCCGTTTCATTGAACCGAAGAATCTTCTTCAATTTCTCCATGTTCCGCTTCAAATTCTCGGATACATTGGCGAATCAAATAAAGAATCTGTCCATTCGCTGAACGTCCTTCATACCTCGCTATATAGTGTAGCTTCCTATGTAATTCCGGGTCTACTTCTATCCCCAAGTGTTTATTGGCTTTATTCCGCATATCGATACCACATAATCTTAATATAAGTATATTTTAAGGTTATTGTGTGGTATAATTTCTATAGTATACTTATTTTAAGTATACTATTTTTTTAATAGAGGGATTTTATGACTTGTACCTTCTTTGGCCACCGAGACGCGCCCCTAGAGATCGAAGGGATATTACGGCAGGTGCTTGTAGCGCTCATCGAGGCCCGGCAGGCGGATACTTTTTATGTAGGGAACCAGGGCAAATTTGACCGTATGGTGGCCAGGGTACTTTCCGGCCTCCAGCTGGAGTACCCTCATATTACTTATGCGGTGGTGTTGGCATATCTGCCGGGGAAGCAGGAGCCGGCGGCGGGACACAACACCCTGTATCCCGGGGGTCTAGAGGGGGCGCCGCCCCGTTTTGCCATTGCCCGGCGAAACGCCTGGATGCTTCAGCAGGCGGACTGGGTCATCGTTTATGTAAGCCGCAGCGTGGGCAACGCGGCCAGCTTGCAGGCCCGGGCCGAAAAATCCGGCAAGGCCGTAATCAACCTTTGGGAGTTGTGGGAAATGAAGGGCGCTGGGCGGGGGAAATAAAAAAGCCCGGGGATCCATCCCCAGGCGTCCAATCGAAATGGTTACATGGTATGTTTGACCCGGTCGGCTTCCTCCGCCCGCTTGGCGTTGTTCCAGTGGCGCATATCCCCCACCAGGTAGCCGGTGATCCGCCGGATGCGTTCAAAGGGCTGGTCCGCCAGATAGTAGTTGATGTCCACATACTCCCCGTCCACCGTGATCTCCATCCGCCGGATCTCCCGGCCCGGATAGCTTTTTTTGCCGTGTTCGATATAGGCTTGGATCTCTTCCTGGGGCAGCTCGCCCCCTGTGACCTGTACCTGGGTGGTCATGTTCCATCCCCTCCTGTTCGTTCATGGAAATAGTATAGCCCGTTCTTCAGGAAAAATCAAGAATGATTATTCTTTTCAGATTTCAAAGGATCCTGTTGGAGGGCGAAGGTAGCGGCCAGCAGGGCGCCCATGATGCACAGCACGGAGAGTTCCGGGAGGGGCGCTGCCAGGAAGGCGGGTTCCGGGAAGAACAGGTCCTGGGCGATATGGAAGGCCAGGGGCAGGGCAAACACCAGCTTTTGGGGCAGGAGACTGGACACCACCCCCAGGGCGGTGATGGTGTAAAGGATGAACACCAGCAAATACAGCAGGGTACACAGGATGGTATGCCAAGCGTGGGCAAAGCCCTGGGCCTTGATGATGAAGAACAGCACCCCCAGGAACACGGACAATACGGTGATCAGATAGCCGCCCTTTTTCAGGGCGCCGTAGCAGAACACCCCATTGGCCAGCAGGGGCACGAACAGCTGGGTGACCAAGGTAAACCAATCGGTATCGCCCCAGCGGGGGATGAAATGGCCCAGGCGAAGGGCGGCGGAAAGCAGCATCAAGCCGCAGGCCAGGTAGCAGAGCCAATTTTTCTTGAGGGAAACTCGGTAGCGCATAGCAGATCTCCTTGGATGATTCCTTTATAAATAAGATGCAAGGGTGCGGGGCGGCGGCATGGGGAGCCTTCGCCCGGGGGGGCAATATGGGGGCGACTGGGCAGCCGTCGTCGGGCGGGATAGACCGCCTTTGGGGCGGGGGTTTACGGAGCGTCCATTTTCAGCAGCTCCCGGGCGATGTCGAATTTGGTGTTGGTGTAGGCGCCGGTGGTGGGGATCTCCAGCATCACCAATACCAGCCGTTCCTGTTCCGGCTCCACGTCGCAGCGGTAGCCGGCGAACCAGGCGATTTCCCGGCTTTTATCGTTGCCGATTTCCGCGGTACCGGTTTTGGCGGCGATCTGGCAGCTGGTCACGTTCAGGGACCGGCCGGTGCCGTTGAGGCTGGGTTCCACCACGTCCTTCAGGTAGGGGACGATCACCTCCAGGGCATGGGGGCTGATGATGTCCTCCCGCCAGGTCTTGGGCACGTGCTGGTATACGGTTTCGTAGCGGTAGCCGTCCTCCTGCTTGATGGTCTCGATCAAGTAGGGCTCCGGCACATCCCCGTCGTTGGCAAAGGCGCAGAACAGGGTGGCCATCTGCAGGGGGGTGATCAGGGTCTGGCCCTGGCCGTAGCCGCTTTCCGCCAGGAGCATCAGGCTCAGCTCCGCGTCCTCGTTATGGATCTGGGAGCTGGCCACCGGCAGGTCGAAGGGCAGGTTGGAGCCCAGGCCCACCTGCTCCATATAGGCTTCAAACTTGTCCCAGCCCATGAGCAGGGCGGCGTTGGCAAAGTAGATGTTATCGGAATATACGATGCCGCTGTGCATATTCAAGTAGGGCAAATACCGGTATTTGATGGTTGCCCGCTTGATCTTGCTGCCCACCCAGGGGCCAAATTCCGTGGGCAGCCAGTAATCGTCCTCGATCTCCCCTTCAAACACATAGTTTTCATCCAGGGTGCCCGTATCCAGGGCCGCGGCCGCGGTAAAGGCCTTGAGCACGGAGCCGGGAGGATATTGGCCCTGGGTCAGCCGGTTGTAAAGGGGGGTATTGCTCTGGCCGGTAAGCTTGGCGTAATCCGCGCTGGAGATGCCCCGGGCAAACAGGTTCAAATCATAGCTGGGCCAGCTGGACATGGCCTCGATCGCCCCGGTCTTGGGGTTCATCACGATCACCGCCCCGGCGGTCTCCTCGTCCATGAGGAAGCATTCCAGCACGAAATCCAGCCGCTCCTGCAGCTCCATGTTGATGGTCAGGTGCAGGTCCATGCCGTTTTCCACCGGCTTGGTATATAAGGTGCGGCGGCTGAGGCCCTGGCTGGTCTGGATGTAGATCCGGTAGCCGTCCTTGCCCCGCAGCTGCTGCTCATATTGGCTTTCCAGCCCCAGCTTGCCCACCTGGGAGTCGGTGGTATACAGGCCGTCCTCCGGATCCCGGCCCTGGTTGAGCTGATCCACCAGGGCCAGGGTATCCTCGGCGGTCTCCCCGCTGACGATGCCCGTATACCCCAGGATGTGGGCCAACATATTCCCCTTGGGATACTCCCGGGCCTGGGCGTAATTCCCCCGGTCGATGCCGATCCCCTGGATGGAAAGCAGCTGCTCCTCCACCGTGGCGGTCAATTCGTCCGTATGCATTTCCTTGAGCACCGCCAGGTCGTTGTAGGCCCGGTCCAGCCGGTCCAGCACCGCGTCTTCGCTCATGCCCAGCAGCACCGCCGCCTGGGCGGCAAACAGCTCCACATCCTGGATCTGGCTGGGCACCGCGTAAACCGAGATCTTCCCCACCGTGGTGGCCAATAGTTCCACATCCGCCATAATGTCCCCCCGGCTGGCGGGCAGCGCGGCCTTGCGCACCGTATCTCCCCACTCCATGTCGGAGAAGATCAGGTTGGGCGACCATTCCACCACCCACCGGTTGCCCGTGCGCAGGATGATCATCTCAAACTCCTCCCGCATTTCCCCGCATAGTTCGCTGGTATAAATGCCGGTAAAGGTGGCGGTGGTAAAAATATCCCCCTCCTGGATCTCAATGTTTTCATAGGCCACGGCGGTGATCTCCAGCAGGGCAAAAATGTCCGTATATTTGCTGATGAACCGTTCCCGGGTGATCTGGCCCTTGGTTTCCAGGGCAAGCGCCTGGTCCTTGGCCGCCTGGATGTCCTCGGGATTTTGGCTATCCGCCTGAATGGGGTCCGCCTGGACGGCAGGGTCCAGCAGGTCATAGGCGGCGTCGTAATCCCCCTGGGAGATGGCGGTCAAAAAATTGGTGCACACCTGCCGGCCGCTGGCGGCGGTGCAGGCGGCGTTGGGCAAAGCCACCGCCAAGGCCAAAATGGTACAAAGCAAACGTTTCATATAAGGACCTTTCCATATGTTCCAAGGGAACGATTCTCCCGCGGGGCTGCTGAAAAACAAAAATAGCCGCTTTCCCAGCCGGATGGCCAGCCAAAGCGGCGCCGGCCCACGGCCGCGCCGGCGCGAGCCCGGCGCAACAAGCGCTTCTATGGCCGGACAAGTATATATCCATTATAACTTGGCAATGCTTCCCTGTAAATGCACGCCACGGTTTGTTTACAGGCTGGAGGGGCCGAAGAAATTGACAGATCTGCTGGAAGCCTGTTAGAATAAGTCTATCTGCGGGGATAGCGCCCCATGGGGCGTCCCGGAAACAGCCGGCCGGCATTTGCCCTGGCGTCAATTGAAACAAGGAGTGAATCCATGGCACGACGTAGAAGAAAACGCCCGTTTCAGGATATACGTGCATTCCTGCAAAGGCGGGCTGCAAGCATAGCGGGGTTTTTCGCCCACATTGCCGAAGGCGTTCGGGGGCATTTGCCCCGCAAGCGCAAGTCCCGGGCCCAGCGGGCCGCCGGCCAGCCCGCCCCCGCCGCCCCGGTAAAGGAAAAGGCCCCTTTGTGGCCGGCCATTGCCCTGGGCTGCGCCGGGGTGCTGGCGGCGGGGTTTTTCTGCTTTGCCGCCACCCGGCCGGACCCCCGCGTCCAGGTAACCCTGCTGGTAGACGGGGTGGAGACGGACTTCTCCCTCCAGGGGGAAACGGTACAGGCTCTGCTGGACGCCGCCGGCGTGACCCTGCGCACAGGGGATTCCGTATCCCCCGATTTGGACGCGGTCCTGGAGCCCGACATGCGGGTAGAGGTGACCCGGGCATATCCGGTGGCGGTTCAGTCCGGGGGCCAGGTGCAGGTGCTGCATATGAGCGAAGGCACCGTGGGAGAGGCCCTGAGCAAGGCCAAGGTCTCCTACGCCTCCGGGGACGAGCTTTCCCAGCTGCCCTTTGCGGATGTGGAGCCGGGGATGCGCATCACCCACACGGCGGTGGATATTTCCTATGAGGTCAGCTACAAAACCCTGGAATACGACGAGGTGGTCATCAAGGACGATGACGAATACGAAGACTACAAAAAGGTAGAGGTGGAAGGGGTCAACGGGAAAAAGCAGGTGACCCAGCGGATCACCGTCAAGGACGGGATAGAGGTATCCCGGGAGGTGGCGGATCAGGTGGTGATCTCCCCGGCGGTAGACGAGGTGGTGCGCATCGGCACCAAGATCAAATACCAAACCAATTTCGAAGGCGAATTCCGCCGCTGGAAGGAAGCGCCGGTGGCCGGGGAAAACGGCTGGGTGGAAATGACGGTGGACAAGATCACCGCCTACTGCACCGGCACCCGCACCGCCACAGGCACCACCCCCAAGCTGGGGACCATTGCGGTGAATACCTACTACATCCCCTATGGCAGCGAAATCTATATCAAGGGCTATGGCTACGGCACCGCCCAGGATACCGGCGCCTTTCGGAACTATGTCAACGACGAGGGGGAACCTATGAACCAGCTGGATATTTGGCTGAACACCCGTTCGGAAGCCATGCGCTGGGGCACCAAATACGACGTGACGATCCTGGTGCGCAAATGATGCAGGACGTCCAGCAAGTCAAGGCCCTGCTGGCCAGGTTTGGCCTCAGCCCCAACCGGGGGCTGGGGCAAAACTTTTTGGCGGACAGGGAGAAGGCGGAAGCCATCGCGGCGGCGGCCTGTCCGGACGGAGGCCCCGTGCTGGAGATCGGCCCGGGGCTGGGGGCGTTGACAGAGCCCCTGCTGGCCCGGGCCCGGCGGGTGTGCGCCGTGGAGATCGACCCGGCCCTATGCCAGGCCCTCCAGGCTCTCTTCGGCCAGGCGCCCCGGTTTACCCTGCTCCAGGGGGATTTTCTAAAGGCCGATTTGGAGGAGATCCACGCCATCCTAGGGGGGCCCTTTTCCGTGGCGGCCAACCTGCCCTATTACGTCACCACCCCCATTTGCCTGCGGCTGCTGTCCTGCGGCCTGCCCATTCCTCGCATGGCCCTCATGGCCCAGGCGGAATGCGCGGACCGGTTCTTTGCCCAGCCCGGCTCCCGGCAATACGGCCCCCTGGCCGTGCTGGCCCAGTACTATTACCAGCCCCGGGCGCTGTGCTCCCTTTCCCCGGCGGACTATTACCCCCAGCCGGGGGTGGATTCCCGGGTGGTGGCGCTGGAAAGCCGGGACCGCCCCTTCCTCCCCCAGTTTGCCGGGTTTTTGCAGCAGGCCTTCGCCATGCGCCGCAAAACCCTGCGCAACAACCTAAAGGCCTATCCCGGCCTGGATGCGGCCCTTGCCAGCCTGGATCTTGACCCCGGCTGCCGGGCGGAAGCCCTTTCGCCCCAACAGCTGGCCAGCCTGTGCACAGCCCTCCTCCCCTGATCCCGTTGCCGGGAATGCCTGAGAATTTATAAATTCTCGGGCTTTTTTTTGAATTTTTATTGTTTAATTTCTAAACATCTGCTACAATTATTCATATTTTGCAGCATTCTTTTGCATTGTCATTATTAAAGGGGGGTCTTGTTTATGCAAGAAGGCAGTCTTCAGATCCTTATCGCCATGGTGTGCTATATGGCGGTGGTTATCGGGATCGGCATCTACTTCGCCAAGCGTTCCAACCAGAGCAGCGAGGATTATTTCCTGGGCGGCCGGTCCCTGGGGCCCTGGGTCACCGCCATGAGCGCCGAGGCCTCGGATATGAGCGGCTGGCTGCTCATGGGCTTGCCCGGCGTGGCCTATTGGTGCGGCTTGAGCGACGCCGCCTGGACCTCCATCGGCTTGGCCCTGGGCACCTATATCAACTGGCTGCTGGTGGCCAAACGCCTCCGCCGCTATTCCGCCGTGGCCGGGGACGCCATCACCCTGCCGGATTTCTTCTCCAACCGGTTCCATGAAAAGAAAAAGGTCATTATGACCCTTGCCGCCCTATTTATTCTGATCTTCTTTACGGTTTACGCCTCCAGCTGCTTCGTCACCTGCGGCAAGCTCTTTAGCACCCTGTTTGGCGCTTCCTATCAATCCATGATGATCGCCGGCGCGGTATTCGTGGTGATCTATACCTTCCTAGGCGGCTTCCTGGCGGAAAGCGCCAGCGACTTTATGCAGGCTGTGGTGATGATCTTTGCCCTAACGGTGATCCTCATTACCGGCACCTTGGCCGCCGGCGGCCTCCAGGCCGTGGTGAACAACGCCAAGGATATCCCCGGCTTCTTCACCTTCTTCGGCATCGCCAGCCCCAGCGTGGACGCCAGCGGCGTCCAGCAGGTGGCCAACGGCGCGCCGGTGTTCGGGGCGGCGGGCAGCTACGGCTTGCTGACCATCATCTCCACCCTGTCCTGGGGCCTGGGCTACTTCGGTATGCCCCAGGTGCTGCTCCGGTTCATGGCCATCCGCAAAACCGACGAACTGGTGCGGGCCCGCCGGATCGCCACGGTATGGGTGGTGATCTCCCTAACGGCTGCGGTGCTCATCGGCCTGATGGGCCGGGCCATGTTCCCGGTCCACGAGACCCTCAACACCGCCAGCGGCGCGGAAAACGTATTTATCGTACTCTCCCGCCACCTGCTGCCTCCCCTGTTGGCCGGCCTGGTGATGGCGGGCATCCTGGCCGCCACCATCAGCTCCTCGGATTCCTATCTGCTTATCGCCGCCTCCGCCGTCTCCCTGAACATCTTCAAGGGCATCCTCAAAAAGGACGCCTCGGATAAACAGGTGATGACCATGAGCCGGATCATCCTGCTGCTGATCGCCGTGGTGGGCGTGATCATCGCCATGGACGAAAACAGCGTCATCTTCACCATCGTTTCCTTTGCCTGGGCCGGCTTTGGCGCGGTGTTCGGCCCCATCATGCTCTTCTCCCTGTTCTGGAAGCGGACCACCCAGGCAGGCGCCGTGGCCGGTATGGTCACCGGCGGCGTGATGGTGTTCCTCTGGAAGCTGGCGCTCAAGCCCTTGGGCGGCGTGTTCGGCATTTACGAGCTCTTCCCCGCCTTTGTCCTCAGCTGCCTGGCCATCCTGTTGGTCTCCCTGCTGACCCCCGCGCCCAGCGCCCAGATCCAGCAGGAATTCGACCTGGCCCGCAATCCCCAGGCATAAGTTTCCCGGGAAATATCCCCACGGTTTTTCCAACCCATGCCGCCCCGGAGGGATCCGGGGCGGCCTTTGCTTTTTTCGCCCGGCATTGCCCGGGCAATCGGGTTATCCTCAGCCGGACGGCCGATTTCCCCGCCATCGTCTTGACTTTCCCCCCGGCCTGTGCTTTACTGTTCCCAGAGCTTGTTTTCCCCATTTGCGGAGGTGGTTTTATGTCCCTGCTGTTGCATGTTTGCTGCGCCCCCTGCTCCGTTGCCTGTATCCAGCAGCTCCGGGAGGAGGGCTTGGAGCCCGTGGCCTTCTGGTACAACCCCAACATCCATCCCTTTACCGAATACCGGGCCCGCCGGGATACCGCCCGGGCGTATTTGCAATCCATCGGCGTCCGGCTCATCGAAATGGACCAGTACGGCCTGCGGCCCTTCCTTTCCGCCCTGCCCAGCTGGGACGACCGCTGCGCCACCTGCTATGCCCTCCGGTTCAACGCCGCGGCCCAATACGCCGCCCAAAACGGCTTTGACGCCTTTACCAGCACCCTGTTCATCAGCCCCTATCAGGATCATCCCCTCATGCAGCAGGTGGCCAACACCGCCGCCCAGGCCCAGGGGGTCTCCTTCCTGTACCGGGATTTCCGGCCCCGGTTCCGTTCCGGCCAGCAGCAGGCCCGGGAGGCCGGCCTTTACATGCAAAAATACTGCGGCTGCATCTTCAGCGAGGAGGAACGCTATACCAAACGGAAAAAATAGCCCGATCCCGATTTTGCGGGATAGACACCGCGTTGCCCCGTGGGTCGCTCCGGCCGGGCGGGGGGCGGCGGGCGCGCACAGCGCGCACAAAGGTGCGGGGGGCC
>UQOG01000078.1 GCA_900542615.1 uncultured Eubacteriales bacterium | reverse complement strand
AAAAGTGGCGCAAGCCACTTTTTCGACAGCCAAAAACGGGCAGCCTATCAGGCTGCCCGTTTGTTTGTGGGAAAATGGAGGTTATACCGTCATGGTGCAAAGGAGCATCTTCTGCCGCAGATAGTTCATCAGGGCGTCCTGCACCACCTCGGGGAGCTGGAAGAAGTTGGCGTCCGGATCGGCAGTAAACTTCTTGAGGGTCTGGAAGTAAAGCCAGAAGTATTCCGTACCCACGTTGAACTTGTTGATGCCCTCCTGGAAGGCGATGGCCAGCTGGTCGTTGGGGATGCCGCTGCCGCCATGGAGCACCAGGGGCACGTCTGTGGCTGCGTTGATCTCCTTGAGCCGGTTGATGTCCAGATGGGGCGTTTCCTTGTAGAAGCCATGGGCGCTGCCGATGGCCACGGCCACGCTGTCGCACTTGGACTGCTCGCAGAAGGCCGCCGCCACCTCGGGCTTGGTATACATATCCGTATCGGACTGGTCGGTGATGGTGGAGGCAAAGCCCACCCGGCCCAATTCCGCTTCCACCTCGGCGCCCAGGGCATGGGCTTTATCCGCGATGGCCCGGGTATTTTTAATGTTTTCCTCCACGCTGAGCATGGAACCATCATACATGACGGAAGTGAAGCCGTCCTTTACGGCAGCCAGGATATAGTCCGGATCCGTACAGTGATCCAGATGCAAGCCCACCGGCACCCTTACGTTCCGGGCGATGGAACGGACGATTTCCGAAAAGCTCTTGGGGTTGCACCAGTTGTTCTTCTGGGCGTGTTCCGGATACAACATGCAGATAACCGGCTTGTTCATTTCCTCCGCGATGGTGATGGCGGAGTAAACGGTGTTGTAATCCGTGCAGTTGTAAGCGATGGCAGAGGTTTTGGCTTTGTCGGCCATTTTCAGAATATCGCTCACTTTTTCCAGGCTCATGGTTTTTTTCTCCTTTTTCTTGATTTAAAACTCTATTGGCTCCGCCGCAGCCTACAGGCCCGCCACGGAATCATATATGCCCTTGAAGATCAGAGATACCGAAACCGCGCCGGGGTCCGGTATGCCCAGGGTTTTTTCCCGGAAATTCTTGGATCGCCCCTTCCGGGACAGCATGGTTTTGGTGGCCTCTACCCCATCCAGGGCCCCCTGGTATGCCGCCTTTAACACCAGGGCTACATCCTGGGTCTGGCCGCAGGCTTGCTCCATGGCGTCCACGGCGGGCAGCAGGGCGTCCAGCATGGTCTTATCCCCGGGGGATGTGCGTCCCCGCTTGGCGATGGAGGCAGCCCCCGCCCGGAAAAATTCCACCAGCTCCCGGGCGTCCATTTGGGTGCGGTCCCGCACCCCCTCATGGCCGGCGATGAACATGGTGCCGAATATCACCCCGGACGCGCCTCCCATGGTTTTCACCAGGGCGATGCCCGCATCCCGCATCAGGGCAAAAATATCCGGATACCGGGTGCTTTTCAGGGTCTCCTGCAAAACGGAAAAGCCGTCCCGCATCCCTGTGCCATGGTCGCCGTCCCCGATGATGGAATCGATCTGGGTAAGCAGGGGTTCGTTGGCGATAATGGTCTGGCTGGCTTGGAGCAGCGCCTGCTGCAATTGCTCCACGGTCAGGGCTTGCATCATTCGCCTTGCGCCCCCTTCTCTTCGTCCACAATCACCACGGTGGTCTGGGGCTCCAGGGATTCGTAGGGATAGCCGTTTTGCCGGGTATCGGTGATCAGGTAATCGCATACCGCGTCCACCCGGGTGAGATACACCTTTCCAAATTTGGTATGGTCCGCCAGGATGAAGGACTGGTTGGCCGAGGCCATGGATAGTACCTTCAGCTCCGCATCCTCAAAGCGGGGGGTGGAATAGCCGAAATCCTCATCGATGCCGTTGATGCCGATGAAGCACTTATCCACCCGGATATCCCGGATGAACTTGCTGGTCATGTGGCCCTCCACCGTATTGTGGGCGTAGCTCACCGTACCCCCCGCCATGATGACCCGGCTGGAATCCAGCCCGGAAAGGGCCACCACTGTCAGGGCGGAGGTGGTGATGATGATCAGGTTCTTCTTCTCGTTGCGGGCCAGCAGCTTCACCAGCTCATACACGGTGCTGGACCCATCCAATAGGATGGTATCATAGTCGTTGATATATCCATAGGCCGCCTGGGCGATGGCCTGCTTGGCCGGCAGCTGCCGGGTATCCGCCATCAGCTCCGGCACCTTGATGCTTTTGCCGACGGGATAATAGGCTACCGCGCCGCCGTGGGTGCGGATGATCTTCTTTTGCCGGTGCAGCTCCTCCAGATCCCGCCGCACCGTCACCTCCGAAGTATTCAGCAGCTTGCTGAGCTGCTGCACCCGCATGGATTTCTCCTGGCATATCAAATCGTAAATCTTTTGTTGCCGTTCTTCTGCAAACATGGGTTATACCGCCTTTGTCATAGGATAAAGCTATCGGTATAGCAGGTACCCTCCAGATAGGGGCGCAGGTTGGCGTCCGCGCACAGGATGGTAACGCTATAGCCGTATACATCAATAATGTTTGAGAAATTGGCGACCCGCATCTGCTCCACCGGGTACTGCGCGGCTAAATACCGGTGCACCAGGTTGGCAAAAATGTACCCGTCCGCATAGCTGGTATACCGCAGCCGGTTCACCAGCACATACAGCCGCTCCCCCGCTTGGGGCTCCAGGTCCTCCAGCAGCATGTTGCAGGCTTCCTGGGCGCAGCGGCCCATATCCATATGGGTTGCGATGCGCACCCCGGATTCCCCGGAAAAGCCCGCTCCATAGGCGATCAGCCGGCTGCCAAAGTCCAAATGCACGCTCAGGGTGCCCAACCGGTTTTGGGCCGCCCGCAGCAGCGCCGCCGTGTCCTGCAGGGACATATCCCGCTTGGCGCAGTTCGCCGCCATTTTCATTAAAAACGCGATGCCGCAGCGGCCCCCCCGGGCGCTGCGCTCTTCCCCCACGGCAGAGGCGATATCGTCGTTGGAAATCACGCTTTCCACCGGAATACCATCCATCTGCAAAAATTCGGCTGCCATGTCGTTGTTGAGAAAATCCCCGGCAAAATTATTATACAGCAGCAATACCCCTTTTTCAGGGCGCAGGGCTTTCCCGGTCTCATAAATGGTATAAGCATTGGGGGCGGCAAAGGGCGCGCCGATCACCGCCGCATCCGCCAAGCCTTCCCCCACATACCCGGGAAACAGGGGGCCGTTGCCCCCGCCCCCGCTGATAATAATGGCGAAGCGGGTAGGGTCAAAGCCCTTTCGCACGATGGCCCCGGCGTTCCGTACGCCGATCAGGGGCTCCCAACGGTCCGGCATGGCTAGGCCCATTCCCTGGAAAAAATCCGCTGCGAAATAGTCCATTCGGTCCGTATTCCAAATCATGCTCCCGCTCCTTTAATTCATGCTAAATATATTTTACGCCTTCTGCTTCTTTTGCGCCATATCCAAGATGACCGCCAGCAGGATAATCATGCCGATGACCACCTTCTGCCAATAGGAGTCGATGTGGAGCAGGTTCATGCCGTTGTTGATGACGGCGATGACCGCCACGCCGATCATGGCCCGGCCAACGGAACCGCTGCCGCCGGAAAGGCTGGTGCCGCCCAATACCGTAGCGGCGATGGCGTACATTTCATAGGCGTCGCAGGCGCCGGGCTGGCCGTTTTGCAGCTTGGAGGCGTTGAGCACGCCGCCCATGGCCGCCATGATGCCGCAGATCACATGGCTCAGGAAGGTGATCTTCGCCGTATTGATGCCGCTCAGGTGGGCCACGTTGCTGTTGGAGCCGGTGGCGTACACATGCCGGCCGAATACGGTTTTGGACAGGAGGATGTGTACGATGAACACGGCCACGATCACAAAGATGGTGATGATGGGGATCCAGCCGGTGGGCTTATCCGCGGTTTGCAGCAGCCGGGCTGCGCCCAGGAAGGAGTAGTTGCTCTTGACGCCGGATACGGAGGAGCCGCCGGACAGCACGAAGCACAGGCCCCTGGCCATATTCAGCATGGCCAGGGTGGCGATCATGGGCACCACCTTGAAGTAGGCGATCATCACGCCGTTGAACGCGCCGCACAGGGCGCCTACCACCAGGGCCGCGCCGATCCAGATCAGGGAGGCCACGAAAACCGAAGCGTTGGGGTTTTCCCGGGCCACCAGGGCGCCGCACACGCCGGCCAGGGCCGCCACGGAGCCAACGGAAATATCGATGCCGCCAAGAATGATTACGTAGGTGAGGCCGGCGCTCAACATGGCGTTGATGGCCATCTGGGTGGTCAGGTTCACCAGGTTCTGGGCGCTTAGGAAGGACTTATTCCCCAAGCCGAAGCCCAGGCAAAGGAAGATCAGAACGAATACGATAATATTCTTTTTTGTAAAACTCTTAACCTTTTCCATAGTTTGATCTCATCCCTTCTGATGTCTAAACATTGCTTTGCACGCTGGCAAGCTGGATCACGGACTGTTCTGTTGCATCGGCGCCGGAGATCTCGCCTCCCTGCACGCCTTCCCGCATGACGATGATCCGGTCCGCCACGCCCAGCATCTCGGGCAGTTCGGAGGATACCATGATGATACAGCCGCCTTCGGCCACGAAATCGTTCATCAGGGCGTAAAATTCGCTCTTGGCGTTCACGTCGATACCCCGGGTCGGCTCATCCAGGATCAAAATCTTGGAATTGGCGATGAGCCACTTTGCCAGGATGACCTTCTGCTGGTTACCGCCGGACAGGTTGGCGATAATGGCCTGGATGGAAGGGGTCTTGACCCGGAGCTTGTTCGTCATCTCCTGGGCGATGTCCGCTTCCCACTTGTTGTCCAAGAAGCCGAAGCGCCGGTGATGATAGGGCAGGCTGGGCAGCACGATGTTGTGGCGCAGGGTGGCCTGGAGCATCAGGCCGGTACGGCGGCGGTCCTCGGTGACCATGCCCAGGTTGTGCTCAATGGCGTCCTTGGGGCTCCGGAAGTGGACCTCCTTGCCCTCTACAAATATCTTGCCTGCGTCCGCCCGGCGGGCGCCGAATACGGTCTCCATGACCTCCGTGCGGCCCGCGCCTACCAGGCCGTAAAAGCCCAGGATCTCGCCGGCATATGCGGTGAAGCTGATGTCCTTAAATTCCTTCTTGCGGGTCAGGCCCTCCACCCGCAGCATTTCCTTGCCGGGGGTATGGGCTTGCCGGTTATAATAGTCCTTGATCTCCCGGCCCACCATGCTGTTTACGATCTCGGATTCAGTGGTATCCTTGATCATGCAGGTCTTTACCTTGCAGCCGTCCCGGAGGATGGTGGCCCGGTCGCACATACGGAAGATCTCCGCCATGCGGTGGGAAATATAAATAACGGTTACTTGATTATTGCGCAGATTATCCAGCTGCTCAAACAGCGCGTTGATTTCGTGCTCAGACAGGGATGAGGTGGGTTCGTCCATGATGACGACCTTGGCCTTTTTGCTGATTACTTTGGCGATCTCCACCATTTGCTGCTGGGCGGCGGTCAACTCCCGGGCTATGTCCGTAGCCTTGATGTTGGTGACCTTCATATAGTCCAGCAGGGCCTGGGTGTCGCGGTTCATTTTGGCCCGGTCCAGCAGGGGACCGTTGTTGATCCGGGGCTCCGCCCCTAAAAATACGTTTTCCGCCACGGTTAGGTCATTGGCGATGCTCAGCTCCTGGTGAATCACCGCAATGCCCTTATCGAGCGCCTCGCCAGGCGCCGTAAAATGCATTTCATTCCCTTCGAAAACCACCTTACCCGAAGTGGGGGTATAAACGCCGGAAAGGATCTTGATCAGCGTGGATTTTCCCGCGCCGTTTTCACCCAGCAGCGCATGGACTTCGCCGGGATAGAAGTCGATCGAAACGTCTGTCAAGGCGTTTACGCCTGGAAAACGCTTGTCGATATGGATTGCCTGCAGGTTTGGCTCCATAATAACATCTCTCCTTGCTTCATGCTGGTTGGTTGCCTTGGTTTCATCTTGACATGTGCCCGAACGGATTCGCGCTCGGGCACATGCGTTGAGCTAATATTGTGTTGTAGGTGTTAAGACGGCTTATTGGGCGACAGCGTTGGAAGCGTCTACCAGGTAGGGAGCGATGAGGATGGTGGTATCATCCACGGTGCCCTCGGTGCAGTACTTCACCATCTGCTGCGCGATCTGATAGCCGATCTCATAGGGGTTCTGGGCCACATCCGCGAACCAGATTTTGCCGTTCTCGGGATCCAGAATCGCCTCGTGGGCCTCGGGGTTGGCGTCGAAACCGATCATGGTGGTGGGAGCGCCAGCAGCCTTGATGGCGGCCAGAGCGCCGATGCAAGCGGGATCGCCCACGGTGAAGATGCAAGCCATGTCAGGATACTGGGTCAGGGCATCGCTCATGAGGCTCTCGGCGGTGCCGGCATCGCCGCGGTAGTTGCCGATGTTGACCACGTTCAGGTTGTACTGCTCTTTATACTGATCGATGACGCTGTACCAGCCTTGTTCACGATCGATGCAGGACTGGGGCTCGGGGTAAGCGATGATGCCCACGGTGGCGCCATCGGTGAGGCCCAGCTCCTCCAGCTTGGCGATGGTGGCCTCGCCGCCAACTACGCCGCCCTGGAAGTTATCGGTGCCCACGAAGCACTTGATCACATCGGTCTCGCTGGAGGTGCAGTCGAAGGCGAACATGGGCACGCCCTCAGCGTCGGCAGCCTCGATGGCAGGGGTGCAGCCGGTGGGATCGTTGACGGACAGGGAGATGGCGTCGCAGCCCTCTACCACCAGGTTCTCAATGCGCTCGCTGGCGATGGCGCCGTTGAGGTCGGACTCCAGAACCACAGCCTCAAAGCCCATTTCCTCAGCAGCGGCATTGATGCCTTCCTCGATGGAGCAGTAGAACGCGTGCTCACGGGAACCCAGGATGAAGCCCAGCTTCAGGTCGGCAACGGCCGGCGCCGCTTCTTCAGCGGGGGCTTCCTCAGCGGGGGCTTCCTCGGCGGGGGCCTCAGCAGCGGGGGCCTCAGCAGCGGGGGCTTCCTCGGTGGCCGCGGGGGCCGCGCAAGCAACCATGCCCAGCATCATCACAGCTGCCAGCAAAATAGCCAACGTCTTTTTCATGTTCTGTTTTCCTCCTGAATGATGGATTGTTTAATATTCAGCGAACTGCTGAAAAGGAAATCAAGTAAAATAGAACCATTGTTTTTTCTTTTCGTTTTTTTATTTTTGTGATTGTCTGCTTCCGTTTATGATGCTATAATAGCATTGTAACCCGCGCGTGTCAAGGAATAGATTCATTTTTTATTCGATTTCGATCAACTTTTTTGCAGCGGTCCCGCTGTTGAACGAATACGATCAATTTGCTCCTCCATTCCGCACGCAATCTTCTATCATTTCATTTAAAAAGGAAGGGACGAACGCATTATGCTGGACATCATTACAATCGGCGAGATCCTGGCGGAAGTGCTAACCGAAAAGGTTGACCAGGCCTTTACTTCACCCGGAACCCTTTTGGGGCCCTTTCCCAGCGGCGCTCCGGCCATTTGCATCGACCAGGCGGCGCGCATGGGCGCCAAGGCAGCCATCATCGCCAAGGTAGGCCAAGACGATTTCGGCAAGCTGAACTTAACCCGCCTGGCTGGGGATGGGGTGGACGTTTCCCACGTGATCCAAACCCCGGACAACACCACCGGCACTGCCTTTGTCACCTATTTTTCCGATGGGGAGCGGAAGTTCATCTTCCATTTTTCCCATGCGGCCTGCGGGGAGCTGTGCCCGGCGGACGTGGACGAAGCGGCCATCAAAAGCGCCCGGTATCTCCACATCATGGGTTGCTCCATCACCGGCAGCCCCACCATGGGGGAAGCCATTATGCAGGCGGTGCGCCTGGCCAAGAAAAACGGCGTGAAGGTCAGCTTTGACCCCAACATCCGCCCCGAGCTGCTCCACGGCAAGATCATGGACTACTACAAGGAGATCATCGACGCCAGCGACGTGCTTCTCACCGGCAAGAGCGAGCTCAAGCTCCTCTACGGGGACCCGGACGGGGCCATAAAGGACCTGCTGGCCCAGAAGGACCGGATCCTGGCGGTAAAGGACGGCTCCCGGGGCACCAGCGTCTACACCCGGCAGGAAGCCTTCTCCATGGGGATCTATCCCGCCACAGAGGTGGACCCCACCGGCGCAGGGGATTGCTTTGACGCCACCTTCCTGGCCATGCTGTGCGAGGGCGCGCCCCTGCGCAAGGCCGCCCGCTTCGCCAGCGCGGCCGGCGCCAAGGCCGTGGAAAAGCGGGGCCCCATGGAGGGCAACTCCTTCCGGGCGGAGGTGGAGGCCTTTGTGGACGCCGTGGCGGATGTTCCCGAAAAAGATTTAGTTTGTCCCTACAAATCGTAAGCATTCGATCAAAAATAAAACCCTAAACATGCAGGAGGCACTATGGCAAAGGTATTTGGCGTCCAGTTGACCAAAGCGGAGCTGCTGGCCCGGGTGGGCAGCATAGAATCCCTGGCGAATGTCAGGCGGGTGACCCTGGAGGAGGGCCGGGGCCGGGGGATGCAGGCCTATGAGGTCGTCTGCGGCCGGCTGCGGTTTTCCGTGTACATTGACAAATGTATGGATGTGGGCGAGCTGTATTTCGACGGTATGCCCATGTATTTCCTCTCACGGCCCGGCGTCATGGGGAACAACTACTGGTATGACGGCCCCAACTCCCCCCGCAGCATCATGGGCGGCATGATGTTCACCTGCGGCCTGGGCAATGTGGGTCCCTTGGAAGCCGTACCCGGGGGCAGCGTACAGCCCCAGCACGGCTTCATCCGCACCACACCCGCCCTGCAGCACGGCGCCCGGGGCTACTGGGATGGGGACGAATACTACATCGAGCTGTTTGGCGAGATGCGGGAGGCCACCCTCTTTGGCGAGAACCTGGTGCTCCGCCGCCGGATCACCGCCCGCCTGGGGGACGACGCCCTATGCATTCACGATCAAATCGAAAACGAGGGGCAGCAGGCTGCCC
Source organism: uncultured Eubacteriales bacterium (assembly GCA_900542615.1). Taxonomy (GTDB): domain Bacteria; phylum Bacillota; class Clostridia; order Christensenellales; family CAG-138; genus Pelethousia. Next base: position 608 of record UQOG01000078.1, on the reverse strand, counting down.
CCCTAATGCTAATGTATCACTGCAACGCCGGCTATCCCCTGCTGGACGCCAACAGCCGCTTGGTGATGGACGCTGTTTCCACCGCCTGCCGGGATGAGATCACCCGCCAAGGCTTGGCTGCGGAAAGCCCCCTGGTGTTTGGCGCCCCGGAAACCGGCTACGTGGAGCAGGTGTTCTATCATACCCTGCGGGCCCGGGCGGGCCGCTGCCAGGCTACCATGGTGAACCCGGACAAGGCCCTGGCCTTTACCGTGGAGTTTGACAACAAGGAACTTCCCTATCTAATCCACTGGAAGTGCAAGGCCGCCGGGGATTATGTAACCGGCATCGAGCCCTCCAACTGCCACCCGGAAGGGGTGTCCAAGGAGCGGGAAAACGGCACCCTGCGGGTGGTGGCCCCCGGGGAAAAGCTGGAGACCGACCTGCGCTTCTCCCTGGCCGCTGGCCCGGACGCCCTGGCCTTCCTTCGCTGACCCCTTCTCCCCTTCCTTTCGCTTCTTCGCCGGAGGTCTCAGCTGGCCTCCGGCCTTTTTTATCCCCCCAGCGTTCCGCCGGGGGGGGCGGCGGTTTGCGGGGCGCAACGCGCCCCGCAAACCAAGGGGGCCGGC
>UQOG01000077.1 GCA_900542615.1 uncultured Eubacteriales bacterium | reverse complement strand
TGAAATTTTGTTAAAGGGATATCCTCCTACTGTTAGGGAAATATGCGAGAAGGTATCCTTAAAGTCTACTTCTTCTGTTCATGCTCATCTTAACAGTTTAGAGGAAAAGGGCTATATCAGAAGAGACCCTACTAAGCCAAGGGCAATTGAAATTATAGATGATGAATTTGGATTGTCCAGAAGGGAAATGACCAATATACCTGTTATAGGATCCCCACACCAAAGGTCTCCACCCGAACGGCGGCGTCCGCCAGGTCCGTGAGGGGAAGCTCCTCCATGTGGGTGGTAAAGGCCTTGGGCTCGCCCCCCATCAGCTGGGCGTTGTCCGTGAAGTACCATACCCCCAGCAGCTGGTCGTTTTGGCCATAGAAGGCGGTGTAGATGATGTTGCAGGGGCAGTCCTGGGCGGCGGTAATGGTGCCGGCCATGGACACAAAGGCGGGATAGTTGTGGGCCAGGTGGATGTTCTCCACCTGGATGGGGATCCGGCTTTCCGCCTGGGCGGCTTCCCAGGATAAGCTGGCGTCCAGTTCCACCTGGGCGCCGGGCACGAGATCCGCCATGGTATACCATAGGGCGGCATAGGCGGTCTCGCCGGGCAGCACCACCGTTTCCTTGGCAAAGACCGGCGTAAAGGTGACCTCCTCCACATGGTCGGCCAGGGTAAAGGCAAAATCCGCCTGGGTGAGGGTAAGGGGGGTATCGCCGGTGTTCTCATAGGCCACGGCGCCGTATAGGGCGGGGCCTTCCGCGCAGGAGAGCACATAGGCTACCGTATCCCGTACCTTGGCCTGGGCCTTGCCGCTGGCGGCGGGCTGCGCCGACGCGGCGGCCTCGCCCTCCGTGGAGGCGGCAGACGAAGCAGCCTCCGGTTGGCCGGTGGCTGTGATCCCGATGACGATGGTTTCGGGCTCTTTGGAGCAGCCTGCTGACAGCACCAGGCAGCAGCAAAGAAAAATTTGAATCAAGCGTTTCATATTCTGCATTATATCACGGCTTCCTCCAACCGTCTATAATAGCAAGTTCACGGGATATTTGAATTCACAATATTGTAATATGCCAAAGACATGATAAAATAAGAACAATCGGGTAATAGGCGGAATGGGCGGCCATGCCGCCGCAGAAGGCATCCGAGATGCAATTTTTTCATATAGCAATCATAAGAAAACGGAGGAAACTACCATGGCGAAGAAAACCATCGAAGACGTAAACGTACAAGGCAAGCGTGTACTGGTGCGGGTGGATTATAATGTGCCCCTGACCCCAGAGGGAACGGTAGCGGACGATAAGCGCATTGTAGCCGCGCTGCCCACGGTAAAATATTTGCTGGAGCATGGCGCCAGGGTGATCCTCTGCTCCCATCTGGGGCGGCCCAAGGGGACGGTAAAGCCGGAGTTTTCCCTCAAGCCCGTGGCGGCCCGGCTCAGCGAGCTGCTCCCCGGGGTGAAGATCGACTTTGCGTCCGATTGCATCGGGGCAGAGGCCAAGGAAAAGGCCATGGCCCTGCAGGATGGCCAGATTCTCCTGCTGGAGAACCTGCGCTTCCATAAGGAGGAGGAGAAGAACGATCCGGCGTTTGCCAAGGAGCTGGCGTCCCTGGCGGAGATCTACGTATCCGACGCCTTTGGCACCGTGCATCGGGCCCATGCCTCCACGGCCGGCGTAGCGGCGTATCTGCCTGCGGTGGCGGGCTTCCTGATCGGCAAGGAGCTGTCCATCATGGGCCAGGCCCTGGAGGATCCCCAGCGGCCCTTCGTGGCGATCTTGGGCGGCGCCAAGGTGGCGGACAAGATCGGCGTCATCAAGAACCTGCTGCAAAAGTGCGATAGCCTGATCATCGGCGGCGGCATGGCCTATACCTTCTTCGCGGCCCAGGGCTACGGCATCGGGGACAGCCTGCTGGACAAGGACAGCATCGGCCTGGCCAAGGACCTGATGGCGGAGGCGGAGAGCCGGGGCGTGAAGCTGCTGCTGCCTGTGGACACGGTGGTGGCCAAGGAGTTTGCCGCGGATGCGGAGCATAAGACCGTGAAGGTCAGCGAGATCCCCGATGGTTGGCAGGGCTTGGACATCGGCGAGGAGAGCCGCAAGCTGTTTGCCGAGGCCATCAAGGCGGCCAAGACCGTGATCTGGAACGGCCCCATGGGGGTGTTCGAATTCCCGGCCTTTGCCAAGGGCACCGCTGCTGTGGCGGAGGCCTGCGCCCAGTGCCAGGGCACCACCATCATCGGCGGCGGCGATTCCGCCTCTGCGGTAAAGAAGCTGGGCTATGCGGACAAGATGACCCATATCTCCACCGGCGGCGGCGCCAGCCTGGAGTTCCTGGAAGGCAAGGTACTGCCCGGCGTTGCGGCCCTCAACGACAAATAATTTCATAAGATAAGGAGCGATATAGCCATGCGTAAACCCATCATTGCCGGCAATTGGAAGATGAACATGACCCCCAGCCAGGCCAAGGAATTGGTCACGGCGCTGATCCCCCTGGTGAAGGACGCCGCCTGCGACGTGGTGGTGTGCCCCCCCTATGTGGACATCGCCCTGGTGGCGGAGCTGGTGAAGGGCACCAATATCCAGGTAGGCGCCCAGAACATCCACTGGGCGGAGAAGGGCGCCTTTACCGGGGAGATCTCCGCGGCCATGCTCAAGGAAGCGGGCGCAGCCTATGCCATTATCGGCCATAGCGAGCGGCGGCAGTATTTCGGCGAGACCGATGCGACCGTCAACAGCCGCACCAAGGCCGCCCTGGCCGCCGGCATCGTCCCCATCATCTGCGTGGGCGAGAGCTTGGAGCAGCGGGAGAAGGGGGAGACCGACGCGGTGGTATCCGGCCAGGTGAAGGCGGATCTAGCGGACATCTCCGGCGAAGCAGTAGCGGGCCTGGTCATCGCTTATGAGCCCATTTGGGCCATCGGCACCGGCAAGACCGCCACCGACGAGCAGGCAAACGAGACCATCGGCCTGATCCGGGAGACCATCGCTTCCCTGTATGGCCAGGCTGTGGCGGACCAGGTCCGCATCCAGTACGGCGGCAGCATGAACCCCAAGAACGTAAAGGGGCTCATGGCCCAGGCCCAGATCGACGGCGGGCTCATCGGCGGCGCCAGCCTCAAGGCAGCGGATTTTGCCCAGGTCGTCAACTATGACAAATAAGGTGCCAGCTATGACCAAGGAACTTACGGCCCTTATCATTCTGGATGGTTTTGGCTGCCGGGCGGAAACCAAGGGCAACGCCATCGCCGCCGACGGCGCCAAGAACATCATGGCCCTGGCCGCCGCCTATCCCCATACCCAGATCGCGGCTTCCGGGGAGGACGTGGGCCTGCCGGATGGGCAAATGGGCAACAGCGAGGTGGGCCACCTGAACATCGGCGCAGGCCGCATCGTATACCAGGAGCTGACCCGGATCACCAAGGCCATCCGGGAGGGGGATTTCTTCCAGAATCCCGCCTTTTTGGGGGCGGTGGAAAACTGCAAGGCCCATGACAGCGCCCTACACCTGTATGGCCTTTGCTCCGACGGCGGGGTGCATAGCCACCTGACCCATTTGTACGCCCTGGTGGAGCTGGCCAAGGCCCAGGGGCTTAAGAAGGTGTACGTCCATTGCTTCATGGATGGCCGGGACGTCCCCCCCCACAGCGGCAAAGGGTATGTGGAAGCCCTCCAGGCCAAGCTGGCGGAGATCGGCGTAGGCAAGATCGCCACGGTGATGGGCCGCTATTACGCCATGGACCGGGACAACCGCTATGAGCGGGTGGAGCAGGCCTATGCCGCCCTGGTGTACGGAGAAGGGGTGCGGGCTGCGGACCCTGTGGCCGCCATCCAGGACAGCTACGACCAAGACGTAACGGATGAATTCATCAAGCCCATCGTGGTGATGGAAGGGGATGCCCCGGTGGCTACCATACAGGCCAACGACAGCATCATTTTCTATAACTTCCGGCCGGATCGGGCCCGGGAGATCACCCGCAGCTTTATCTTCCAGGATTTCGACGGCTTTACCCGCCGCAATGGGTATTTCCCGGTATACTATGTCTCCTTCACCCAGTATGACGCCACCTTTGGGGACAAGCTCCATGTGGCCTTTCAGCCGGAAAAGCTGGAGAATACCCTGGGGGAATACCTGTCCAGCCTGGGCAAGACCCAGCTGCGCATTGCGGAAACCGAGAAATACGCTCATGTGACCTTCTTCTTCAACGGCGGGGTGGAAGCCCCCAATCCCGGGGAGGACCGGGCCTTAATCCCCTCCCCCAAGGTGGCCACCTATGACCTGAAGCCGGAGATGAGCGCCTACGAGGTGGCGGAGGAAGCGGTAAAACGGGTGAAAAGCGGCAAGTATGACGTGATGATCCTCAACTTCGCCAACCCGGATATGGTGGGCCATACCGGCGTGATGGAGGCTGCTACCGCCGCCATCCACGCGGTGGACGCCTGCGTGGGCCAGGTGATCGCCGCCATCCGGGAGATGGGCGGCCGGGCCATCATCACGGCGGACCACGGCAACAGCGAGCAGATGTACGATGCCGATGGTTCCCCCTTCACCGCCCATACCACCAACCCGGTGCCGGTGATCCTGGTGGACGACAGCCGGAAGGATGTTACCCTGCGCACCGGCGGCCGGCTCAGCGACCTGGCGCCCACCATGCTGGAGCTGATGGGCCTTCCCATTCCCCCGGAGATGACCGGCAAGAGCCTGCTGGAAGGCTAAAATATCAAAAAAAACGAAAAAAGTTCTAGCTTTTTCCTACGGGCTGTGGTACACTATCAATTGCGGCTGTGAAAACGGCAATGGAACGCAAGATATGGAGGAGTATACATAATGACTACTTTGAATATAATCCTTACCAGCATTCTCGTCCTATGCTCGATCGTATTGATCGCGGCCGTGCTGATGCAGCAGACCAAATCCAGCGGTCTGGGCGGCGCCTTTGCTGGTGATACCCAGTCCTTTACAGCCCGGGGCCAGGCGGCCAGCCGGGAGGCCAAGCTTCAGAAGATCACCGTTGTCGCCGCCATTATCATCGGCGTACTGGCGATTTTGATCATGATCTTGGCATAAGCGGAACATTGGATTTTGCAAGGGAGTATGCTGCGGGCATACTCCCATTTTTGTTGGAACAAAAGAGAGGAAATTTATGACCAACCAGGAAATGGAAACCTTATTATTGGAGACCCTCCGGCGGAGCGGCAATCCAGCTGCACCGGAGGCCCTGCTGGAGCCCCTAGAGGACCCCGATCAGGGGGCGGCGGCCATTGAGCGGCTGCTGTCCACCGGCCGGGTCATGCTGACCCGGAAGCGCAAGCTGGCCCTGCCGGAACAGATGGGCCTGCATTATGGCCGGGTCCAGGGGAATGCCCGGGGCTTTGGGTTTTTCATCCCGGCGGACGGCACGCCGGATCTATTCCTGCCGGCGGACGCCATCCACGGGGCCATGCACGGGGATATGGTGTGGGTGCGGCAAACGGACCAGATCAGCCGGGGCGGCAATCCGGAGGCGGAGGTGGCCCTCATTGCCAGCCGGGGACAGAAGAAGATCGTGGGTACCTTTGAGGACGACGAAGGGGCTGGCGGCGGCTATGTGGTGCCGGACGATACCCGGCTGTATATGGATGTGCTGATCCGGCCTGGCGATGTGGACGGGGCCAAGCAAGGGGATAAGGTGGTAGCGGAGATCCTTCAATATCCCGATGGCCGCCGGCCCTTGACCGGCCGGGTGGTGGAGGTGCTGGGCAGCAAGGAGAAGGCAGGCACGGATATCCTGTCCATCATCCGGCGGATGGACTTGCCGGATGATTTCTCCAAGACGGCGGCCCGGCAAGCCCGGAACCTGAACAAACCGGTGGCCTCAGAGGAGATCGCCCGGCGGGAGGACCTGCGGGCCCTGCCATGCATCACCGTCGACGGGGCGGATGCCAAGGATCTGGACGATGCGGTGTCCCTGGTGATGCTGAAGGGAGGCAACTGCCTACTGGGGGTGCATATCGCGGACGTGAGCCATTATGTTACCCCCCAGTCGCCCCTGGATCAGGAGGCATATAAGCGGGGTACCAGCGTGTATTTCCCGGATCGGGTGCTGCCCATGCTGCCCAAGGAGATCAGCAATGGGGTCTGCTCCCTCAACCCCAATACGGAGAAACTGACCCTGTCCTGCATCATGGAGCTGGACCCGGCGGGGAAGGTGGTAAGCCACCGGTTGGCGGAGACGGTGATCCGCACCCGCTACCGGATGACCTACGAGGACGTAAACGCCATGTTCGACGGGGACAAAGCCCTGTTGGAAACCTATAAAGATATTTGGCCCATGCTTTCCAACATGGGGGCCTTGATGGAAAAGCTTCGAAACCGGCGGTTCAAACGGGGAAGCATGGACTTCGATCTGGCGGAAGCCAAGCTGATATTGGACAAAAAAGGCCATACGGTGGATGTGAAGCTGTATGAACGGGGCATATCCAACCAGATGATCGAGGAATTTATGCTGCTGGCCAACGAAACCGTGGCAAACCATGCCCGGCAAATGGGGATTCCCTTCCTGTACAGGGTCCATGAGACCCCGGACAAGGAGAAGCTACAGCAGCTCAACACCTTTTTACACACCCTGGGCTATGGCATCAAGAGCCTGAATAACCTGCGGCCCGCCACACTGCAAAAGGTGCTGTTGGCCAGCAAGGGCACCAAGGAAGAAGCGGTGATCAGCCGGGTGACCCTGCGCTCCCTGCGCAAGGCCCGGTATGCGCCGGAATGCTTGGGGCATTTTGGTTTGGCCATAGGAGACTATTGCCACTTTACCTCCCCCATCCGGCGGTATCCGGATCTGACGGTACACCGGCTGCTCAAGGCCATGCTCCACGGGGAGCTGGATGAAAAGCAGCGGGCGGATTGGGCGCAGCGCATGGAGGAGATTGCCCAGCACTGTTCCCAGCGGGAGCTGGCCGCCCTGGAAGCGGAGCGGGCGGCGGACGACCTGAAGAAGTGCGAATATATGAAAGACCGGATCGGTACGGTGGAGACCGGGATCATTTCCGGGGTGGCCCAGTATGGTTTTTTTGTACAATTGCCCAATACGGTAGAGGGGATGGTACGAATTGGCTCCATGGAGGATGATTATTACATCCTGGACGAGCAAAACTACCGTATGGTGGGCAGGAGCACAGGCAAGGTCTACCGGTTGGGGGACCAGGTGACCATCCGGGTAACGGGGGCGGACCTGGAGACCGGAAATGTGGACTTTGTCCTGGAGCGGAGCGCTGGCAGCCAGGGCAAAAAGAAGGACGGGGAAGGCCCGGGCAACGGACGGCGGCGGAGCCAGGCAAAGGGCAGGAGCGGCCAGCAAGGGGGGAAGGCCCCGGCTTCCCATAAGGGGGAGGCGGCCTCGGGGGAGAAGAAGAGCCCGGGGCATAGAAACGTCCGGCGGGGATCCGGCGGCAAGGTTGTAAAAGCGGCGGGAAAATGATAGAATAGGAAAGGGAAAGGCGGTGAACCTATGCCGGTACAAAAGGGCGTAAAGCCCGTGGCCCAGAACCGCAAGGCCAGGCACGATTATTTCATCGAGGATACCTACGAATGCGGGATAGAGCTGGTGGGGACGGAGGTCAAAAGCATCCGGGCCGGCAAGGTGAACCTGAAGGATTGCTACGCCCAGGTGAAGGATGGGCAGATGTATGTGATCGGAATGCACATCAGCCCATACGAGCAGGGCAACATCTACAACCGGGACCCCTTCCGCAGCCGGCGGCTGCTGCTGCATAAGCGGGAGATCCGCAAGCTCCAGGCCCTGTCCCAGGCGGACGGCTATAGCCTGATCCCCTTGCAGCTGTACCTGAAGGACGGCAGGGTCAAGCTGGAGCTGGCGGTGGCCAAGGGCAAGAAGCTGTACGATAAGCGCAGCGCCCTGGCGGAGCGGGACGCCAAGCGGGACATGGACCGCAGGATGCGGATGCAGGAACGGTAAAACAATTGGGCCGGCGCGGCCCATACAATGGGGGCGTACATGGTTTCGACGGGGATCATGGAGGCCGGATAAGCGAGCCGAAGACCCGTGCTTCGATAAAAACGGGAAACCTTAAATTTAACTGGCAAATCTGATTTTGCTCTCGCTGCCTAATTAGGCGGCGCGTCCGCCCGGCGGTTCCCACGCCGCCGGATCCGGGCGTCATCAATGTGGGGAACCAGCCTGCCTAAGCTTTGCGGCAGGTGGGACCTGATGAAGCTACCGAAACCCATATCCTGCCGATCGGGGATGGGCCGGGGGAATCCGAAATGATCGGCTGCGCTCGGAGAAAGTCTTGCTGACAGGTTTTCGGACAGGGGTTCGACTCCCCTCGCCTCCACCATTATGCAAGAGCCTGGGGCCATATCGCGCGCCGGGCTTTTTTTGCCCCAAATTTGTGCCCGTGTCCAGCCGATCTAAACAAAATAATGAAACCCATAGGCTAGGGGTGGTGGCAAAGGGATAGAAGGGATATGGATATGGATAATCATACTTGGAATGCATTGGACATTGTTATAGGTTGCTTTTTCCCATTCATAATCGGGGCTGCAATACGATATGCAACACGAAAATGGAATAGGCCATTGCTGGCAACAGGTTGCCTGATATTTGTTTTGATTGCGATAAGGGTCGCACTTGATATAATCAGGCACGCATCGCTTTGGACATTTAAGATTGAAGCTATTGTGTTTGCCTGTTTATTATTAGGCGCGCTAATGGCAGATTTTATCTATCGCATTTCCGGAAAGAAAACACGTTAAAAACTAACATGTGACAAAAACAGTGAAAGCCTTTGTTTGCGGAGCCGGTTTGTCACTACATTGCGCGCCTTAGGAACAGGGGCGGTTCGCCGCCATGGACGTTATATCGTTTGAGGAGGCTTTTATGCAAAAGCCGCTCCCCTTTTTCCAGCAAAGAGAGGCAGCTGTTAGAGGGCGCTTTTTTTCAGCGGATGCTTTGCCACTTTGGCATAGCGACGATGGGAAAAACAAAATCCAGGGCCAAGGCGCGCCATGCGTTGGCCCTAATTTTTTTGCGTTTGGCTATTTTCCGCCTGCGCCGCCTCTAACACATGGGCAATCCATCAAACCTTCTGATTCGTTTATGCCAATGTAAGTCGTCTGCATTGTAACTAATGGCTTTTCGATATCATAGAATATGAAAAGACATAAATTGGAGGATGCATGGCATATGCGTTGTAGAAATCAAAAGGGCTGCGGGATGAACGGTTGCCTACCATGCAAGTGCCTCTGTCCGGTTCCCGGCCCTACCGGCCCTGCGGGAGATGCAGGGCCGCCCGGCCCCACTGGCCCTACTGGCCCAACAGGTGAAGCAGGGCCGCCCGGTCCAACTGGGCCTACGGGCGCAGCTGGGGCAACCGGCCCAACCGGCGCAACAGGGGTTACAGGGCCGACAGGGGCGGCTGGGCAGCCGGGGGAAGCGGGAGCGGCGGGCGCAACCGGCGCAACCGGCGCGACTGGTGCAACCGGGCCAACAGGGGCGGCGGGACAGCCGGGAGTAGCAGGCGCCACCGGGGCGACCGGTGCGACCGGCCCCATGGGGATAGCGGGGGCGACCGGGCCCACGGGGGCCACCGGTGCGACGGGGCAGGCAGGCGCCAGAGGG
>UQOG01000076.1 GCA_900542615.1 uncultured Eubacteriales bacterium | reverse complement strand
TTAAAGCCTAAAAGGGCCGCGATCTTCCATTCGCCAGAGGTTTTTCGACAAGCTGCCGCCTGCATCCTGTGGATGCAGGCGGCCGGTCCTTTTGGGAGACTCAAAAGGCGGGTTATCCCTGTTTTTGCGCCAGGCGCTTTTTCATGGTCTTTTCCACGGCGTTGAGGATGTTCTCATAGCCGGTGCACCGGCACAGATGGCCGGAAAGGAGCTTGCGCAGCTCGTCCCGGGTATATTCCTTGCCGGATTCCAGGATCTCCACCGCGGACATGATGAAGCCCGGGGTGCAGAAGCCGCACTGCACCGCCGTCTCGTCGATGAAGGCCTGCTGGATGTCGGAAAGCTCCCCGTTGGGGCCCAGGAGGCCCTCCAGGGTACGGATATTCTTGCCGTCCGCCCAGACTGCCAGATAGATGCAGCTGTTGAAGCACTCCCCATCGATGAGCACGTTACACGCGCCGCACTCCCCCACCTCGCAGCCCTTTTTCACGGAGGTCATCCGGTAGTCGTTGCGGAGCATATCCGTCAGGGACGCCCGCACGTCCACCATGGCCTCCACAGGCTTGCCGTTGAGGGTAAATTTCACCAGCTTATATTGGATCTGCTGCATTACGCTTCACCTCCCGCAAGTCGAATGGCTTCCCGCAGGGCCCGCTGGGCCAACTCCTTTGCCAGGTGCAGCCGGAATTCCCGGCTGGCCCGCCAGCTATCCCGGGGATTTACGTCGGAAAGGGCCGCCTGGCCGAAGCCTTCGATGGTGGCGTCCTCTACGGCCCTGCCCCGGGCGAATGCCTCCGCATGGGGCGCCCGCATGGGCACGGGGCCCGCCACCCCATAGGCGAGGCGGACGTCCTGGATGGTGGTTTTATCCGGGCTGAGCTTCACGTTCACCGAGCAGCCGGTGGTGGCGATATCCATGGCGTTGCGCATGGCGTACTTGATATAGTGGCCAAAGTAGCCTTCATAGCTTGCTTTGGGGATCCGGATGGCGGTTTGGATCTCCGCCGGCTGAAGGGAAACCTTGCCGGCGCTTACATACCATTCCTGAATGGGGATCAGGCGCTGGCCGTTGGGGCCTTCCACCTCCATGACGGCGTCGTAAGCCATGAGGGTGGAGCCGCTGTCCGCGCTGGTAACGCCGTTGCAGGTGTTGCCGCCGATGGTGCCGATGTTGCGGATCTGGGGGCCGCCCACCATATCCACCGCCTCCCCCAGCACATTGATATGGGCCTGGATGATAGGGTCCTTGGTAATGTGGGAAAAGCTGGTGAGGGAGCCGATCCGGATGGCGCCGTCCGCCTCCAGGGTAACGCCTCTAAGCGCGTCCAGCCCATAGATGCTTACCAGCTCGCAGCCTGCCAGTTTGCCCTCCCGCATCTTGATGAGCACATCGCTGCCCCCGGCGATGATATGGGCCGCCGGATGGGCCTGCAAAAGGGCGATGGCGTCCTTTACGCTCGTGGCTTCGTAGAGTGCTTTGATATCGTACATATTGGCCTCCCCTCCTTACAGCAGCCCGGCCTCTTTGAACTTGGCAAAGAGCACATGGGGCGTGATGGGCGCGCGGTCAATGGCCACGCCCGTGGCGTTCAAGATGGCGTTGCGGATGGCGGGGGCGCCGGAGCAGGCCGGCGGTTCGCCCAACGCCTTGGTTCCAAAGGGGCTGGTGGGCTCATAGTTTTCCACAAACCGGGCCGCCAGATCCGGATGGTCCATGGTGGTGGAAAGCTTGTAATCCAACAGGTTGTTGTTGAGGGGCTTACCGGTCTTGGGATCGAAGAGCAGCTGTTCGGACAGCCCGTAACCGATGGCCATGCTCATGCCGCCGTGCACCTGGGCTTCCGCCAGGGCGGGGTTGATCAGCCGGCCGCAATCGTGTACGTTCACCATGTCGATGAGCTTCACCTTGCACAGGGGGATATCCACCTCCACCTCCGCGAAGCTGCACCCGAAGGAATAGGCGTTGTTTTTGATCTGGTAGGTGCTTTCCGCGGTCAAATGCTGGCTGTGGGTCAGGCTATAGAGGGCCTCGGTGGCCAGCTCGCCCAGGCGCATGAGCTTGCGGCCGTCGGTGGTGCGCACGATATACCCTTCCTGGATGTCCAGGTTGTTCACATCCTGGCGGGTCAGCTCCTTGGCGTAAGCGAGGATGCGCTCTTTGAGCAGCAGGCCGGTCTGCTTGATGGCAAAGCCGCCCACATAGGTCTGCCGGGAAGCGTATGCGCCGGTGCCAAAGGGGGTCAGGTCCGTATCCTGGGTGGAGACGGTATGCACCATGTCCACCGGGATGCCCACCGTATCCGCCGCCATCTGGGCAAAGGCCGTATCCGCCCCCTGGCCGATCTCGGTCTCGCCCAGCTGCAGCTGGAGGGAACCATCCTGGTTGAGCACCATCCGGCAGGAGCTGGACTCCAGGCTGATGGGCCATACCGCCGTGTTGTACCAGAACAGGGCCATGCCCACCCCCCGGCGCACCGGGCCGGTCTGGTTGGCGTATTCCTTCCGCTTGCGTTCATAGTCCAGGTATTCCATGCCCTTTTCCATGCACTGGCCCAGGCTGTCCGCATAGTTTTCATTTTTGCTAAAGCCATCCACATATCCTACGGGCATCCTGTGGTCCTTGCGGAACTGGATGCTATCCACCCCCAAGGCCCTGGCCACGTCCTCCATGTGGCACTCGCCGGCGAACATGGCCTGGGGAATGCCGTAGCCCCGCATGGCTCCTGCCGCAGGCTTGTTGGTAAAGACGCTGTAGGCGTCCCCTTCCACGTTGGGGCAGGGGTACAGCTGGGGGAAGGCACCCATGCCCTTGGCCACTACCCCGTGGCCATGGGAAGCGTAGGCGCCCTGGTCGGAGAAGCATTCGATCTTGCGGGCGGCAAAGGAGCCGTCCGGCCGGACCCAGCTGATGATATGGGTGCGGATGGCATGGCGCACCCGGTTGCAAACGAAGGTTTCCTCCCGGCTCACGTCCAGCTTTACCAGCCTGCCGCCCACCACCGTGGAAAGGTAGGCGCACAGGGGCTCATATAGGGCGTCCTGCTTGTTGCCGAAGCCGCCGCCGATGTAGGGCTTGATGATGCGCACATCCCCCCAGGGGATGCCCAAGGCCTGGCCCACGATCCGCCGGACGATGTGGGGGATCTGGGTGGAGGCGACCACCGTGATCCGCTTGCCCTCCTGGTAGGCGTAGGCGATGTGGTTTTCGATGTGGCAATGCTGCACGGTAGGGGTATCGTACCAGCCCTCCACCTTGATGAGGCCGGGCTCCTTGATGGCCTCGGCGTAATTTCCCAGCCGGATGGAGGTATGGTTTAGGATATTGCCCGGGTATTCCTCATGGAGCTGGGGCGCCTCCGGCTTCATGGCCTCCTGGACGTCCAGCACGAAGGGGAAGGCCTCATATTCCACCTTGATGGCCCGCAGGGCCTGTTGGGCGGCCACCTCGTCCTCCGCCACCACCGCTGCGATATCGTCCCCATAGAACCGGATGTGCTTTGTGAGCAGCAGCCGGTCCGCCACATCCTGGTGGGCGGGGTCCGTGCTCCAGGGATGGCCGGCGGTGGGGAATTTATACGGGGGCACATCGAAGCAGGTAACCACCTTCACCACGCCGGGTATGGCCTGGGCCGCGGAAACATCCATGGACTTCACCTGGCCGTGGGCAATGGTGGCGTGGAGAATTTTCGCCACCAGGGCGCCTTTGTCCGCCAGGTCATCGGTATATTTGGCCCGCCCTGTCACCTTATCCAGGGCGTCCACCCGCTTGACGCTTTGACCTATGCTCATTGGCAAATTCCTCCTATTTTATGAAACTCATGGTAGTTACGTCAAAGAGCCCTTCATCCGTGAGCCGGATATCCGGGATCACAGGCAGGGCCAGGAAGCTTAAGGTAACCAGGGGGTCGCTCTGGCCGCTGCAGCCGATGCTGGCTGCCGCCCCCAGCAGGGCCTGCTGCCGGGCCAGCACATCCTCCACCGGCGCGTCGGTCATCACCCCGGCGATGGGCAGGGGCAGCCGGGCCAATACGATGCCCTGGCTCACCACGCAGAAGCCGCCCCCGCATTCCTGGAGGGCCTCCGCCGCCATTAGCATATCCCGGTCGTTGTCCCCGGCGATCACCAGGTTGTGGCTATCATGGGCCACCGTAGAGGCGATGGCGCCGTTGTGGATATTGAGCCCCTCCACGATCCCCAGGCCAATGCTGCCGGTGCGGTGATGCCGTTCGATCACCGCCAGCTTGTTCAGCTTCCCGTCCGGCTGGAAGAAGCCCTGGGCATCCCGCTGGACCTTCCGGTCCAGCCGCCGGGTCACCAGCTGGCCCTCCGTCAAGCCGATCACCGGCATGACCTCCTTGGCCTTGAGGGCCAGGTCCGCCGCATACAGCCGGCCCAGCCGCACGCTGTTGTAAACCGCCGGGGGCAGGATGGGCGCGGTCATGGTAAAGCCGGGATCATAGGGCTTGCCAAACCGGGTGAATACCTGCAGGGCCTTGAAGTCCTTCAGGTCCTCAAAGAGCACCATATCCCCCTTATACCCCGGGGCAATGGCGCCGATGTTCCTTAGGCCGTAGGCCCGGGCGGCATTGTAGCTGGCCATGCGCACCGCCTCCACCGGGGAAACGCCGCAGCGCACCGCCAGGGCGGCGATACAGTTGATATGGCCCTCGGAACGGATGTTCTCCAAATGCTTGTCGTCGGTGCAAAAGAACATATTGTCCGTGGGCAGCTTGTTTTCCACGATCTTCCGGAGCAGCTCTTCAATGCCGTTGGCCGCAGAGCCTACCCGGATCATGATCCGCATGCCGGTGCGGAGCTTTTCCAATACCTCTTCAAAGTTGGAGCATTCGTGATCCGTAGAGGGGCCGGCCACCCGGTAGGCGTTCAGCTCCATGCCGGAAAGCAGGGGAGCGTGGCCGTCGATGGGCTTGCCCTCAAACAGCCGCAGCTTATCCAGCATTTCCTTGCTGCCGTTCACGGTGGACACATAGTCCATAACCTCCCCCAGGCCCAGGATGCGGCTCTTGTGGATGAATTGCTCCATGTCCTCCGCCACCAGCTCCGCGCCGCTATGCTCAAAGGGCGTGGCCGGCACGCAGCTGGGCATCATAAACATGACCCGAAGGGGCAGGTCGTCCGTGAGCTTATACATGGCCCGCACCCCGGCTACCCCCGCCACATTGGCGATCTCGTGGGGGTCTGCGATGATGGTGGTGGTGCCATGGGGCATCACCACCCGGGCAAAGCTCTCCGGGATGACCATGGAAGACTCGATATGCACATGCCCATCGATGAAGCCGGGGCATAGATATGCCCCGTTCGCCTGTATTTCATGCTGGCAACTGTACTGCCCTACGCCGATGATGGTATCCTCATAGAGGGCCACGTCCCCCCGGATGATCTCCCCTGTAAATACGTTGACCACATTGGCGTCCTTGATGACAAGGGTAGCCTTTCCTGTTAACGCAGCATGGATCAGTTCGTGTTGTTTCATAAAAAATAGCACACCTCCATTTCCATGATGTTACGTTGATGGTTGCAGCCAGCCGCCATTTGGCGCCGGATTGTGAAGAAAATAGCAGAAAATGTGTTTGGAGGGAATAAATATTTTGAGCCTATTTCTTTGTTATTCTGTAGTATAACACAGCCATTCATGGATAGTAACCCCCCTGGCGTAAATATTTTTGGCGGTTCGTTATCCTATCGCCAGAACAGCGTCCGCAGCCCTGTGAACCTTTTCCTTGCAAAGCCCTTTATAAAATGGTATCCTATATTTGTGACAGGACGCATATAGGTTCGCGGATCCGGCGCGGACGTTTCTACGGGCATCTTTCCGGCCCCCTATGAGCGCCGCCGCGGTCTTGGCCCGGCCGGTCGCTTTTTTCTTACCGGCCTTCCCCATGCTTTTCTTTTTCAGGAGGCTTCCTATGCAGACGCTCATCAAAAACGGAACCATTGTCAATCCCCAAGGCCGCTCCAAGATGGATGTATTGGTAGAAGATGGCCGCATTATTGCCCTTGCCCCGGAGCTGCGGGCCCCAGGCGCCCAGGTGATCCAGGCCAAGGGCTGTTATGTATTTCCAGGCTTTATCGACACCCATACCCATTTCGACCTGGATACCGGCAGCGCCGTCACGGCGGACGATTTTGTCACCGGCACCAAAGCCGCCGCCTTGGGCGGTACCACCTGCATATTAGATTTCGCCACCCAAGAGCGGGACGGTTCCCTTCAGCAGGCATTGGATACCTGGCATGAAAAAGCCCAGGGCTCCAGCTGCAACTATGGGTTCCACATGGCCATTGCCCGGTGGGATGAAGGCGTCCGGGCCGAAATGAGCGAGATGTCCCGGCAGGGGATCACTTCCTATAAAATGTACATGGTCTACGACGCCCTGCGGGTGGACGACGGCCAGATCTTCCAGGCCCTGCAGGAGGCCACCCGTCTCGGCGCTCTCATTGGGGTACATTGTGAAAACTGGGACGTGCTGCTGCAAATGATCCAGCAGGTAAAGGATGGGGGCATCACCGGCCCCTATGGCCATCCCCTTTCCCGGCCCGCCGAGGTGGAGGCGGAGGCCGTCCACCGGTTCCTGCGGATCGCCCAGCTGGCCCACGCCCCCGCCTATGTGGTGCATCTTTCCACCGCCCAGGGCCTAGAGGAGGCCCGCCGGGCCAGGGCTCGGGGCCAGAAGGTTTTTTTAGAGACCTGCCCCCAGTATTTGCTGCTTACGGATCAGCGATATCAAGATCCCGACGGGGCAAAATATGTGATGAGTCCTCCCCTGCGCAAAACCTGGGACAATGAAGCCCTGTGGCAGGGCCTCAACAGCGGGGAGATCAATACCATCGGTACGGATCACTGTTCCTTCACCATGGCGCAAAAAGCCATGGGCGCCCATGATTTTTCAAAAATTCCCAATGGCGCCCCTGGGGTGCAGCACCGGGCCCAGCTCCTCTACACCTACGGCGTGTGCGCCGGCAGGTTGAGCCTGGAGCAGATGGCGGCCCTGCTTTCTTCCAACGCAGCCCATCTGTTCGGCATGCCGGACCGGGGTTTGGTAGCCTTAGGCCGGGCTGCGGATCTGGTGGTATGGGATCCCAGCTATGCAAACTGCATTACCGACACCAATCATGCGCATAATTGTGATAACTCCCCTTATGCCGGCATGCAGGTGCAAGGCTTGGCCCGGGACGTGCTCATCAATGGCAAAGCCGTGGTGCGAGACGGCCAGCTGGTTGCGGACGGCCAGGGGAAATATATCCACAGAAGCAGGTGTTCCATCGATTGAAAAAAAAGCTGAAATTGGGCTGCGTCCTCATGGCGGCAGGCAATGCCACACGCTTTGGCGAAAATAAGCTGTTGGCGGAGTTCATGGGACGGCCCTTGATTGAATACGCCCTACGCGCCATCCCTAAAGACGCCTTTAAACGGGTAGCGGTGGTAAGTCAATATGGCCCTGTATTAGACCTAGCGGGAAAATATGGATTTATTTCCGTAGAAAACCAAGACCCAGCTGCCGGAGTGAGCCACACCATCCGCTTGGGCCTGGACGCCCTCCAGGAGATGGACGCCGCCATGTTTATGGTAGCGGATCAACCTTGCCTTCGGCCCGAAACCGTTCAAGCCCAGATCGATTTCTTCCGGACCAAGCCCAACTGCATCGTGGCCATGGGCTATGGCAAGCGACGGGGCAACCCCGTAATTTTCCCAAGTTATTTTTTTCCCCAGCTCCGCGCCCTTTCCGGGGATCGCGGCGGCAGCCATGTGATGTCCGCCAATCCCGATGCCTTGCTGCTCTACCAGGTGGAAGAGGATCTGCAATTGCGGGATGTGGATCGAAAGCAGGAACTGGAACAGCTTAAAAGCGAACTATCCCGCCCATTTTAACCATTGTTTCCCGGCAAGGGCCCTATCCTTGCCGGGGCGTTCTGCCATCTACACCATTTCTTTTCCCTACAGACCAGTTTCCATTCTTTTATCCATTTATTTCTCGTTTTAAAGGAGGTCGTTTTATGGAATCCATGCAAGGGCTGTGCGCCATCCGCGGTAACCTGGTCTATGCGCCCGCCTTGGGTCAGCTCACCACCCTTTCCCCGGGCTATATCATCACCCGGGACGGCCTGGTGGAAGGCGTGCTGGACCGACTTCCACCCCATTGGGGCGGCGAGGTGGTAAATTATGGGGACGCGGTCATTACCCCTGGCTTCTGTGATATGCACCTGCACGCCCCCCAGTTCCCCATGCTGGGCCTGGGTATGGATCTGCAGCTGCTGGAATGGCTCCAAACCTATACCTTCCCCACCGAGGCCAGGTTCGCGGATGTGGAATATGCAAAAATCGTCTACCAGCGGCTGGCCAAGGAGCTGATCCGAAGGGGTACCACCCGGATCTGCGCATTCTCCAGCGTCCATCGCCCCGCCACCCATGTGCTTATGACGCAGCTGGAAAAAGCCGGCGTGACCGGCTACGTTGGCAAGGTGAACATGGACCGCAACGGCGGGGACTTGCTTACCGAGGATACCCAGGCTTCCATCCGGGAGACCCGGCTTTTCCTGGAGGAGTGCAGCGCCTATCCCCATCTAAAGCCTATCCTTACCCCGCGCTTTGTTCCCAGCTGCTCCGACGCCCTGCTGGATGCCCTAGGCAAACTGGCCCAAGAGTTCCCCCAGGTACCCGTCCAGTCCCATCTTTCCGAAAATCTGGATGAAATCGCCTGGGTTCGGCAGCTCCACCCGGATTGCAAGCAATATTGGCAGGCCTACGATAAATTCGGCCTGTTCCAAAAAGGGACCTTGATGGCCCATTGCGTATACAGCGATGAGCAGGAGCGCAAAGCCATTCGGGACGCCGGGGTGGTAGTGGTCCATTGCCCGGATTCCAATACCAGCGTAGCCAGCGGCATCGCCCCGCTACGGCGCATGTTGGACGAGGGCTTAAACGTGGTGATGGGCAGCGACATCGCAGGAGGCGCCAAGCTCTCCATGCCGGACGTGGCCACGGAGGCCATCCGGGTATCCAAACTGCGCTGGCTCCAAAGCGGCAAGGCCGAACCCTTCCTTACCGTCCGGGAGGCGTTTTATCTGATCACCACCGCCGGCCAGGCCTATTTCGGCGCAAAGCCGGGCTTCGGCATCGGCGAACCCCTCCACGCGGTGGTGTTCAACGACAGCCGGTTTGCCTTCAACCCCACCATTTCCCTGGAGGAACGGCTGGAGCGGATCATGGACGCCCGCACCGGGGAGAACCGGTCACGGCTCCAGAGCCGGGAAGAACGCCTCTCCCACGCCATGGACCGGAGGATGGAAAACGACAAAAAAAGGCTGGCAGAGGCCAGCGGCAGGCTCTGGGGGCTTTCTCCTTTGAGAAAGCTGAGCCAGGGCTTTGGATATATCGAGGATCAGGAGGGAAAACGGCTGGGCTCTGTAAAGCAGGCGCCGCCGGGGAGCGGGATCACCGTACAGGTGGCAGACGGAACGCTTTCGGCCCTGGTAACGGAAAGGAATGAGGAGTCGGGATGGCAGAACTGGATAAAAACGGAGCAGACATGACCATAGAGGAAACGTTTGCGGCCCTGGACGATCTGATCGGCCGCCTGGAGGGCGGAAAGGGCTC
>UQOG01000075.1 GCA_900542615.1 uncultured Eubacteriales bacterium | reverse complement strand
CGCGACCTTTGCGAACTGCATTGCGGCCCCCGAACCCCCGGGGGTTTTTCGACAGCCAAAGAGGAAGCCAACTGGCTTCCTCTTTCTTTAGGGGTTAGAAACGCTACAGATAGCGCTGAAGCCGGCGCAGGTTGTTCTCCTCGGTGCGCAGTAATTGTTCCCCCAATGCCCGGGCTTCGTTGCCGGCCAGGGAATATTTGCGCAGGGAGCGGGATAGGTCTACGATCCCCATGACGCTGCCCTGCATAAGCATTTCCGCCATATGGGTGGAAGTCCTGTCCAGCCGCAGGTTCAGGCTGGTGTGGAGCCGCAGGGGCAATACAGGCGGACGCTTTGGCTCCAGGTAGATGGCCTTCAATAGCCGCTGGGCTTCGGCCTGCACCTGGTGATATTCGGCGAACTGGTCGGCCATGGCCTTGCGAAAGTCGGGGTCCTCGCAGCGCTTGATCAGCTGATTCAGGGCGACCTTCCCCATGACGGTGTTTTGATATATGTCCTGCAAAAGTTGCGCGTTGGGATCCATGTTTTTCATTCCTTTCTTATCGTTATATGTAGTGTGGTGAGGAAGGGGGGAGAATATACGTTGCCCATTTTTGCCTGTTGTATTATACTATAATGTGGTATTATACGGGTCCTTATACCGTATATGGTGACCTAAGGATTTTTTTACAAACATGCGGAGGGAATGGATGGCCAAGGACTACAGCGTAAGCGATATCAAGGTGATGGAAGGCCTGGAGGCGGTGCGGATGCGGCCGGGTATGTACATCGGCTCCACCGGCGTACGGGGCCTGCATCATATGTTGTGGGAGATCGTGGATAACGCCGTGGACGAGGCTGCCAACGGCTATGCGGACCGGGTGCAGGTCACCCTGCATAAGGACCAGTCCGTCACCGTGGAGGACAACGGCCGGGGCATCCCGGTGGGCATCCATGAAAAGCTGGGGGTCAGTGGGGTGGAGGTGGTCTTTACCCAGCTCCATGCCGGCGGCAAGTTCGATAACGATAGCTATGGCTTTTCCGGCGGCCTTCACGGGGTAGGCGCCAGCGTGGTGAACGCTCTGAGCGAATATGTGGAGGTGGAGATCTATACCGGCGGCAAGGCCTATTATCAGAAATTCCGCAGCTACGTGGATCCCCAGGGCAAGATCCATTCCGGCCAGCCCATGGCCCCCCTGGCGGAGACCGGCCGCACCCGCAAACGGGGGAGCAAGATCACCTTTTTGCCGGACGCCCGGGTATTTGAGACCCTGGATATGCAGTTTGATACCATCTCCAAACGGATGCGGGAATTGGCCTATTTGAACCGGGGCGTGACCTTTTATCTGCTGGACGAACGCACCAAGCGGGAAAAGGAATATTGCTTTGCCGGGGGGCTTTCGGATTTTGTCCGCTACCTGAACGGGGACAAGACCCCGGTATATCCCGATCCCATCCACATCAAGGGGGCAAAGGACGGCATCGAGGTGGATATCGCCATGCAGCACAACGACGGCTACAGCGAGAGCATCTTTTCCTATGTCAACAACATCCCCACCACCGAGGGCGGCACCCATGAGACCGGCTTTAAGGCGGCCCTCACCAAGGTGCTCAACGACTATTGCCGGCGCATGGACTTTCTCAAGGACAAGGACCCCTCCCTGTCCGGGGAGGATTTCCGGGAGGGGCTGACCGCCATCATCTCCCTGAAGATGCGCAACATCCAGTTTGAGGGCCAGACCAAGACCCGCCTGGGCAATACGGAGGCCCGGCCTGCAGTGGAATATGTGGTAACGGAGCAGCTTACCCCCTTCCTGGAGGATCTGAAAAACGCCGATGTTGCCAACCGCATCGCAGATAAGGCTATCAAGGCGGCCAAGGTCCGGGAGACCGCCCGCAAGGCCAAGACCATGGCCCGGGAGAAGAGCAAGCTGGAAAACGCCCCCCTGGTGGGCAAACTGTCCAGCTGCACCGGCCGGGACCCCAAGCGGAACGAGCTGTTCATCGTGGAGGGGGACAGCGCCGGCGGCAGCGCCAAGCAAGGGCGTGACCGGCGGTTCCAGGCGATTTTGCCCCTTCGGGGCAAGCCCTTGAACGTGGAAAAGAAGCGGCTGGACCAGGTGCTGGCCAACGAGGAATTCCGCTCCATCATCACCGCCATCGGCACCAACATTGGGGAGGATTTCGACCTTTCCAGCCTGAAATACGATAAGATCATCATCCTTTCGGACGCGGACCAGGATGGGGCCCATATTCGGGCCATCCTCTTGACCTTCTTCTACCGCTACATGAAGGAGCTGATCACCGACGGCCATGTATACATCGGCCTGCCGCCCCTTTACAAGGTGCAAAAGGGGAAGGAGATCCGCTATGCCTACGACGACGGGGAGCTGAACGCAGCCATCAAAAAGGTGGGCAAAGGCTATACCCTGCAACGGTATAAGGGCCTGGGCGAGATGAACCCGGAGCAGCTGTGGGAAACCACCATGAACCCGGAGAACCGGGCCTTGGTGCGGGTGCATATTGACGACGCGGCGGATGTGGAACATCTGGTGACGGTTTTGATGGGGGACAAGGTGGCCCCCCGGAAGGAGTATATCAGCGAATTTGCCAACTTCAATAAATCGGATGCCTTTGCGGACAAGGCCGCGGTAGAGAAGGGAGGCGTACAGCATGGCTAAGAAAAACGAGCCCCAGCTTCCCCTGGGGGAGACCATCATCGAGAAGAGCATGGACACGGTGATGCACGAATCCATGCTGCCCTATGCGGAATACGTGATCCTGGAGCGGGCCTTGCCCCGGGTGGAGGACGGGCTCAAGCCGGTGCAGCGGCGAATTTTGTATACCATGCTGGAGCTGGGCACCACCCCGGATAAGCCCCACCGGAAAAGCGCCCGCATCGTGGGGGATTGCCTGGGCAAATACCATCCCCATGGGGATACCTCAGTGTATGACGCCATGGTGCGCATGGCCCAGCCCTTCAACATGCAGATGCCCCTGGTGGACGGCCACGGCAACTTTGGCAGCGTGGATGGGGACAGCGCGGCGGCCATGCGGTATACGGAAGCCCGCATGGCGCCCATTGCCCTGGAGATGCTGCGGGACCTGGATAAGGACACGGTGCCCTTTGCCCTGAACTTCGACGATACCCTCAAGGAGCCGGAGCTGTTGCCCGGCCGGTTCCCCAATCTGTTGGTAAACGGGGCCAGCGGCATCGCCGTGGGCCTGGCCACCAACATCCCCCCCCATAACCTGAGGGAAGCCATCGACGCGGTGCTGCTGCAAATGGAGCAGCCGGAGGTTTCCCTGGACGCCCTGATGCAGGTGATGCCCTGCCCGGATTTTCCCACGGGGGGGTATCTTCTCGATAGCCCGGAGATCCGTGCCGCCTATGAGACCGGCCGGGGCAAGCT
Source organism: uncultured Eubacteriales bacterium (assembly GCA_900542615.1). Classification (GTDB taxonomy): domain Bacteria; phylum Bacillota; class Clostridia; order Christensenellales; family CAG-138; genus Pelethousia. The sequence goes on along the minus strand of UQOG01000075.1, from coordinate 6,267 downwards.
CACCATGCGGGCCAAGGTGCATATGGAGGAGGGCCGTGCGGGCCGCAAGCTCATCGTGGTGACCGAATTTCCCTATCAGGTAAACAAGGCCCGGGCCCTGGAGGACATCCTCAAGGTAAGCCAGGAGAAGAAGGCCCTGTTTGCCGGCATCGCGGATATCCGGGATGAATCCGACCGTTCGGGCACCCGGGCGGTGATTGAGGTCAAGAAGGACGCGGATGCGGATAAGATCCTGGCGTACCTATATAAATATAGCGATCTGCAAACCACCTTCGGGGTGAACATGGTGGCCATTGCCGGGGGCAAGCCCCTGCAGATGGGCCTCAAGGAGATCATCGCCCATTATATCCGCCACCAGGAGGCGGTGGTCAGTCGCAGGACCCGCTTCGACCTGGAAGCAGCCCAGCGGCGGGAACATATTTTGGAAGGGCTCATGGTGGCCATCGCCAACATCGATGCGGTGATCGCCCTGATCCGGGCCTCCAAGACCCCAAAGGCGGCCCGGGACGGGCTGATGGAGCGCTTCGGCCTTACGGAGCTCCAGGCCCAGGCCATCCTGGATCTGCGCTTGCAGCGGCTCACCAATTTGGAGCTGCTGGCCATCGAAAAGGAATATAAGCAGGTCAAAGCCCTCATCAAAGAGCTGACCGCCATTTTGGAATCCCCGAAAAAGCTTCGGGGGGTGATCAAAAAGGAGCTGGAGGAGATCCGGGACGCCTATGGGGTTCCCCGGCGCACCCAGCTGGTGCAGGAGGATGCGGGCGCAGTCCTGCCCGAGGAGGAGGCCCACGTCAGCGAGGAGGCCCTGGTGGCGCTGCTGCCCGGGGCACGGATCCGGCGGATGCCCCCGAAGGCGTATAACCCGGAGCAGGGGTCCGGGGAAAATCCCCTGGCGCTGCTCCAGACGGCAACCGACCGGCGGCTAAGGTTCTTTACCAACCTGGGCGCCTGCTGCTCCCTGCCGGTGGAGGAGATCCCGGAGACCCGGCTCAACGGAAAGCCGGCCAATTTGAACGCCCTCATCGCCTTTGAAAAGGACGAACAGGTGGTGGCCTGCCTGGAGGAGGGGGAATGCGAGGATAAGCTGTATTTCTACACCGCCCAGGGCAATGTAAAATGCACCCAGGGCAGCGAATACAATGCCCGCACCCGCCGGGTGGCGGCCATCTCCCTCAAGGAGGGGGACAGGCTGCTGGGGGTGGAGCCCACCCGGGAGGACAGCATCCTGCTGATCACCAGCCAGGGCATGAGCATACGCTTTGCCCGGGACACCGTGCCGGAGATGGGCCGGGTAGCCGCCGGGGTAAAGGGCATCCGGCTGGAAGCGGGAGACCAGGTGGTCTTTGCCCAGCAGGTGGGCGAGGACGGCGAGGTGCTCACCATTTCCGACCGGGGCTACGCCAAGCGCAGCTTCGTGTTCGACCATGAGCTGCAGGGCCGCAACGGAAAAGGGCTCAAAGCCTTTGACTTTAAGAAAAACGGCTCCAACGGCACGGCCATTGCTGCGGCGCTGTATGTGCGGGAGCCCTACAACTTCACCGTGGAGCAGAAGCATGGCACGGTGACCCGATGCAATACGGAGGAAGTGCGCATCGATAACCGGGCGGGCAAAGGGGACCTGTTGGTGATGGCTTTGCTGGACGATGTGGTGATCGGCGCCCATAGGCAGCGATAAGAATAAACCCCCGGGGTTCGGAATATGTATAAGCAACTTCTAAGAGGAGCTTATTCTGTATGATACGAACCAGCGGGGACAATGCCATATGCATCAGCGGCCGGGTCCAAGGGGACGCTATGCTGGACCATGAACTGTACGGAGAAGCGTTTTATAGCCTATATTTGGAGGTGCCGCGGCTGAGCGGCGCGGTGGATATCCTGCCGGTGACCCTGCCGGGCAGGCTCTGCGCCCAGCTGCCAAGGGCAGGGGAGAGCTGGTGTATACATGGCCAGCTGCGTTCCTATAACAAGCATACGGATACAGGCAGCCGGCTGATCCTAACGGTGTTTGCCAGGCATGTGGAGCCCGTGCCCCCGGAGGAGGAGCCCTATAACCGGGTGGAGCTGACGGGGTTTTTATGCAAGCCTGTGATCTATCGCACCACGCCCTTTCTGCGGGAGATCGGGGATATGCTCCTGGCGGTGAACCGCTCCTTCAACAAAAGCGATTATTTGCCCTGTATCGCCTGGGGCCGCAACGCGGTGCTGGCCCGGGAGCTGGCGGTGGGCAGCCGGGTGCGGGTGGAAGGACGCCTGCAAAGCCGGGAATATCAAAAATGCCTTTTGGACGGCACCATCGATCAGCGGGTGGCTTATGAAGTATCCTGCGCCCGGGTGGAGCCGGTCTAACGGGCGGGCACACAAAAGAGGAGGGATGGCCATGACCATGGACGGCCTGAACCTGTTTGCCGCCAGCCGGGAGATCGCCTGGCTGGCCGGCGGAAAAATCGACAAGATCCATCAGCCGGAAAAGGACGAGCTGGTGCTGGCGGTGCGGGCGGGGGGCAACCATTACCGCCTGCTGCTGAGCGCCAACCCCAGCCATGCCCGGGCCCAGCTCACCGGCAGCAAGCGGGCCAATCCCCTGGACGCCCCGGCCTTTTGCATGTTGCTGCGCCGGCGGATCGCCGGCGGCCGGATCCTTTCCGTGACCCAGCCCCATATGGACCGGGTGCTGGAGATCACCATCGAGGCGCAAAATGAATTGGGGGATCCGGCCCCCTACCGGCTCATCGGGGAAATCATGGGCAAATATTCCAACATTATCCTGGTGGACGAGCAGGGGCGCATCCTGGACGCCATCCGGCGGGTGGGGCCGGGCATGAGCTCCGTGCGGATGCTGCTGCCGGGCTTGACCTATTCTCCGCCGCCCGCCCAGGACAAGCGGGAGATCCTGAACCAGACTCCGGAGCAGATCGCGGCGGTATTTCAAAGCGGCCGGATGGACAAGGCCCTGGCCAACGCCTTTTTCGGTCTCTCCCCCCAGATGGCGGCCGCCCTTTGCGCCCGCTTTACGGACAAGACCCTGTGTGAACAGCTGAACCCTGAAGAAAAGCTGGCGTTGAGCCAAAAGCTCCATGGCTTTTACCAGGACCTGGCAGCGGGGAAAATGGCCCCGGCTTTGGCCCTGGGGGAAGGGGATGTGCCGGTGGCGGCGTATCCCTTCAATCCGAACCTGGATGGGATCCGCCCCATGGACACCATGTGGCAGGCGCTGGACGCCCTGTACGAAAGCCAGGACACCCAGGGGCGGATGCAGCGCCATGGGGCCGGCATTCGGCGCACGCTGCTCAACAACATCGAGCGCTGCGAGCGGAAGCTGGCCGTATACCAGGCGGCCATCGGGGGCGAGGCGGAGATGGAGCAGCTGCGGCTATATGGGGAATTGCTCACCGCCAACCTGCATGGGATCGCCCCGGGCGCCAAGGAGGCGGCGGTGCTGAATTACTATCTGGATCCCCCCGCGCCGGTGGCGATCCCCCTGGATCCCCAGCATAGCCCCAGCGAGAACGCCCAGCGGTACTATCGCAAATACCAAAAGGCCAAGGCAGCCCGGGACACGGCCCTGGCCCGGCAGGCGGAGGCGCTGGAGGAGCTGGCCTATTTGGAGGGCCAGCTGGACAACCTGGGCAAATGCACGGAGGATGGGGAATTGGCGGAGCTGACGGAGGAATTGCGGCAGATGGGCTATCTCAAAGCCCGGACCGCCCGGCAAAAGCAGCCCAAAGCCCCGCCCTCTAAGCCCATGCATTTTATCGCCAGCGACGGGACGGACATCTTCGTGGGGAAGAACAACCGGCAGAACGACGCCCTGACCGCCAAGGCGGCGGGGGAGGATATTTGGCTGCACACCAAGGAGATCCCCGGCTCCCATGTGATCCTCAAAAGCCCAGCCCCGTCAAAGGAAGCTTTATACGAAGCTTGCCTGCTGGCGGCCTGGTACAGCAAGGCCCGGGGCAGCGAGAACGTGCCGGTGGACTATACGCCGCGGAAATATGTGAAAAAACCCGGCGGGGCCAAGCCGGGCATGGTGATCTATACCACCAACAAAACCGCCTACGTCACCCCGGAGGAGGCCAGGATCCTACAAATCCGAAAGGCATAGAAACCCAAACCGGAAGCATGTTTGCCGCCCTTTCCGAATATGGCTATAGAAGCAAGAATTCAATGGAAAGGTGGAAGATCCGATGGGTAAAGGGCTTTGGATGGGACTGGGCATATTGCTGTTGGCATCGGCGGCATTGCTGGGCTGCGGCCGGGAGGCGCAGACCCAGGCCGAGGATCTGGCATATGAGGAAGCCAGCGAGGCAGGGTTCCGCAGGACGGTGCTGTATTATACCGCAGAGGATGGCTTTGTAGTGCCGGTGATGAAGCGGATCCCTTGGGAAGAGGGGATCGGGAAAGCCGCCCTTGGCTATTTGGTGGATACGGAGGCCAACCGGGCGGCAGCGGAACAGATGGGCTTGGAAGCGCCGGTGCCGGAAGGCGCCAGCTTTACCCTGCGGATCGGGGATGCAGGGGACGCGGTGGTGGACATCACCGGCTTGCAGGAGCTGCAGGATGCGGCGGCGGAGCAGGCCATGGTGACGGGCATTGTCAATACCCTTACGGAGTTTGATTCCATCCATACCGTGCAGATCACCCTGGACGGGGCCAAGGCAGCCGCCCTGCCCCATGGGACGGATATTTCCGAAGCCTTCAGCACCCTGCCCCTAAACGTGGAGGAGGGGACCTTGGCCGTATCCAGTGGAAACGCCCATCCCATGACCCTGTATTTCCCCAATGCCGCAGCCAGCTTAAACGTGCCGGTGACCCGGTATGGGCTGGAAGCCCCAACCTTGTCCGGGGCGGTGAAGGCCCTGCTGGATGGGCCGGCAGCGGACGGCTTGCGCGGGTTCCCAGAGGGAACGGCCCTGCTGGAGGCCACGGTGGAGGACGGGATCGCCCGGATAGACTTATCCGGCGCCTTTGCAGCGGTGGAAAATACAGAGGGATTATGCGCCGCATTGCAAGAGGCCCTGTACTTGACCGCCAATGAGGTGGAGCCGGTGAGCGGGGTGGATATCTATGTGGAAGGCGAGCCCTATGCCCTGCATACCGTGCAGGTAGATGCGCCGGTGTATGTGAACGAATTTAAGTAGCCAAGCAATCCATATACAAAGGAGAAAAACACACATGCGGTTGATCATTGCGTCCAACAACGCCCATAAGGTAAAGGAAATCAAGGAGATCCTGGGCGAGTATTTTACGGACATACAAACCCTGCGGGAAGCGGGGCTGGACATCGATGTGGTGGAGGACGGGGCGACCTTTGAGGAAAACGCCCTGAAAAAAGCAACTCAGGTGCTGGCGGCCGCGCCCTGGGCGGACGCGGCCCTAAGCGATGACAGCGGGCTGATGGTGGACGCACTGAAGGGCGCGCCCGGGGTCTACAGCGCCCGCTACGCAGGGGGCGCCGGCCATGATGACCAGGCCAATAACCGCAAGCTCCTGGCGGATATGGAGCAGGTGCCGGAGGGGGCCCGGGGCTGCCAATTTGTCAGCGCCGTGGCCCTGGCCCGGCGGGGCCGGGAGCCCCTGGTGGTCCGCGGGGAGGTCAAGGGCCAATTGCTTCGGGCGCCTAGAGGCCAAGGCGGCTTTGGTTATGATCCTCTATTCTATTATCCTCCTTTCCAGCGCTCCTTTGGCGAACTGGACGCGGCGGAAAAAAATCAAGTAAGCCATCGGAAACGGGCGTTGGAAGCCCTGTGCGCGGCATTGGAGGCGGAAGCAACATGCGGCTTGGGGTAATCAGCGACACCCATGGGGACCGGTGGGCGATAGAAGAATGCATCCAGCTGGCGGGACATGTGGACGCATGGCTGCACCTGGGGGACAATGTGCGGGATACCAAGCGGCTGGAAGATGCCGGCGTCCCGGTCTATGGGGTGCGGGGCAATACGGACTTTGGCACCAGCCAGGTGACGGAGCGGATCGTGGAGCTGGGCGGCAAGCGGCTTTTCCTGTGCCATGGGCATACCTATGGGGTGGAAGCCAGCTTGACCCGGCTATACCTTAGAGCCAAGGAGTTGGGCTGCGACGCGGCGTTATTCGGCCACACCCACGTGGCCTTCTTGGATGAGGGCGGGGAAGTGACCTTGCTCAACCCCGGCAGCCCCAGCCGGCCCAGAGGCGGAAGCCGCCGGGCCATGGGAATGTTGACCATACGGGGCGACGTATTGGATGGGGAATTGCTGTTTTTGCCCTAGGCTTGTCCCTTACCCGTGGAGG
>UQOG01000074.1 GCA_900542615.1 uncultured Eubacteriales bacterium | reverse complement strand
CTTCGCGCGCCCGCCGCCCCCGGCAAACGCCGGAGGAACGCCCCCTTACCGGGCGGCGTAATAGTTCATCAGGCAGCCATCCAGCAGGATCTGCCGCTCGTCCTGGGTGAGACCCTTGAGCTCCAGGGTCAGGTCAAAGACCCCGTCCCGGGTGATGGCCTTGGCGGGGATCCGGTCGACGCCCTGCTCCACCGCAGCCCGGATGCCGGGGATGAAGATGCGGTCGCCCACCTCATAGGGGAATTCGGCCCCCTCCGGCAGGGTGAAGGGCAGCAGGCCCCAGTTGATGCAGTTGCTGCGATAGCGCTTGGTGGCGTATTCGTAGCAGATGTTGGCGCCGCCGCCAAGTACCTTCTGGCAGGAGGCGGCCTGCTCCCGGGCGGAGCCGTCGCCGGGCTTGTTGGCGAACACGCAGGAGGCGAGGGCCGTGGTTTGGGCCAAGGCTTGGGCGTCTCCCACCTTGCCAAGGGCCTGGAGCAGGGCGTCGCCGGGCTTGCCCTCCCGGCGGTCTGCCTCCGCCTGGTTGATGGCCTTGCTGCGGCCCACGTATTCCGGCACCCGGCGGGACAGGGCAAATTCCGCCAGGCGGAGGGGGTTGGAGCGGTAGGAGCTGGTCTCCCCGGAGGGGATCAGCTCGTCGGTGGTGGTGACCGGGTCCCGGATCACCGCAGCCAGCTCCAGCAGGATGTTGTCCGTGAGGGGGTACATTTTGGGCCAGTCGGTGATATTGGGGCCATAGCGCAGCTGGGTCTCCGGCTGGGGATGGCCATAGCCGTTGTAGACCCGCTTCTCGTAGATGGAGGGGTCGAAGTGGTAGTCGTAGTGGGGCACCTGGTAATCCACCTCCGTGGCGGGGGTGATGAAGCCCCCGTTGCGGGCGGTGGCGGCGATGGAGCGGGCGTCCATGAGGGCCACGGCAGCCACCTGGCCTTCGCCGGGCTTGGAGCCCTCCCGGTTGGGGAAGTTGCGGGTGGTGTGGCGGAGGGAAAGGCCGCTGTTGTTGGGCACGTCCCCGGCGCCGAAGCAGGGGCCGCAGAAGGAGGGCTTGATGATGGCGCCGGCGGAGAGCAGGGCGCCGGTGGCGCCTACCCGGGTCAGCTCCAGGCTTACAGGCACGCTGGTGGGGTAAACGGAAAGGTCAAAGTACCCGTTGCCCACGCTGCCCCCTTCCAGGATGGCGGCGGCCTCCACAATGTTGTCGAACAGGCCGCCGGAGCAACCCGCGATGATGCCCTGGTCCGCCAGCACGCCCTGGGGCAGCACCTTGGAGCGCAAGTCCAGCTTGGCCTTGGGGAATTTTTTAGCCGCCTCTTCCTCCACCGCGGCCAACAGGTTGTCCGCATCCGCCAGGAAGGCCCGGATGGTATGGGCGTTGGAGGGATGGAAGGGCAGGGCGATCATGGGCTCGATCTGATCCAGGTCGATCTGGATCATGCGGTCATAATAGGCCACGGGGCCGGGGGTGAGCCGCTGGTAATCCTCCGGCCGGCCATAGGTCTGATAATAGGCCTTCACAGCATCGTCGGTCTCCCAGATGGAGGAAAGGCAGGTGGTTTCCGTGGTCATCACATCGATGCCGTTGCGGAACTCCACCGGCAGGTTGGCAAGGCCCGGGCCGGTGAATTCCAGCACCCGGTTCTTGACGAAGCCGTTGCCAAAGGTGGCGGCCACCAGGGCGATGGCCACGTCGTGGGGGCCGACGCCCCGGCGGGGAGCGCCGGTCAGGTATACCAGCACCACCTCTGGGGCGGGGATGTCATAGGTATTGGAGAGCAGCTGCTTCACCAGCTCCGGGCCGCCCTCGCCCACGCCCATGGTGCCCAGGGCGCCGTAGCGGGTATGGCTGTCCGAGCCTAGAATCATGCTGCCGCAGCGGCTCATGGCCTCCCGGGCGTAGCTGTGGATGACGCTCTGGTTGGCGGGCACGTAGATGCCGCCGTATTTTTTCGCGGCGGAAAGGCCGAACACATGGTCGTCCTCGTTGATGGTGCCGCCAACGGCGCAAAGGCTGTTGTGGCAATTGGTCATGGCATAGGGCAGGGGGAAGCGTTCCATGCCGCTGGCCCGGGCGCTTTGGATGATGCCCACATAGGTGATGTCGTGGGAGATCAGCTTATCGAACCGGATCCGCAGCTGGGCGGGGTCCGAAGAGACGCTGTGGGCGTTCAGGATGCCGGCTGTAATGGTATGCTGCCGGGCCTCCTGGGGGGAGATGTCCGCCCGGTCGGAAGGGACGCCGTTGACCAAAAATACCCCATGGTCCACCAATTGTATCATGTTGTTTCTCCTTCTCTCTCTTATGTTGATGGGATAGACGGGAAGCTTATATACGCCATGCTTGTTTCCATAATATTAAACCAAGCCCCCATGCCCTTTCAAGCCTTTGGGAAGAAGAATACCTGTATACCTTTGCGGCTGCCGCCGGCCATAGAAAGCCGCCGCCCCGGCGCAGGGGCGGCGGCCGCAGGGGCAGGGCCCTTAGAAGAACAGGTGGAAGGCCAGCTGGTCCAGCAGCACCAGCGCGCCTAACACGGCGGTATACAGGGAGAAGCCGAGAAGGCTTTTGGTGCGGATGAGCCGGAGCATCCAGCGGATGGCCAGATAGCCGCTCAGGGCAGCCACCGCCATGCCGGCCAAGATGGGGCCCCAGGCAAGCTCCCCAAAGCCTGCGTCCAGCACATCCGGCAGCTGTAGGATCAGGGAACCCAGGATGGCCGGGATGGATAGCAGAAAGGAAAATTCCGCCGCCGCGTCCTTGTTCAGGCCAAAGAGCCGGGCCCCGGCAATGGTGGAGCCGCTGCGGGAGACCCCGGGCAGGATGGCGATCCCCTGCATGGCGCCGATGCCCATGGCGCTGACCAGGCCCATTTGCTGGATGTCCAGTCCCTTGGATCTGCGGCGGCGGAAATAGCGCTCGCTGCCGTAGAGGATGGCGGCGGTGAGCAGGAACCCGGGCCCCAACAGGATGCCCTCGTAGGCGGCGGAGATCACATCCCGGAACAGGAAGGCCAGCAGGGTGGTGACGGCGGTGGAAAGCAGCAGCATCCCCACCTTTTTTTGGATGGGGCGCCGCAGCATTTCCCAAATTTGCCGCCAATACACCGCAAACACCGCCAACAGGGTGCCCACATGGAGCATGGTGGTAAAGAACAGGGCGCCCTCCTCCACCCCGAAGATGGTTTGGAGCAGCACCAGGTGGCCCGAGCTGGACACGGGCAGAAATTCGCAAAGGCCCTGTACCAGGCCCAGGAGCATGGCCAAAAAAATATTCATGCCAGTATTATACCCGTCCCTTCCCTTCCTTTCAACCGGCCACGGGATGACCGGCTGGAAGAACACGATGAAATTTTTGTAAATTCAGCCAAAACAGTTTCCCAAAATGCAAACCTTGCTGTATACTTTCCAGACGGCTTGCTTTATAATTGAGCTACGCTGGAATACTATGGGAGTTTTGGGGCAACCATGCATGGCCCCGCAAAAAGAATGAAACAGACGATTCAAACCGAGCCCCCAAAGGCGAAACTGGACCTGAAGGAGGACGGCCTTACCTTTTTGACCATCGCGCTGGTGAGCGTCATCCAGGCGGTGGCCATCTCGGGGTTTTATGTGCCCCACAGCTTTTTGAGCGGCGGCGTAACCGGCATTTCCATGCTGGTCAACTACATCACCGGGCTGCCGACCTGGCCCTTTATCATCCTGCTGAATATCCCCATCCTGCTGGTGGGCTGCAAGTTCCTACGGCTAAAAAGCGTCCTGTTCAGCCTGGTGGCCACCCTGTTGCTCTCCCTGGCCATGGGCCTGACCAGCGGCCTGAATTTCGGCGTTACGGACCCCCTGGTCTCCGCTGCGGCGGGGGCCTCCATCGTGGGCATCTCCGGCTCCCTGGTGGTGCGCCGGGACGCCACCATGGGCGGTACGGACATCATCGCCGCCATTATCAGCCGGAATTATTCCATCCCCATGGGCACGGTGAACATCTTCTTCAACCTGGTCATCATGAGCGTGCTGGCCTTTGTCAAGGGCCTGGAAACCGCCCTGGTGTCCATGATCTGCATGTTCATCTGCAACGTGGCCTTCAACGCCGCCCTCAAGGGCATGAACCGGGTGATGACCCTGTTCATCATTTCCGAGAAATGGGATGAGATCGCCCCCCTGGTGCTCAACCAGCTCCACCGGGGCATTACCTACATCCACGCGGAGGGCGCTTATACCGGCGCCCCCAGGAAGCTGGTATATTGTATCGTGCGCTCCACCGAATTGGCCAGGGTCAAGCGCATGGTCAAGGAGCACGACCCCCACGCCATGTTCTCCATCATCGAGACCCAGGAGGTGGTGGGCCGGGGCTTTGGTTCCTTCAATTGATCCCCCTGGCCGCTGAAAGAGAATCCCCCTTTTCATTACCATATATAAAGGAGCGATGCCCATGAAACAGACCGATCAATGGCTGCAAGAACACCGGGAGGAGCTGATCGCCTCCCTACAGACCCTGGTGCGCTTCCCCAGCACCAAGGCGGACCCTGCCCCCGGGGCGCCCTTTGGCCCGGCCATTCAGGATTGCCTGACCGCCGCCCTGGAGCTGGCGGAACAGCTGGGCCTGACCGCCAAGGATCTGGATGGCTATGTCGGCTATGCCGAGGCCGGCGAAGGGGAGGAGGAGCTGGGCGTGCTGGCCCATCTGGACGTGGTGGCCCCCGGCAACGGCTGGCGCTTCCCGCCCTATGAAGGCTTTATCGAGGACGGCTGCATCTATGGCCGGGGCGTGATGGATGATAAGGGCCCGGCGGTAGCCGCCCTGTTTGCCCTGGCCGCGGTGAAGCACAGCGGCGCCAAATTCCGCCGGCGGGTCCGGGTGCTGCTGGGCTGCGACGAGGAGAGCGGCTGGGGCTGCATGGACCATTACGCCAAGGTGGAAAAGCTGCCGGATCTGGCCTTTTCCCCGGATGCGGACTATCCCCTGGTGAACAGCGAAAAGGGGATCCTACAGGTGCATTTCGCCGGCAAGTTCGCCTCCCAGCTCCGGGTCAAGGCGGGCATCAAGGCCAACGTGGTGCCGGATCTGGCCCAGGCGGAGCTGCCCCTCTCCCCGGAGGAGGTGGCCCCCAAGCTCCATCATCTGCCCGTTACCTGCGAGCCCTCCCCGGCAGGCTGCCGGCTGGGCATCAAGGGCCGCAGCGCCCACGCCGCCCATCCCGAGCAGGGGGACAACGCCCTGCAGGCTATGCTGGAGCTGCTGGCCCGGCTGCCCCTGCCCCAGGGGGACGCGGAAGTGGCCAAGCTGCTGCATCAGGCCTTTGCCCGGGATATCCACGGGGAAAGCCTGGGTATCGACGTTACCGACGCCTCCGGCCGGACCACCTGCAACGTGGCCATGCTGGATTGGGAGCATGACGGCATACGGGACCTGTGCCTGGACCTCAGGCTGCCCCTGGGCCTGGATCCCCAGGACATCGCCCAGAAGATCGCCAAGGCCCTGGCCCCCGCCGGCCTGGCCCTCACGGGCACCCACATCCAGCCCGGCCACTTCGTGCCCGCGGACAGCGAGCTGGTCCAGGCCCTTTTGCGGGTCTACGGGGACCGCACCGGCCAAAAGGACCCCAAGCCCCTGGCCATCGGCGGCGGCACCTATGCCCGGTGTATTCCCAATGCGGTGGCCTTCGGCTGCGAGCGGCCGGGCCTGGATAACCGGATCCACCAGGCCAACGAGTTCATCCCCCTGGATAACCTGCTGGACGACGCCTGCATGATGGCGGACGCCATCCTGGCCCTGGCCTGCCAGCCCTAAAAACCGGGCCGCGCTCTGGCCCCTCGCCCCTGTTCCAGGGGAGCGGGGGGCTTTTCCGTGGCCCCAGTATGGAAAAACCTATAGATAGAATCGATAAATCAGTCGTTGCCGTTCTACGCGTCCGAGAGGCACGAGAGGGCGTCCCACCGGGAAAACGGATAGGTCGCCCCTTCAAAAAGCCGGCAGGTTGCCCCCCGGGGCGGGCGATAAGGGCATAACAGACGTTTTATTGAAAAAAGCGATACGTTCCGAGAGGTCGTTGTATTCGCCGGAGAATAATGATATCATATACCCAATCCAATTTGCAGAGGGATTTCGAACCATGAAACAGATCAAGACCGTAGACGCCGTGGGACATGTATTGTGCCACGATCTTACCCGTATCGTCAAGGACCAATACAAGGACGCCCAGTTCCGCAAGGGGCATGTGGTACGGGAGGAAGACATTCCCATGCTGCTGTCCATGGGCAAGGAGCACCTATACGTATGGGAGATGCAGCCGGGTATGCTCCATGAAAACGACGCCGCGGAGCGGCTATGCGCCATTTCCAAGGGGCCGGGCATGGACCGGGGCCAGGTGAAGGAGGGCAAGATCGAGCTTACCGCCCAATTCGCCGGCCTGTTCCAGGTGGATGAGGAGCGACTGTGCGCCGTGAACAGCATCGGGGATATCATCATCGCCACCCGGCATGGCAACACCGCCGTCCGGCCTGGGGACAGGCTGGCGGGGATGCGGGTCATCCCCCTGGTGGTGCCGGAAAGCCTGCTAGAGCAGGCGGAGGCGGCGGCGGGGGCGGAGCCCCTGCTCAGGCTGCTGCCCTTTGTGCGCAAGCGCGCGGCTATATTGGCCACGGGCAGCGAGGTGCAGAAGGGGCGCATCCAGGATACCTTTACCCCGGTGGTGGTGGACAAGCTGGCCGCCTATGGGGTGGAGGTAACCTACACCGCCCATACCGGGGACGTGCGGGAGGACATCGTAGCCGCCATCCGCCATGCCCGGGACCTGGGGGTGGATATGATCCTGTGCACCGGCGGCATGAGCGTGGACCCGGACGACAACACCCCCGGCGCCATCCGGGCGGCGGGGCCGGACATTGTTTCCTACGGGGCGCCGGTGCTGCCCGGGGCCATGTTCCTGCTGGGGTACTTTGCCGACGGGACGCCCATCCTGGGCCTGCCGGGCTGCGTCATGTACGCGGGCGCCACGGTGTTCGACCTGCTGTTGCCCCGGATCCTGGCGGATGTGCCCATCGCCCGGGCGGACATTGCCCGCATGGGCAACGGGGGCCTGTGCCTGGGCTGCAAGCCCTGCAAATACCCCATTTGCCCCTTTGGGAAATAGCGGACACAACAAGGAATGAGGAGTTAAGCATCCATGAAAAAATACATAGCCCTATTGGCTGTTGGAATGGCCCTATGCCTGGCGGCGGCGGGCTGCGCCGCCCCGGCGGCGGAAGCGGCCGAGCCCGCAGGGGAGGAAACCCCCGTAGAGGCGGCCCCGGCGGAGGAAACGGCGGAACAGGTGGAGCTGATCGTTTTTGCGGCGGCCTCCCTGCAGGAGACGTTGACCCAGATTGGGGAACTGTATCAGGCCGTGGCCCCCAATGTGACCCTGATCTTCAGCTTTGATTCCTCCGGCACCCTAAAGACCCAGATCCAGGAGGGGGCGGGTTGCGACCTGTTCATCTCCGCCGCCCAGAAGCAGATGAACCAGCTGGACGCTGCCGCCGACCCGGAAGTGAACACCGAGGGCCTGGATTTTGTGGAGCAGGGCACCCGGGTGAACCTGCTGGAAAACAAGGTGGCCCTGGTGGTGCCGGAAGGCAACCCGGCCAACATCAACAGCTTTGCGGACATCGCCAACTGTGAAAGCATCGCCCTGGGCAACGACGACGTGCCCGTGGGCCAGTATTCCATCGAGATCCTCACCAACCTGGGCCTGTTGGAGGGCCTGGAGAGCGGCAGCAAGATCACCTACGGCTCCAACGTGAAGGAGGTCACCACCCAGGTGAGCGAGGGCGCTGTGGATTGCGGCATCGTCTATGCCACCGACGCCTTCTCCGCCGGGCTGACCATCGTGGACCAGGCCACGGAGGATATGTGCTCCCAGGTGATCTATCCTGCGGCCGTGCTCAACATCAGCCAGCACATGGAGGAGGCCAAGGCCTTCCTGGCCTATCTAAAGGGAGAGGAAGCCACCGCGGTGTTTGAATCCGTAGGGTTCGCACCGGTGGGCTAAGCCCCTTCCCCGCCCGTTATCCAGCTACGCCCCGGGCCCTACCGGGGCGCCTGTTGCTTCTGTGCAAAATATCCCGCCCAGGCCCTTGCGCCGGGCCCCGTCCCAAAGGAGTCCGCATGGATTGGTTTCCCCTTTATAATTCCCTCCGGATCGCCGGCATTTCCACGGTGATCACCTTTTTCTTGGGCATCCTGGCCGCCTACTATATCGCCCGGGTCCCCCGGGCCCTCAAAGGGGTGCTGGACGTGATCCTCACCCTGCCCCTGGTATTGCCCCCCACGGTGGTGGGCTACCTGCTGCTGCGGCTCCTTGGCCCCAAGCGCATGATCGGCGCCTGGTTTTTGGAGGAATTCGGCATCAAGCTGGTGATGACCTGGTGGTCCGCCATCTTCGGCACCGTGGCCGTTTCTTTCCCCCTCATGTACCGCACTGCCCGGGGCGCCTTCGAGGCCTTTGACGAGACCCTGGCCCATGCGGGCAAAACGTTGGGCCTGTCCAATACCTATATCTTCTGGCGGGTGCGTATGCCCGTCTGCCACCAGGGCATCCTGGCGGGTACGGTGCTGGCCTTTGCCCGGGCCCTGGGGGAATACGGCGCCACCAGCATGATCGCCGGCTACACCCCCGGCCGCACCGCCACCATTTCCACCACCGTTTATCAGCTCTGGCGCACCAACAACGACGAGCTGGCCCTGCGATGGGTATTGGTAAACATGGCCATCTCCTTTGTGGTGCTCATGGCGGTAAACCTGTTGGAAAAACGGGAGCGTTCCCCGAAAGGAGGCAGCTAAATGGCCCTGTCCGTACAGATCGAAAAACGATTGGGCAGCTTCTGCCTGTCGGCGGCCTTTACTGCGGAACCCAGGGAGATCCTGGCCCTGCTGGGCCCCTCCGGCTGCGGCAAAAGCATGACCCTCAAGTGCATCGCCGGCATTGAAAAGCCCGACCAGGGCCGCATCGTGCTGGATGGCCGGGTCCTGTTCGATAAGGCGGCCAGGATCAACCTGCCTCCCCAGGAACGGGGGATCGGCTACCTGTTCCAGCAATACGCCCTATTTCCCCATATGACCGTGGCCCAGAACATCCAGGCCGGTGCCAGGCGCCAGAAAAAAGCCCTGCGCCAGCCTGCTTTACAGGAGCTATTGGCCCTGCTGCGGCTGGAGGGCTTGGAAAACCGGCGGCCGGCCCAGCTTTCCGGGGGCCAGCAACAGCGGGTAGCCTTGGCCAGGATCCTGGCCAGCCGGCCTGCCGCCATCCTGCTGGACGAGCCCTTCGCCGCCCTGGACAGCTTCCTGAAGTGGCAGCTGGAGCAGGAGATCGCCCGGGTGCTGGCAGCCTTTGGCGGGCCCTGCATTTGGGTGTCCCACGACCGGGACGAGGTCTACCGCAATTGTGGCCCCATGTGTATGATGGAGGCGGGCAAAACCCAGCCCCCCAGGGAAAAGCATCAGCTGTTCCAAGACCCCCGCACCCCCGGCGCAGCCCGGCTCACCGGCTGCAAAAACTTTGTACAAGCCCAGCCCCAGGGGGACGGCGTCCTGTATCTGCCGCCCTGGGCTGCGGTGCTCCACGTGGGCCGGCCCATCCCCCCGGATATCGCCCAGGTGGGGCTGGGGGACGGCTGCCTGACCCTCCTCCCGGAGGCGGAGACCGACGCCCTCCCCTGCCGGGTGGTACACGGGGTGGAGGACGTATCCGCCCAGATCCTGCTGCTCCAGCCCGTGGGCAGCCGGCAGGACGCGCCCCTTTTGCGCATGGAGATC